>CASENB010000017.1 GCA_949289305.1 uncultured Spirochaetales bacterium
TCCTGTGGCATCATACATACTGAGGACGTTAGGCTTTGAATTCGATGCGATATACGATGCCGTAGTAGAAGAGGAGTACATAAGCCTGTGGGCTAAGAGGATAAAGCCTGACGTCACTCTCAGGATCAAGAGCATGATTGTAACAGTTGACATGCAGAGGAAGAATGAAGCAGACCTGGTAGACCGTCTGATCGGGTATGCGCTAACTGTTGCGCTATCATCATCAATACAGGGAGAAAGATACCATTTTCTAGGACAGAAGACGTGGGTTGTCTTCCTTTGCGACTTCGATCTTTTCGGCAGAGGGGAAGTCGTTTATACTTTCAATATGGGAGGAGATAGGATCTCGGAGTATTTTGAAGGCTTCGAGATAGGAATAAAGGTTGTGAACCTGGAAAAGGCAAGGGAGGAAGATGGAGAGATAGGAGTGCTTGCTAGAGATCTGAATAACGAAGATCCTTACACTATGGAAGGAGAAGTCTTTCAGTACGCAGCGGAGAACTACAAAATAAAGAATGGAGGACGAGAGAATATGAGAGAGAAAATAGAGGATATGGAATTAGAAAAGCTAAGGCCTGTATTTGAGGACTATGGGAAGAGACTTAAGGCCGAAGGAATAAGGGAGGGAGAAAAGAAGGGCAAAGCCGTTGGATTGAAAGAGGGCGAAAAGAAAGGCGCGGAAAAAAGAAATATCGAAGTTGCAAAGACCATGCTACAGACAAAACGCTATTCTATTGAAGAAGTGTCTGAAATATCTCACCTTAGTATGGCTGAAGTTAAGAACATTGCCGTAAGTTATTCTTAATGTTTATTAAAGAAGCACTGGAGAAACTTATTTCCCTAGTGCTCTATTATTGTTAATTTTAAGCCATGTCATTGTTTTATGTCATGGCTAATTAGTTGGGATTAAAAGAAATAGTTGTAAGAGACCGTAATTAGGAAATCATTTTGAAAATTATTTTTTATATTGTTGTAATTGAAATACATTTTATCTTCTATTTCTAATCCGATTTTCATATTACTCATTAGATGATATTCCCCGTTGACTTTAATTGATAACATATGTGTAAGAGGGCCATTTTCATCTCCTTTCATATAGATCGTCATAAGATTATTATTTCCAAAGAATCTATATTCAAGACTTAGTTTTGCCATATAGTAATATGGTACCCTATAAGAGATATTAATGTGTGCAATTCCTTGATCTCCTCCGCCTGGGTATCCAATTGTATATAGATCATACATTCCTGCACTAGACCTTTGGTTTCTGACTGCGATGACAAAATCCAGAGGAAGAGATTTCTCTCCTTTGCCGTCTCTTAAATAGAAATATGGACTCATATATGTAAGCTCTATATTGCTTTCTAAAAAGCCTTCGTCTATTGGATGGCTTGTTCTAATACCATATTGAAGTCCAACGGCATTAGGTCTTTTCTCTGATCCGTCCGTATCTTCAAAAGGTATATTGAAATCATCAATCGCTATTGCGAGTCTTTGTGTTATTCCTTTCGCAAGTGATAAGTCATATTCAAGTTGTAAAATAGAGTTTGAATTGCCGGCAATATACATGTTGTGGAAGAACATCATAGGATTGAATACCTGTAAGTCGAGATTTCCCTCTTCGTTTTGGTACATTATGCCTTCTGTTATTGCCATCCTATGTTTCCCTTTATTCATTGTCCAGTCGAAACGATGAACCATAAACATTTTTATACCTGTGAATGCATCTTCATTTTGATCAAATATTAAGTCTGTGCTATATGATGAGCCGTTATTTTCATCAATATTGATGTATTGATCAGGGTATGGGAAGAAAGATGCAAAGAAGTTATATTTGAATGTCTTAGTAAAGAATGAGAGTGAGATTGCATTATGGTATGGAAGAGAAGAATCTATAATAAAATTTCCTGTTTCTCCTAAACCATATTGAAATCTATCACGGCCAATAGTCAGAGTGTACCAATTCCCAGCAACAGTAATGTTTGCCCTATAAGGGAAGTTCATTGAAAAATCTTGAAAGTTGCTAGTTGAGAAACTTTCGAGAGATGCAAGAAACGGGATGTTTGACATGAAATGATCGCTTCCTGAAGGAATTCCTGTATGAACAGTATTTGTAATTGGAAATTGAAAGAGTAGTGTAACTGTATTGGCAAAAGATAAGTTTAGATCCAGATCCATAAAATGGGGCTTGTCCTTATCCCATACTACGTACTTATCTTCATTTTCATATCCATATTCAGGCCATGTTTCTATATTATCATTTAAAAAGTAAACCCTATCGCTGAAAGAAGTATTTGTATGAAAATAAATCTCTGGGTTTAAGGATAATGAGTAATCGAAATTCATTACCTCATTGCTTTCTTTACTTTTTACTTCAGATAAGAGTTTTTCATATAACCTTTTTTCAGCTCCATTTAATTTTTCTATGTTAATATCATTTAAGTATAGGTTTGCTTCTGCTACCGTATATGGGCGTGTGGCATTTGCATTCTTACCTATTGAGACCATTAATGTGTCAAAATCTGTATAGAATGAAGAATAAAGTGGGATTATCTGGCTATCTACAGGTGTTGATGATAGCGTAAATATATTCAATAGAAGTACTAATAATATTAACAATGTTTTTATAGTTTTTTTTGCAATTCTATACATATCAATCCCCATAATATATGCAAAATAACAAAAAGATGTTACAGAAGTTTTAATAATAAACTCCTATTTCCTTACTTTATTGGACGGCCTTTCCAAACAAAACCTTTTCCACTTAACTGCATATATACTGCATGGAGGTACATTATGGCAATTTGGATTACCGTAAGAGGACAAGCAAAAGAAATTCTTTTTTTTGAATTCGTAGATCTACATGAGATATACCATGCAAGATAGAATAAAAGCCATCCAAATATAAGAGCCCAAAAGGCAAAAGTATTATTTGTTGCAATATAAAGTAGTATAGCAATAATAGGACATAGCCCCATATGGAAAAGCGCAATAACAACAATTGCAACTGGAACAAGCGTGCTGACCTTTGGGGGGATAACTCCTGCTATTGACCGTTCAATTCCTCTGAAAGCTTCCTTTGTATTAGAATACATATAGCATCTTACATAATTGCAAATTGATACCATTGCATACTTTTTCTTGTTTTTTACAAAAAGTCTTACAATTCCTACGTCATCGCAGATACTTCCTTTAATACAAGAATAACCGCCGGTTGATTCATATGCGTTACGTCTCATCATAATAAATTGACCAATAGCAAAACATGCCGATGGAATAGGAAAACGATAAACAAAGTAGTGCGGAATAAAAACATTTGTTAGTAACATGGCAGAAATATTTACGGTTCCCATAAAAGTAGGACAGATCTCTGTAGGAAATCCAGAAATAATATCCAAGCTTTCTTTTTTCATTATCGCATATGAATGAGCGATACATTCTGCTGCATGAACTGTATCAGCATCTGTTGCTAAAATATATTCCCCTTTTGCATATGGCATTATGTGCAATAGTGCATTAATTTTCCCGTTCTTACTAAGTTTTTGACCTGGGACTGTCTCAAAGTAATGTACTCTAGAGTCTCTTTGAGAATAACTTTTGATTATCTCTTCTGTCCTATCAGTGCTTTGGTCGTTTATAACAAGAATTTCTATATTTTTGTAGCTTTGGTTTATAAGAGATTCTAAAAGCCGTCCGATATTTTTTTCTTCGTCACGAGCTGGAATCACTACTGACACTAGCGGGCCATCATGAAGATCCTGTACATTTCCTAGCTTTTTAAAATGTTTGATATTTAAAAGAGTCGTAAGCAAGGCATAACAGCCAACTACGAGCATAATTGCCATAAATACATAGAGGTAAACATCCATTACCTGCGTCCTCTTCTATTGTCCGATCTGATCTCGTCTATTGCCTCATCAAACGTATAAATATTGGTAGCAAGCTCTAGGTATTTATCACTCTCATCAAACTCATCATCTTTTGATAGTGCCATAGCTTTAGCTACATAGAATGAATATTGGTCTAAAGTTGACATGTTAGCTACTTCTGGTTCTAATGCATTTAAAATTCTAAGAGCTTTTCGTGTGGATCCCCCTGCTATAGGCGGAGTGTATAACAGTCTAAACGCTTCCTGTAATGCTATATAATATTCTTCTGGATAATCTTTATAAAGCGCTTTTGTTAAATCGCTATTCTTCATTCCAGTATTCATCTTACCTGTAATATAATATTCTGCCGCAACCATGTCTGATTCTGCAGTTCTAAGCCTTAGGTCGTTTTCTCCTTCAATTTCAGCGTATGCAGCTTTTTCTTTTTCAAGATGTTCATTTGCTTTAGCTTCATTTCCCATATCCTTAAAATATCTGACCATATGATATTCACATCTTGATCTGTCTAAATCACTTGGTTCTGTTGCCAAATAGTCATTGTAAGCTGCTTCTGCTTCTTCAATGCTCTTCCCGTTTTTAATGACATCCAATAATGAAAGAAACTTCTCATTCCTTGTCATGGCTGTAAAAGAATCTGTATATGAGAATGCACAAGATAGTGCTAATGTTGTTACAATTAAAATAGCAATGACTCGTTTCATTATATCTCCTTGTCTTTAGTGATGATAATAAAATGCTTTTAATAGTTTATACATTGTATTTTAGTATGTCAAACTTCAAAAAAATATAACTTTAAATAGATAAACATTAGATAGTCTTGTATTGTTTTATTCCTGATATGGACAGGCTAAATAATTGTTTTGTCTTATCCTTTTTGTATCATTCACATTTGCGTCTTCATCAAATGGAATGATACATGGATAGTGTTACGATATCTATATTATTAAAAACAGATATATTTTTACTTGATAATCTTAACTTCGCTTTCCTTTCTTAATATGTAGCCTGGCTTTAGCGGCAGTTCTGTTTCTAGTTCCACATATTTCCCGTGGTCGATCTTTTCAAGCTTTTCTCTATTTTCATCATATAGTGTAAATGGTTTATCTTTAAGAAGCGGGACATCCGGACCTATGAATTCTAGGTCATCAGCATCTCTTATCTGGTTTTTTACATCGATAGTATAACGTCCGTTTCCTAAGTCTTCTTTTACGGTGCCAAGGAACGTATATGCCCTTTCATAGCCGTATGATGTTGGCCTAGATACTCCGCTTTTAGTATCCGATGGGTTGTTTGAGAAGAAGAAACCTGTAGTAAACTCCCTATGTGATACGTCGAATATGTCTTTCTTGTAATCCTGCCAGTCTGGGGTCTTATCTATTGCCTTTCTGTAAGCCCTTGTAGTGACAGCAACATAGTAAACGCTCTTCATCCTTCCTTCGATTTTCAAACTGTCGAGGCCGGCATTAATAAGGTCGTCTACGTGGTCTATCATGCAAAGATCTTTTGAAGAGAGTATTGCAGTATAATCGTCGCCTTCTTCAATAGGCATGAACTGTCCTTTTCTCTCCTCTTCCTCGATGTACATCTTATAGTTCCATCGGCATGTATGCGCGCAGTCTCCTTGATTGGCACTTCGTCCCGTAAGGTATGCAGAGAGTATGCATCTTCCTGAGTAGGCCATGCACATTGCGCCATGCACGAACGCTTCGAGTTCAAGCTCTGGAACCCTGTCCTTTATCTTCTTGATGTCATCTAAAGAGGCTTCTCGTCCAAGTATTATCCTTTTAAATCCCATGTTTTTATAGGCTTTTGCCGCAGAACTGTTGATGCATGATGCCTGAGTTGAAAGATGCAGATCAGCATATGGGAAATTCTTCTGAATGAAATCAACAAGTCCGATGTCAGAAATTATGAATGCATCAAAAGGCCAGAGGGCTATCTCGTCCTTTATTTTTTCAAGCTTTTCAATTTCATTCTCCTTAAAGAGGATGTTCATTGCGCAATAGAGTTTTTTATTGCTCTCTTTCTTAAGTCTTTTGACTTCTTCAATTTCGTTAAGACTGAAGTTTCCTGCATTTGCGCGAAGGGAAAAGTCTTTTAATCCCATATAGGCGGCATCTGCGCCATATGCGTAGGCCGCCTTTAATTTCTCTAAGTTTCCAGCAGGGCTAAGAAGTTCAATCGGCATTCTTATTCTCCTTATTCTTCTCGCTTTCTAAATATTCGTTAAGTATTCTGTCCGCTTCCTCTTTGCTTAGCCTTTTGCTTTCGTCGTTAGGAAATGCGATGCTTAAAACCTCTTCAATGCTTTCCACAGGGTAGAACTTCACATCTCCCTTGATTTCGCTTGAAAGCTCGTCTAGATCCTTTTGGTTCTTCTTTGGAATGATGATCTCTTTAACATGATTTCTTCTTGCTGCAAGAATCTTTTCCCTTAGTCCTCCGATAGGCATGACTTTTCCTGTAAGCGTGAGCTCTCCTGTCATTGCAAGGTCTTCTTTTATAACGATTCCCCTTACCATAGACCATAGGGCGCATGCCATCGTAATTCCAGCGCTTGGTCCGTCTTTTGGCGTCGCACCTTCAGGGATGTGAAGGTGTATGCTGTTCTTTTTGAAGAATGAAGGATCAAGACCTCTTAAATAGCACTCTCTTTTTATTACAGAGAGCGCGATAGAGCAGGACTCTTTCATGACATCGCCAAGCTTTCCTGTGAGTTTGAATTCTTCGTGTCCTGGTACGTTCTCAGCTTCTATTAAGAGGACATCTCCTCCCAGGGCCGTCCATGCAAGTCCTACTGAAGTTCCCGGAACAGTTGCGGCAACCTTGCTGCTTAAATCGAATCTTGGCTGTCCAAGATACTTCTCAACATCCTCTTTTGTGATGTAATAGTCCTTTTCTGTTGCTGTTTTTTCAACAACCTTCAGGCTTAATTTCCTAAGCACTTTGTCGAGGTCCTTTTCATAATTTCTTACTCCAGCTTCCCTTGAGTACTCTTCTGCAATTGATAAGAGCGCATCATCGTCTGCCGTGATGTTATAACTTTCAAGACCATTCTTCTTTACAAGGCGTGGAAAGAGGTACTCTTTTGCGATGTTCAGTTTTTCCTGCGGCGTGTAGCCTGGAACCTCTATTATCTCCATTCTGTCTAAAAGCGGTTGCGGAATGGTGTCGATATCGTTTGCTGTGACGATGAAAAGAATCTTTGAAAGATCATAAGGAAGATCCATATAAAGATCTCTGAAGTGGCTGTTCTGTTCAGGATCAAGCACTTCAAGAAGCGCAGATGCAGGATCTCCTCTGTGATCCATTCCGATTTTATCTATTTCGTCTATCAGGAACAGAGGATCTACTTCTTTTACTTCAAGAAGTCCTCGAATTATCTTGCCTGGGAGCGCTCCGACATATGTTCTTCTATGTCCTTTTATTTCAGCCTCGTCCCTCATTCCTCCAACGGAGAAGCGGAAGTATTTTCTTCCAAGGGCTTCTGCAATACTCTTTCCAATACTTGTTTTACCAACTCCTGGAGGACCTACGAGACAGATAATCGCACCGTTTGGATCGCCAGAAAGAGAACGGGATGCAAGAAATTCCAATATCCTGTCCTTTACATCCTTCATGCCATAGTGATCTCTGTCTAGCACGCTTCTGACGTTCTCGACGTTGTACTTTGGCTTGTGGTTTTTCTTTGGATAGGGCAGTGAGAATATGGTGTCGAGATAAGTCCTGCTGATCGTGTAGTCAGGGCTGTTCTGCTCGCCCATAGATAGTTTTTCAAGCTCTTTTTCTATTGTCTCGTGATACTCTTTAGGCAGCGTCTTCTTTAGCTTTTCATATCTTGCCTGAAGTTCTTTTAGATCGCTTTCTCTTGGAGTTGTTCGGGAGTAATTAAATCCTGGATGTGCCGGATCCTGTCCTCCTTTCGTGCCGTTTATTTGATCAAGCTGTCCTTCTAGTGCCGCAATCTGCTGCCTTATGACATACTCTTGGTTTCTCTTTCTTGCATTGTCATAGAGTTCGTTTCTTATCTGGTTCTGCATTATCAGTATGCTTTTTTCATTCTCCAGATATGAAAGTACGAGCTCGTATTTCTCCTTTATGCTTTCTTTTTCAAGGACTTGCTCTAAGAACTCTTTTGGAGCCTTGATTGCAGAACATACGTAGTTGATTAACGTGCTTGCGTCCTTTATGTTTGCAATATTAACATCAGTCGCAAAAGAGAATATCGGGCTTTGCGGAATCAGTTCCGAAAGAGTCTTTCTTAAAAGCCTCATATATGGAGCCACGAAACGCGGATTTATCTCCTCGTCTGTCTTCTCCTTGACTTCAGCTTCAACAAGATCGTCTGTTTTATTTGCACTAAGGATATAAAATGACGAAAGCGTGGATACAAATACGTGTAGTGTCCCGTTTGGAAGTCGGACGTATCTGTTCACCTTGCACATTGTTCCGACAGGATACAAATTCGGAAGAGATTCCGAATAAAGGTTTGTCGGACTGTCGTTAATAAGAACAACTCCAAACTGGCTGTCGCTCTTTGCCAGCTGTTCTACTAAATGTATTTCTTCCTGTCTGGATATTACCAGTGTGGTAACTCCTCCTGGGAAAAGAGGTCTGTCGCTTAAAAGCAACAAGTTTATCTTCTGTGTATTATTATTCTCTAACATCACATATAAAAGTAAGAAAAAGAGATTTCATAGGCAAGTGGAAATAACAATTATTAAACATTTTAAAAACATTTTTATCCACATTCTCTCTCAAAGAGAGAGGTCTTGAGGTTATATAATCAATATTAAAGCATTTAAGAGTTTTGTCTTTTTTACAAAGAACAATACTTAAATGCTTTGTAATTATATTAAAACAATATCGAAATTATAAATTTAAATAGCGTTTTTTGCTGTTTCAAGTGCGTTTTCTGCACTCTCTCCCGCAATTGCGCTTCTTACGGCATGTCCGATTATCTCCTCTATGCTTCTCTGCATTTTTGCATCCTTGCCGTCTTTAAATCTTCTTCCTGCCTTTTTAAAGCCGTCTTTTGCTATGCTGAGCCAATGGCAGATTGTAAGGATTTTAGCATCATCATATATATATGAATTCGTACTCATCTCACCAAATAAGGTTATAACCCCTCTTTCTTTGACTTTCAACTATGCCAGAAGAACATTTTATGGGGCTAGTGGAAGGCTGAATAAAAGAATATGGGATTTTCTTGGACTAGCTATAGGCTGACCCATTTGTTTTTAGATCGGGAGATTGTACAGCATTTCTCCTGTAATGAATTCTTCTGTGTTTGCAGTAGCAAAGTCAAACCCTGAAGATGATACGAAACCGAAGAAATCTATATTAATTCCAATTGCATTTTTTATTTTATTCTTTTCAGTCAAATAAAGTTCTTCTGTCATTGGACTTTTCAGATATTTTGCTTCATATAACCCGTATTTCCCATTCTTTTTTATCGCACAATCGAATTCTCCATTCTTTTTTGTCTTAGGATCATCATGCCAGTAACTCCCTATATCTTCGATTTCAAGACCTCCCGAACGTTTGAAATACTCTCTGACCTGGACTTCAAATCTCTTTGAGATATATGTTTCTATCGATGGCTCTATCAGCTTTTTATATACATCTTCCTCATTCAAACGTGCAGGAAGTGTTCTAATGCCGTATATGTATGTGAAATAGAATCTCAATAGATTATCTTTTATTTCATAAAATGTTTTTTTCTTGTCATCTTTTCTGTTTATAGGACAGACTTTTTCTATAATACCCATTGAGATTAGACGCTTTAATATTCTATCAAGAGTTCCAAGAACATCATTTGCCATCGCATCTTGTATCTCTTTATAGCGCATTTTTGAATTTCCTATTTTTGATAATACCTCTATAGGCATTCCTGTTTTTCCAACTTCCTGTAGAAGGACATTTTCTATTGTTATCTTCATACTGTCATAAGGTGTAAGTAGAAGCTTTTTTATATTGTCTTTTAAGCTTAATTTTTCATCCAATTTATCTAAAATGAATGGATAGCCTCCAAAGACAGAATAAAATGCGATTTTATCCCTTATGCTTAAATTAGGGTAGAAAAGCGATGATTCAAGATAGTCAAATGTAGTTAGTGGAATTACTACCTTTAAACGGCTGAATAACGGATTTTCATATTCTAGCAGTTCTTTCATTACTGTTATATAAGATCCACAAAGTAATAGTGTAATATTTCCTTTTATCGAATCTATAAATCGCTGCATATAGGAATCAATTATTCCGTCACTTTGTGTTTCTCTCAGATACTGATATTCGTCAAGCGCTACTACGATTGGTATTGAGCTCTTCATCGATTCTAGAATTGCGAGAAGTTCAAATAAATCTCGGGAGTTTTTTGCATAACCTAATCCTGTTGTATTGGCAATGGTTTGTGCTAGGAGTTCCATATTATATGAAAAACTTCCTTTTACACACTCATGAGAAATTAGAATGAAATCATTGTTTGAAAAGGCTTCTTCTATCAGTGTTGATTTTCCAACTTGTCTTTGGCCGTAAATGAGAATGCCTTTTATATTATTTTTTACGCTATCTCTTAATGTTTCTACTTCTTTGCTTCTACCTAAGAACTTATTCATACCTATATTTTATCAAACTATTATAATTTTACAATCACTTGTGATTGCATCAGTAGTGATTTTAAATATGTTTAATAAATATAGTAAATTTATATAACATTATAATAAATAACTTTTATAAGTATAAAATCTTCCCCATCAATTAAGATGGAGAAGATTAGATATTCCTTTTTATCTCCAGTTGTTGAACTTCTTTTTTATTGAATGTTTATACATGAACAGCGTACACATCAGTGTCAGACATTCTCCGATTATGAATGTCCACCAGATTAGATATGAGTTTTCAACGCCCGTGATGAATTTAGATATGATGTAAGCGACAGGAAGAATGAACACCACCTGTCGGCCAAGTGATATGAGGAGGGACTCTATACCTCCTCCTATTGCCTGAAACACACCTTGGAATGCTATACAGATTCCAGCTAGTGTAAAAGCAGCTGAGACTATTCTTATGCAATCTAGGCACATTGAATATGAGATGTCTGAAAGCGAGAAGAATCTTGTAAGAGGTACGGCTATCGCCTCAATTAGGACAGTTCCTATAATCATTATAATTATTGTGAATGTCATGCCGCACCTTATTCCCTCCCTTATTCTTGTCTTACTTCCCATTCCATAACTGAACGAGACAATCGGGGTAATGGTATCTCTTACTCCGACTGTGGCAAAGATTATCATCTGCTGGATTTTACAATAGAGGCCATAAACGGTAACTGCATTCTCTCCAATCTGATGAATACTTCCAAGTATTATGTTCAATCCGTATGTCATTACCGTTAAAAGTGCCTGAGAAATTATTGCCGGAAGTCCAATCGTATAGATCTCTTTTATCGTATTTGCTGACGGTTTTAAATAAATAAGTCTATTATCTACCTCCTTATCCTTTATTAAGTGGAAATAGAATGCAAGGACTGCTGAGAGAATTTGTCCGATTACGGTTGCATATGCTGCTCTCTTAACACCCATTTCAGGACAGCAAAACCAGCCATAAATCATAATAGGATCAAGAATTATATTAGTAACAGCTCCAGAGATTTGTGCAATAGTGGAGTAGAGGGATCTTCCTGTCGCCTGAAGAATCTTTTCATAGATAGAAAAGAATATGATTCCAAAAGAGATGGAACAGCATATTTTTAAGTAATCTATCGTCATCAATATTACAGTATTGCTTATACTTGAGTTAGCATTTTGAGAGTTTACATATGCTTCAACTCCAAATAGGCCGAAAAACAGAAATATAACCGATAAGATAATTCCTAAGAGTCCGGCATTTCCAACCGTTCTGCTTGCTTTTTCTCCTTCTCCCTGTCCTAGCGTCTTTGCAAGTAATGCGTTTGTTCCGACCCAGTACCGACTGCAACTGCTATCATTAAAAGCTGTACGGGAAATGCAAGACCAAGGGCTGTAAGCGCCTCTTCTCCTGCCTCTTTCATATTTGCTAGGTATGCGCTGTCAACAATATTGTATACAGCTTGCAACATCATAGATAGAACTATTGTCATGCCTGTTTTTACCATCAGGCGTCCCATTGGCGCTGTTGCTATTTTACTGTTTTGTTCAGTATTCATTTCTTTATACTCCTTAGAAATAAAAAAAATGAGTAGCAAACAACTGGATTTACGCAGTGTTGCTACTCATTGCAAAGTTATAATACATTTTTACCCATTTTTTAGCAAAGGGATATCATCAAAAATTTTATTGATAAATTATATTAAATATGGAAATTCAAAGTGTGTTTCTAAAAAAAGGCAATAGAAAAAACAGATATTTTATATATGAATTCGTCGGTAAAACGTGCAAATATTAAAAATATTCGTCATCAAAACGTGCAAATTTTAAAAATATTCGTCGGTAAAATGTGATTTATTCTTATGTTATCTTATTATTTATATATACTAAAAAGAAAAATTACAGCTGAACTAATAAGGTGGAAGGAAAAGAAAATAAGCTTCCATTGATAATCAATGGACAGAGGCAGGTAGGTAAGACCACTTCAGTTCTTGTATTTGCTAAAAAATACTACGATGTTATATATGAATTAAATTTTTTTGAGCATCCTGAGTTTGCATCGATTTTCTCTTCTTCCTTAGATTCAAATACTGTGCTTAATAAATTATCTTTGGCTTTTCCTTCCATTCACAGAAGTAATGGCAGTACGCTTATATTTCTTGATGAGATACAACACTGTCCTAATGGAAGAACGGCTTTGAAATTTCTTGCAAATGATCCTTGTTTTGACGTAATTGCATCCGGTTCTCTTTTAGGATTAAATCATAGTACAGAACCGTCTTTTCTTGTAGGTTATGTTCAGCATATAGAACTTAATCCTTTGGATTTTGAGGAGTTTTTATGGGCCATGGCCCTGTAGAAGTGAAGAGTGGGGAAAACAAGAAATCTAAGTCATTAATAACGGTATTGAATACAGAAAAATATAATATCAAGCGTGCAATCAGATTCTCAAGAAATAATGTGGGATTTAAGGATGGCATAATATCTTTACCTTTGTATATGGTTATGTTCTTAAAAAACAACGAGAAGAAAGAGTTATTGTCTTTACCGAATGCTGATGAACTAAGAAAGCACATCAAGCAATAATCTTTTTTGCTTTGCTTGTTAATATTAGGCCGAATATCAGTGATAGCAGCATTGAAAATGGCAGTGCCATCATGCTCTCTTTAAAGCCGAAACTCTCTATTGCAAAGCCGAAAGTGAAATTAAATATTATGTCAAAAACCGATGCAAGGCTTACTGTGATTGTAGTGACTCTTGATGAATATGAGGAGGATACGAATCTTCTTGAGAGCGCCACGAGGGTAGGATAGAGAGTTGATATTGAAAAACCTAGAACAAATGTCAATGCAAATAGCGATAAAGAGAAAATCAGGAAGAAAAGGATTGTTCCTATTAACAGAGAGATTGCTACCATTTTCATTTCTCCGATTTTCCCAATCAGGGAACCGAGGATAAGGCGCCCTGTCATAATGCCTAACGAAAATAGGGCAAGAAACGTCCCCATATTTGAACTAGTCAATCCTGATTTCATGCCATAGCTTATGATGTAGTTTGTAACTCCATGTTCTGCGATCGTATAGAACGAAAGGGTGAGGATTAAAAGAAGCAGCGGTGCATATTCGATATTGCCTTTTTTGCTCGTTTTCATCTCTTTTTCCTTCTTCTCTTCAATAGGGCATTTCCATAGAAGAAGAATTATGGCGATCAGTGAAACTGAAAGAACGATTAGAGTTAGATTCCATGCCCTTTCGCTTAAAGAGAATGGGGAGAGAAACAGCTGCGAGCCTGATGTGCCAAGCCCTTGTATGAAAAAAAGCACGTTCAAATATACAAGGCTCTTTGTTGCGCTGAAAGAGTCCGATGCGATATTGATGCACGTATTTAGAAGTGTGGAAAGACCTAGAGAGAGGAAAAAACCGACAAGAAGAATTGCATATATGTAGCCGAATACTAGCATTATCAGAGATAACATCATCAATATCGAGAATGCTATCATGCTCTTTTTTAGCCCAATCTTATCCAAGATTGATCCTCCAAGAAGTAGGAATATGAGATTGCCGAAATATGATGCCGACACTATCACTCCGATTTGTGCTTCCGTAAATGAAAACGAAGATAAAAAAAGAGGTGAAAATATTCCACGTAATGCATCCGATGTGCCTAAAACCACCATTAATGCTGCAAATAGAATAAACAGTTTTTTGTTTTTCATATTTTCCTCTCTATGATTATAATCCTTTGCCTTATAGTAAAAAAGGGTATATGAACAAAGAAATTAAAAAAGATTTTAACAGATGTAATGCAATAAAACACTGCTTGTGAGATAATATTTCTATGGTAATCAACACAGGACAGAGAACAGATATCCCAGCATTTTATTCAAAGTGGTTTTATAACAGGATAAAGGATGGTTTTGTCCTTGTTAGAAGCCCGTATAGCGAGAATGCCGTTTACCGTTATATCTTAGATCCTTCGATTGTCGACTTGCTTCTCTTTTGTACGAAAAATCCTCGTCCTATGTTTGAAGACTTTGATCTTTTAAAACCGTATAGGACATATTGGTTTGTTACCATCACTGGCTATGACAAAGACATTGAGATGAACGTTCCTGATAAAAAAGAGGTGATAGAGAGCTTTATTGAGTTATCAAAAAAGGTTGGAAAGGAGCGCATCGCATGGCGTTATGATCCAATATTGATTGACTCTAAGCATACTCTTTCTTTTCATAAAGAGAAGTTTGAAGAGTATTCTTCGCTTTTATCTGGTTTCACAGATACGGTAATATTCAGTTTTGTAGACCTTTACAAAAAGGTGAAAGATAATATGCCCTCCCTCAGCGAAGTAAGAATTGAGGATAAGATTGATTTCGTTAAATTTGCGGTAAAAGTTGCCAAAGCATGCGGCTTTTCTTTGAAAAGCTGTGCAGAAAAAGAGGATTACTCAGCACTTGGGGTAGATGCGTCAGGGTGCATGAGTTCCTCTGTTTTGAAAAAGGCGATAGGAGGAAACATAAACATTCCACGCTTTTCAAAAAGCCGCGATAACTGTAACTGCTATCTTTCTAAAGACATAGGAGCATATAACACCTGTCTTCATTTCTGTTCATACTGCTATGCGAATTCAGATAGAAGAAAAGTGCTTGAAGAGGTTAGAAATCATGATGATAGTTCACCTCTTCTAATTGGAAACATTAAAAAAGGCGATATTATAAAATACGTGGATGAAGGCTCTTGGATTTCAGATCAGTTAGAACTCTTTTAGATAATACCAATAGCTGCGTTTTTTGTTGCATAAGCCATAAACTTATTTTTATTGTCCATTGACTGCTACAAGGACTTCTAAGACGTGCTTTTGATTCATATGTTTTGGAAGGAGGATTTCCTGAAATCATAGGAGAAGAGAGGAAGGAAAACTATATTAATGAGTTGGTAGAAGGAATACTTAAAAATGATATAGAGAGACGATATAAGATTTCATATAAAGCAGCATTTGAAAAGATGGCTAACCATATCATGAATATAGCTCCTTCTAAACTTAATTATATGGATTTGACTTCTCTTTTTGGTTTTAAATCAAGCCATACGGCAGAAAACTATGTAGAGTATTTAAAAAAGGCTTATCTTCTTTGTCTTATTCCCAAATTTTCATATAAGAGTAGTATTAGGACAATCGGGAGTAAGGCATATACGATAGATATAGCTTTGATGAATAAAAGAAAAGAAGCATTTGCCATGAATAATCTAGGATGGAGACTTGAGACAATTGTCTTAATTGAACTCTTTAGACGATATAGAGCGAAAGGATTCGATGTTGCCTATTTTGATGATAGCAGCAGAAAGTGCGATTTTTTAGTTTGTAAAGGTTCGTCTTCTATTTTAGCAGTTCAAGTTTGCTATGATATTTCAAATAAAAAGACGCTAAAAAGAGAAATAAAAGGGTTGAAACTTGTTGCAGAAAAAACAGGTTGTAAAGATCTTTTACTAATATCGAACTATGAAGATCGCGCGGTTGAAGAAAACGATGTAATAATCAGAATTGTTCCTGCATATTCATGGCTTGTTGATATATAGAACTTGATTATCTTTGGTTTTCATACATCAATGAAGAAGGGCGCTGAAAGCGCTGAAGTTTATTTCTTCTTTATTATGACGTGATAACGGCATGGCTGCTGATTCCATAATATATAACCCGGTTTCAGGAAAAACACTCTTAAGTGCATCGGCCCAAATCTTTGTGGGCCAAGTTAAAGCCCAAAAGATTGCTATAAAGCCTTTTAGGGTAGGGTAATGATGCGTAATATTGATAAGGAGTTTCCCTTATGGACCTAACTTCCTGGATTCGGCTGAATAATCA
>CASENB010000018.1 GCA_949289305.1 uncultured Spirochaetales bacterium
AAGAGGGTGCATCATCAGGAGAGGCCTCGAGAAAAAGATGGACGTGGTCAGGCATGACCTCTATGGCTTTCAACGTCCAGCCGTACTCTGTGCAGGTCTGTGCCAGTATCGTCTTTGTCTCCACCTCGACAGCACCTGTGAATATGGGATGCCTGTACTTTGTGCACAAGACGATGTGGTATTGGAGAGAGACTGAAGTGTTATTATTTCTCAAATTGCAAATGCATGTTAAAATTTGTATATGAGAAGGTCAATCACTGTTTTTCCAAAACTATCCGATAAGGAAGTCTCCGCAATAGTAGAGACGAGGAAGCAGTATGCGAAGGCCTTCAATATGTCCGTAGACTGTCTCATCAGCAACAGCAGCACATCCAAGAGGTTCCTTCACAAGGTCCAGTATGAGAGGATCAAGGAAGAGTGTCCGACCCTTCCCACAGGACTCATACAGTGTGCCCGTGATGTCGCAGTGGAAGCAGTGAAGTCATGGAATGAGAAAAAGACCAGGCAGAAACAGAAGAATCCGAAGAAAGCAGAGAATATGAGAAGGCCTTCAATGAAGGAGAAGTGCACGATGCGCTATGATGTGCGCACTGTGACACTGAGAGGAAGTCAGCTCACATTCAGCACCTGTGACAGGAGGATAAGGACAATAATATCAATCCCTGGGTTCTTCACTGAGCGCTATCCAGAGACAGAAGGATGGAAGCCGAAGGGAGCGAACATAGGCATAAACAGGAAAGGAAGGGTTTTCGTCAATCTCATCTACGAATGCCCTGATTGCAATATAGTTGAAAACGATGGGAAGATAGTGGGCTTGGACAGGGGCGTCTACAATATTGTCACAACCTCTGATGGAACCCACTATGGAGCAAAGGATGTAAGGCGGGTGAAGAGGAAATACAATCACGTGCGTTCTGAGCTGCAGGAGAAAGGCACCCGCAGCGCCAGGAGGAGGCTCAAGGCCATCTCGGGCTGCGAGAAGAGGTTTGTTCATGACCAGAACCACTGCATTTCCAAGAAGCTTGCCAACACTGATAAGGATGTTTCCATATATGTCCTTGAAGATCTGTCATCCATGAACATGAAGAGGCTGAAGGGAAAGAGCAACAAGACCATGAGGAAGTGGCTTTCTGCATGGTCATACTCTGACCTTGAGTTCAAGATTGCCTACAAGTGCCAGAGGAACGGCATAAGGGTGGAGTTCGTGGATGCGCGCTACACGAGCCAGAAGTGCTCGGTATGCAAGACGATCGATAAGGCTTCGAGGAAAGGAAACAGATATATCTGCAGGCATTGCGGCAGCAATATGCACGCCGACACGAATGCCGCCATCAACATCCGCGACAACTACATTACTCGGATCCAGCAATCCGGGCAGGCTGCAGTCAATCAGCCGTATGGATGGGGTGCCACTGGTAAACCGGCAACGGAGCCTGTGGACAAAACGCTCACGTCCAAGCCTTCAGGCTTGTCCCAATGCCATTAAGTTAAGGATACATTAATCAGACATTTTAATATGCAGGACAGAAAGCAAGCTTCAATTTGTATTTCTGTCTTTTTTTTTGACAAATTATTATATAAAAATAATATTATTATGATATAATATAATTGGAGGTAATTTATTGTATCATGAGTAAATATAAGAAAGATATGATAAAGGAGACTGTAACCAATTTCTGCAGTATTCCTGCAGATGAAATCCGTGATACCTTTGTCAATCCAGATAAGGATTTCACCAGGGATAGAAAACTTCCATTATGTTTGTTGCTTAAAATCGGACTGCTGAATGCAGGAACCTGTATCAACGAACAACTCCGCTTGTGCTGCGGTTTGGGGGATGACCGCCCTACAGCTTCCGGATTCATTCAGCAACGAGACAAGCTGACAGTAGAATCATATTCTGCATTATTCAGGATTCATGTGTCCTCATTGACTGGACACTCTTTATACAAGCAAAAATATATCGTTGTCGCAATTGATGGCTCTGATGTGAATATTCATCCGAATAAGGATGATGTCAGCACATTATGCACGTCCATTGCCAAGAAATACCAGCAGAGAGCCGCAATGCAGCCAGTCAACATGTTGCATCTGAATGCTGCGGTAACTGTTCCAGACGGATTCTTCATTGATTATGAGATACAGGATCTGGCAGCAAAGAACGAGAGGACAGCTTGCGCGAATATGATGAGGAGGATTTCACGTGTCGATTATGGTGCGATGCCTATCATCACATGTGATAGGGGGTATGAATCATTCTATCTCATGATGCTTGCTGATTCTCTTGGCCTTAAATACTGCATAAGGGTCAAGGATGTGGATTCAGGCATTGGGATCGCCTCTCGATATGGTGATCTTAAAGAGGCTGATGGCTGTATAGATGCATATATAGACAAGAAATACACATTCTGTTATTTCGTCGCGACAAGGCCAGATGAGTATCCTGACTTCATATACTGTCATAGCAACCATTACAACCCATTCATCCCGCCAACTCCTAACAAAGCGAGAAAGGGAGGAGCCTCAAAGGGTAATTCACAACTTACCTATTACGGATTCACATACCGCCTTGTACGTTTTTCTATTGGAGACGGAGTTTTTGAGACACTGGTTACCAATCTTTCCCAAGAAGAATTCCCTCTTTCGGAAATGAAGCTGTTATACCATATGCGATGGGGAATAGAGACAGCTTTCAGGCAGCTGAAATATGATGATTGTGCTTCCTTTATGCACTCAAAGAAGAAAGCAGCTGCTGTAGGTGAAATTGTTTTTTCGATGATATTTCATAATCTATGTTCCATTATACTGAAGTTCCTGGCGCTTCGTGTCGCACAAATTTGCATGAACCGCAAAAGAATATATCGTATAAGCTATTCTGATCTCACTGCTGTGGTCAGGTTTTATATCCACGGAAGAGATCCGACTTTGACTGAAAAGAAAATAGTCAGGGAACTCTTCTTGACCCTCCAACCAATCCGAAACGGCAGGGCGTTCATGAGAAACAAGAAACAGAATTTCTTTATTCCCTTTATCTACAGAGTAGCCTGACTTGTCATAAGTCTACACTTTTATATTTCCCTTTAAAATACTTGCTCTAAGGGGAAAGGGGTTTTTTGTCTGACTCAAGCCTCATATATTTCTTTCTTTTCTTAATTTGAGTCAGAAATGTTAAAACTTCGGCCAACTACCGTGGACAATTCCTCTTAATGCTAATTAACTTAATGGCATTGGGCTTGTCCTGAAGGTCGTTGACGGTGTATTTTGAGATTATTGTTTACTTACCTCCCCCCTGTTTTGTAATATGTAAATTAAGAAAAGGAGAAGAAAAATGCTTGCGAAAACCATCAGCTATGCGAAAGAGCTTTTAAAAGATGATTATGATTATTCAGGCTTTGAAATTGCAAGACTTATATATGATGAAATAGCAAAAGAAAACGTCGACACAGTAAAAGAAAAGAAGTTCGTAGATAAATTTTTCTTAGGTTTCAGCGATAGGCCTTCGGTAAAGAAAAATCCTTCTCCTAAGAACACGAATGACGGTGCTGTTGATTCTGCCGTCTATGCCATCTTAGGAGATGTTGATCCTTCTATGCTATCGCTTCTTCGCTTAAGTCATAGAGTGCTTATGGCTTCTGAAAGCATAATGGGTAATCTGCTGCTTGAATATATACATAAGACCGTAAGGCCTTATGGTTGGACGTGCTGTTGGGGGAACTGTCTTTATGGAATTGATCTTGCCGGCAGTGACGGACAAAAGGTTCATGTAAGAAATAAAAACACGACCGAAGTAAGTTTGAATGATATAAACAGGGTCGGAGGATCTGTTTCTAAGTGGTTTAGGTTTAACGCAAGAAATGGAAAGCTGAAATGGGGAGAGCTTAATGAGATTATTAGGGAAGGAAATATTTTAAGCGAGGATGGCTTTAGGGATTTCGTATATGAAACTGTGAATAAAAATCCAGAATGTCTCTACACTGGGGAAGATGAGATAAATGCTTTAAAGACCGTTTATGATGAGGTTGTGAAATAATATGGCCTTTAAGTTTCCTTTCTTTGGCAGAAAAGATAAGAAAGAAAAAGAGAAAAAGGATGAAAAGCCTGTTTTTGCATTTGAAGAGAATTTAAGTCCTCTTTCTCTTGCAAACAAAGCATACTCTCATATTGAGAAGCTCTCAGATTTAACGGATAGATTCGCAGCAAGCAGTAAGGCAAGAATGGCTGCTAAGAACATAGCGGCGCTTTTTGAGAACTATTCAGAGGATGTAAGTTTTCATGAGTTTGACGCAGATCCCAAAGTGGCATTCTTGTGGACTAAAATCTGTCCTATTCTGTTGATTATTTCTACTGTTTTTCTATTAGTTGGGCTTCCTTACTTAACATTTTTAATCAATGCAATTAATTCGCTTATAATACTTTATGACTCAATTTTTGCACGTGGCATATTTTCTAGATTCATAAAGAAAGAAAAGGGTGAGAACGTAAGAACGACAATAAGGCCGGAAGGGAATGAAGAGAACATCGTAATAATATCATCTCACCATGATGCGGCTCTATTATATAATAGGAAAGATCATTTAAGGGATATATATCTTCCATTAGCAACGGTTATATACATAGCTGTTCTTTCTCTGTTTCTTATCCTTTACGAGGCTTTAAACAGCACTTTGTTCAGATTCAATTTTCCTTCTCTTTTTCCTTTTATATTCATTGCAGTAGCAATTGCATTATCGATTGTTTCTTTTAAGCTATTTTCTGTCTTTTCAAATGAGATAAGCCCTGCTGTTGGGGATAATCTCTCTTCTGTCGGCGTCTCTATTGCCCTTGCTGAGTATTTTTCAAAGAGAAGACTTAAACATACGCGTGTTGATTTCATCTCCTTTGATGCAGAGGAGTGCGGATGCCAGGGATCAAGCGCGTACTACAAAGAAAATAAATATTCAGAAGAAACAGTTGTCATAAATCTTGACGGACTGTATAAAAGCGAAGATCTTGCTGTTTTAACTTCTGATTTAAATGGGTTTGTAAGTCTTGATGAAAGCCTTTCTTCCGATTTAGTAAATATCGCTCTTGATATGGGATATAAGATAAAAAAGGGGAAACTCACACTTTTTGCAGGTGCTACTGATGCCTCTTCTGCTGCTAAAAACGGCATTAGAGCAACTACTATTACAGCAATGGCTGGATGCGATACGCCTGCGCATACAAAGGATGATACTATAGATAAGATAGATATTAAGACTCTAGAGGAAGTGATTGCCATAGTAATTAAATTCATCGAGTCGAAAGACAAAAAGAAAGATGAGAGAAAAATAGAAAATGATAGTCTTTTAGATGCAAAGAAGTACAAAATAAGTCTATTAGATTAATTATAGATATTCATATGAGAGGTATGGGTCATCATTTTGCAAGTCTTTTATGAGAGAATCCGCCTTATCTTCATCCACGGTTAGCACGATCTTAACATCAGTTGAAAAGTCTTCATCTGTAATTAATGCCGAATGTTTTTCTGCTGTTCTTTTTATCTTTGTGTAATAGCTATATGCGAACGTAAGCGCAATTTTCTTCTTTTCTTTCAGTTCCTCTGTTTTTACGCATTCAAGGACGGTTTTAACGGAATCCCCATATGCTTTTACAAGACCGCCTGTTCCTAGAAGAGTTCCTCCAAAATAGCGTACGATGCAAACTGTTATGTTTGTAATGCCAGAACCTTTTAAAACCTCGAGAGCGGGGCGGCCAGCAGTGTTTTTAGGCTCCCTGTCATCTGAAGAAGAGTAGAGCGTTCCGCTTTTTCCGACTACGGCGGCATGGACTACGTGAGTTGCTTTCATATGCTCAGCCCTTACTGCCTTTACATGTTCTTTCACCTCTTCGAGCGTTGCAGTCGGTATTGCGATTGCTATAAACCTCGATTTCTTTATCTCTATCTCTGATTCTGCTCTTTGAATAAGTTCTTTCATAACGCCGCATCCTGACCTTTCCAATTATGACAGAATATGTTGTCGCTAGAAAAGCCTTTTGAGAGTTTTACAGATTTCTCATATATGCTTAAATATTCTTCCTCATTCAGTTCGCATATATTCAAATCCGTAAGGTGTTCTTTTTTTCTAGCACCGATTATAATTCTTTCTGGATTATCGTATGCGGCGAAAGATAGAAGCGTCTCTTTTGGGCTTATGCCTTTCTTTTCTGATATTTCTTTAATCTTATCTTTTAAATCTAAAAAAGTGCCGTAATATGAACTTTGGTAGTAATAAAGTGTGTTTCTTCCGTCTTTTGGAACATCATCCCTAAGAAGGGATCCAAAAGAAAATATCCCATATTTAAGGACCTTTAAGCCTTTTGCGGGCATATTTATTAAAGTTGGGGAAGAGTAAATCTCGCAATATGAAAGCAGAAAATCCTTTTGTATTTTTTCTGTTATTTCTGGCGGGAAATTGCTTATGCCAATGCTTTCTGCTTTCCCTTCGTCTTTTAGTTTTTCCGCAGCTTTTAAAGCATCGTAAAGGCCCTTATCGCTTGGCCAATGGATGAGTATTGATTTTACTTTCTCGCACTTTAAAGCCCTAAGTTCTGCTTCAACTTTTTTGCCGAGTGTCTTATATGGCATAACCTTTATAAAGATTTCAACGCTATCTGTTTTAACGCCAATTTCTTTTAGCGCAGAATAAAGAAGATTTGTGTTGTGATAACTGAAGGCCGTATCGAAAGATCTGATCCCTTTTTGATATGCGGCCTTAATTATGTTTTTTGCATCTCTTGGTTCTGTTTTGCTATGAAAGCCCTGGCTCTCGCCTAGGGCCCAGAGCCCCAAGCATAGCTTGTTATTCGGTTGCATCATCTTCGGAACTTATAAAATCGAGCTTATAGTCCAACATATTGTTATCGTTATCGAAAACGAAATAGCCATCCACCTTGAGACCGCTGAGCATCTTATCAAGCCAGAGCCTATCGTCTTCCCACATTCTAGAGTAATCAAGATCGTTTAAATCGTACCAGCCAGGCTTTGCTTCATCACATTCTTTCAGTTCTCCTGAGAAAGTCTCTGTGTAGAATATATAGCCGACCATTGAAGTTCCTTCTTTGAACTGGAAGCGTAGCGTTCCTCTGTTTTCAAGGTTATCTACCCAAAGCCCTGTCTCCTCGTGCGTCTCTCTAATTGCGGCTTCAATACTGGTTTCTTCTAATTCAATATGGCCTCCAGGGCCGTTTAAATACCCTGTTCCCATTCCTCTTTTCTTCTCGATTAAAAGAATTTTTCCTGCTGCCTTGTCTACTACATAACAGAGCGTGCACTTCTCCTTTGCTTCCCAAAGATCCCAGTTGATATCATCAACTTTCTCTGCTTTTGCAAAATCTTCTTGAATTTCTTCTTCTGTTTTTGGTTTTTCAGGTTCTTTTTTTCTTTCAATCTCTGGATGTTTCTCATAGAAGCAATCTGTGCATAAATTCTCATCCATTCCCAGCCATTCATCAAATGTTAGCTTTTTCCCACATTCCTGGCATCTTCTTTTAAAAGGGAAACAAGACTTTCGGAAAATTACAAACAGTAATATTCCTACGACCAACGCGATATACTGGCTCCATACAGGAAGGCCTGTCGTAGCTGTGACTATAATTAAGATATAACAAGTAAGATAAAGGCATCCAAGAACGAGCACTGCCTTCTTTTTTTTGCTTCCATAAGGATATTTTCTCTGCTGCATATTAATTAGCAGTATCAATATCATGACCCATGTGAATGATTCATTGAAAAATTTTAGTAACATGCAAATAGATTATTAATAATCTATGAGAGTTGCAACAGCAAAATCGGAATGAGCCCTAAGTAGTTCTTTTTTGTTTGTTGCCACCTTGTAAGATCTTAAGCTATTATAGAAAGACGGAGGAGATAATGAATTTAGCAAAATATATTGATCACACAGTCCTTGCTGCTGATGCTACAAAAGAGAAGATCGAGAAATTATGTAACGAAGCAAAAAGTGCACATTTCGCATCCGTATGCGTAAATAGCTGCTGGGTGAGTTATGCGAAGGAACTGTTGAAAGGAAGCGGTGTTAACGTTTGCACTGTAGTTGGTTTTCCTCTTGGCGCAATGAGTACGAAGGCAAAAGCGGAAGAGGCTGCAATCGCTGTATCCGATGGTGCTGACGAGATAGACATGGTAATTAATATCGGCTATTTGAAAGGCGGTATGTATAAAGAGTGTCTTGATGACATCAAGGCGGTAAGAGAGGCTTGTTCATCTAAGGTTTTAAAAGTCATTATTGAAACTTGTCTTTTAAGCGATGAAGAGAAGGTAAAAGCATGTGAGCTTTCAGCAGAGGCTAAAGCCGATTTCGTAAAGACCAGTACCGGTTTTTCTACTGGGGGCGCAAAAAAAGAAGATGTCGCTCTAATGAGAAGATCTATTCCATCTTCCATGAAGGTTAAGGCATCAGGCGGCATCAGAAACCGTGAGAGTGCTTTGGAAATGATTGAAGCAGGTGCTGAGAGACTAGGATGTTCAAGTGGAATGGCGATAATTGCCGGAGAGGATAGCAATGCCTCGTATTGAGAAAAAGGACGATAGTGAGGATTTTTTAAAGAGTCTAGGCTTTCCGACTATATCTGTGCATGATACTTTCACCCATTTTGATTTCTTAAGCCCCGGGCGGCGTGTCCTTTTAATCGGTCCTATGGGATCGGGAAAGACAGAGTTTGCGGCAAGAGTGTGGCGTGATGCGGCAATAGCCCAGAAAAAAAGTGCGAAAGTAAAAGAGCTGACAAGTACTGGAATTCTAGATAGAAGAAATGTTTTTTTTATCAGAAGCGAGATCGACTCATCCAGATTTCAGGATTATCCTGATGATGCCCTTTGCTATAGGGGAGGTTATGTCAGGTGTGGCGACAATATTGCCAAAATCAGGGATTCTTTTGGCCTTGAAGAGGTTATAAAAGACAATCCTGAGATAGGAACATATATAATAGATGAAGCTTCATTTTTCGATGAGCGTCTTGCCTATGTTGTTAGGAACTACTCCGTTGAAAAAGGGTGCATGTTTATCTTTCCGACGCTGATATTAAATTTCAGGCGCGATATCTTCAATTCAACGGCACGACTGATGCTCGATATCGCGACAGACGTAATACCGCTTACGGCATACTGCGAACATCCTGATTGCATGGACAGCGCGTTCTATACGTATCGGTACTATAAGGTGGACGGACGTGAGTGTCCTGCATTATATTTCGATCCGTTAATCGTTGTCGGGGGAGATAGAATTAAAGATGGGTCTCTTGAACCTAATTACGCATCCCGATGTGATCGCCATCATTTTCTGCCTGCAAAAGAGTATACTTTTTTTACTTTAAAACCGCTTGCTGAAGAGGCTGCAAAAGGTAATATAGAGCCTCTTTATAAAGAAATCAGAGCGTTGAACGAGGATAAGGAGCATAGCGAGCTATATAGGAATTTGCTTCTCCGTTATGACAATGATCCGGATGGCGAGATCTATATGAATGCAATCGTTCCAAACCATATTGCGGAAAAAGCTCTCTGCTATCTTTTTTGCGAACAGAATCTTATAGGAGAGACGCTGCTTCTTAAGATGGCAAGAGATTTAGATCTCGATGTCCAGTATATGGATAAGACGCTATCTGATAACAGACATCCTGTATCGTTTGAACAGGGATCGCTGTTTTAAAATTTTGAATAAAAAAGAGGAGCCTTTTTAAGACTCCTCAAAAATTTGCCTTCGTCCCCTTATTTTACTAGATGGAATGCAAAGCCGCCGATTTCCTCGTTGAAGTAGGCAACCTTCATAGCTCCCTTTGCATCATACTTAACCGTACTTTCATTAACTGTGAATCCCTTGTTTTTTAGGAAGTATACAGTTCTGTCGACATCATAGCACTTGAATGCCAGATGTCCCTTTGTTCCAAGATAATTTGTCTTCATGATTTCGATATCTTTTCCCATGAAGATTGATGAATTTCCTGGAAGAATTTCATATCCGAGTTTTGCAAACTCATTTGCTGTGTCGAATGCGTCCTTTTCGCTTGGCATGTTGATTCCTACGTGAACAAGCTGTAGTCCCTGTAGTTTGATAACAGCTTCCTGACATAGCCTTGTAATCTCATCCCACTGTTCGTTGGCAATAAGATCTGCTTTTACCATCCAGCTTCCGCCGATTGCAAGAACGTTCTGTGCTTTTGCATAATCAGGGAGGTTGTTGATATTGATTCCGCCTGTTGTCATGAACTTAACCTGTCCAAATGGGCCGGATAGGTCTTTTAGCATTGCAACTCCGCCAGATGCTTCAGCTGGGAAGAACTTTAGAACGTTCAGGCCATAGCTTAATCCCTTCTCGATTTCGGATGGTGTTGCAACTCCCGGTGTTACTGGTACGTTATGTTCAATACACCATTCAACTGTCTCAGGATTCAATCCTGCGCTTACAATGAACTTTGCACCTGCATTAACAGCTTTTTCTGCAAGTTTTGGATTAATAACAGTTCCTGCGCCTATTAACATGTCTGGATAGGCGGCTGTCATTCTTCTGATAGCCTCTTCAGCTGCATCAGTTCTGAATGTAACCTCTGCGCATGGAAGTCCTCCGTCAATCATAGCCTTTGCAAGTCTTTCTGCTTTTGATGCGTCATCAATTTTTACTACTGGTACAAGTCCGATATCATGGAATTTCTTAAAAAGTTCTTCCTTTGTCATTTCCTTTCTCCTATTTTTTTACGGCATTTATGCCAACTGTGAAAATTATATCACGGGATTTTTAAGAATGGAATAGTAAATTTTTAAAAAATGAAACATTGTTCCAAAAATTCTTGACTTATATCTTTTTAGCCCATAGAATGAATTTATAATTCAATAGGAGGAATCATTCCCATGTCAAATAAGTACGTAACATTCGGTGAGATTATGCTCCGCTTAAGAAGCAATGAGCGCGAGAGATTATTTCAGAAGCCAGAACTTGAGGCTACATTCGGTGGTGGAGAGGCTAACGTAGCAGTATCACTATCAATTTTCGGAGAGAAGGCAGAGTTCGTATCAGCACTTCCAGACAATGCTGTAGGTGAGGCTGCTGAAAGAGAACTGATGAAATATGGCGTTGAGACAGACCATATTAATAAGGTAAAGGGTTCAAGACTCGGAATCTATTTCTTAGAGACAGGTGCAAACCAGAGGCCAAGTCTCGTTGTATATGATAGAGCAGAGAGTGCTATCGCAACAGCAAAACCAGAAGATTTCAACTTTGAAGAGATCATGAAGGGTGCTACATGGTTCCATACAACAGGAATCACACCAGCAATCAGCCAGGGTGCGGCAGACTGTGCATTAGAGGCAATGAAGGCGGCAAAGAAGGCTGGCGCGACAGTTTCTATCGACCTCAACTACAGAAAGAAGCTTTGGAACTATGGAAAGAAGGCTCCTGAGGTTATGAGAGAACTTGCTAAGTATGCAGATGTAATCATCGCAAATGAAGAGGACATCCAGATGTGCCTTGGAATCGAAGCAGATAGCGATGTTACAAAGGGCGAGTTAAATACAAAAGTTTACGAAGATCTTTGTGCTGAAGTTAAGAAGCAGTTCCCTAACGTAAAGTATGTTGCTGTAACTCTAAGAGAGAGCAAGAGCGCAGATCACAACGGATGGTCAGCAGCACTTTCTGGAAAGACAGGATTCTATCTATCTAAGCACTATGAGATTAAGAACATCGTTGACAGAGTAGGCGGTGGCGACAGTTTCGCAGCTGGTATCATCTATGGACTAAGCCATTACGAGGATGAAGAGTATGCTATCAATTTCGCAGTAGCAGCATCTTGCTTAAAGCACTCAATCAGCGGTGACTTCAACCTTACAAGAAAGAGTGAAGTTGAAGCTCTTGCAAAGGGTGACGGAAGCGGAAGAGTACAGCGCTAATCAGTCATCTATAATAGATACTATGGTCGTCGGAGATTTCTGACGGCCATATTTTTTTTCTAGAATTTAAGAAAATTAAGATTTTTGAGTTATCATATAAATATGAGAGTAGTAATTATTGGCGGCGTTGCAGCAGGAGCTAGCGCAGCTGCAAGGCTAAGAAGACTAAGAGAAGACATTGAAATAGTGATATACGAAAAGACGGGGTTTATAAGTTATGCAAACTGCGGCCTGCCTTATTTCGTCGGTGATGTTATAAAAGAGAAAAAAGATCTGCTCGTACAAGATGCAAATGCGTTTTCAAAGAGATTCAACGTTGAAGTGAAAGTCAATCATGAAGTGCTTTCCATAGATAGAGAGAAGAAAAGACTCATTATAAAGAATCTGAATGACGGTACTGAATTTACCGATTATTACGATAAGCTTTTAATTGCAACAGGTGCAAAGGCTGTTGTTCCTTCTTTTGCAAAGGATAAGAAAGGTGTTTATATTCTTAAAACTGTTGAGGACGCTGTAAGACTGAAGACTGCGTTAAAGGAGAAAGATGTAAAAAGAGCGCTTGTTGTTGGTACAGGGTTCATTGGAATTGAAACAGCAGAAAACCTTTCGGAACTTGGCGTTGATGTTACTATGCTTGAACTAGTAGAACAAGTGCTTCCACAACTTGATGGCGATATGTCTCAAATAGTAAAAAAAGAACTGGAGCGTAATGGAATAAAGCTTATCCTGGGGTCAGCTCTTGAGGATATAAAGGAAACGAATGATGGCCTAATTGCTATATATTCTGGAGGAAAAACAATAGATGCTGATATCATCGTGCTTTCAATTGGAGTTTCCCCTGAAAGTTCTTTAATACCGTCGTCTGGCATCAAAGGATCCATTCCTGTTAATAGTTCAATGTATTACGCTGATGATATCTACGCAGCCGGAGATGTTGCTGAAATTACAAATGAGATTACAGGTGAAAAAGCCTTGATTTCCCTTGCAGGACCTGCAAACAAAGAGGCTAGAGTTGCTGCAGACAATATCGCAGGGCTAAATAGCGTTTATAACGGATCACTTGCAAGTTCCGTGATAAAAGTGTTTGGACTCACCGTAGGTTTTACAGGCTTAAATGAGAAGACTGCGGCAAAAAGCGGAATTAAATACTCTAAAATTTATCTTTCACCGGCAAACCATGCGACATATTATCCTGGATCCGCCATATTAGATATGAAGATAATTTACAGTGAAGATGACTATAGGCTGCTCGGTGCTTCTATAATCGGAAAAGATGGCGTTGATAAACGAATAGACGTTTTAGCAACAGCAATCCACTTTAAAGCTTCTGTAATAGATCTTAAGGATTTAGATCTCTCTTACGCACCCCCATATTCTTCTGCAAAAGACCCTGTTAATATGGCAGGATTCATCGGAGAAAATATAAAAGAGGGTAGATTGAAACAGTATTACGAAGAAGATATCCCTGAAATAAATTTAGCAGATTCCATCTTTTTAGACGTCAGGGAAAAAATAGAGTTTGAAGCGGGACATATAGAAGGAGCGATAAACATCCCTCTTTCCTCTATAAGAAGCAGTCTTTCCTTATTGGATAAGAGAAAGAAGATTTATGTTAATTGCCAGAGTGGTTTGAGAAGCTACATTGCGTGCCGAATCCTTAGCCAGAACGGTTTTGATGTTTACAACCTTTCAGGCGGTTATAGGCATTATTCATATTCTCAAAAAAGTAAAAACACTTTATGCGGCGCTGAAATCTGATGTTCATTCGTAAGAAATATGTCGCTTCCATGTTTTATGGAGGCGATGTTTTTCTTGTGACTGGCATGTCTTGTATCTAGGATGTGAAAGACCTCTATGGGAGTTGCAGTGCTTACCATTAGCCGAACACCAAGGGTGTCTATCGTGAGGTAGAATCTGAAGGAAGGTGTAGGCAAAGTTACGGGCTTTTATTGAGTGCGGCATATCTGAATGGATGAGGGCGCGAAACAGACCAAAATCCAATACTGCACGGGATTCGGATATGTAAATGATGAAGGCCATATGGGATGAAAGATACAAGACTTACCCAGTGAGATCTCATAGACGCCAAGGCTAGAGCATATTGTCTCTTATGCAAACATGAGAGATGCATTCCGGAAGGTGGCAGGCAACAAGGGATCGGGTGGAATAGACGGAATGGAATATGACGAACTAATGCCATACTTCTGCAAACACCACAAGGAACTGGGAACCTCAATACTGGAAGGAAGTTACAAACTCAAACCCGTAAGAAGGGTGGAAATACCCAAGGATGAACTATTTCAAGTATGCCGATGCAAAAAAAAAGGCTACAAGCATCAGACAAATGGTTAAGGCGCCGAATAAGATGCCTGATATTCAGAAGATACTGGCGGCCGAGATCGAGATACGCATTCTTTACCAAGAATTGCAAGGCTCGGCATGAGGAGGCCTTGAAAGTTGAAAATGCCAGACAAGGATACTGGGCGTTTGCAGGATATCGCAAGGTGAGCTAATGGGTTAACAATAACCTGCTCAAAAGAGCAACACATTTCTAATGGATGTATACGAAAAGGTACACACTGCGATTTCGTAACCGCCGTATACCGAACGGTACGTACGGTGGTGTGAGAGGACGGGATGTTAAGGAATAAACTTTCTTAACTACCTCCTACTCGATTTTTCTCTTTTGGGATAAACCCCAATCTGTTCCCGTGATCCTGCCGTAATTTTGCTGACGCATTCTGGATGCAGCCATATTCGATCTTAATTCAGCATTAATTTTTCTTTGCCTGCCTTTTTATTCTTGTCTGAAATATCAATATGGTTATTAATTAAATGATTTCTTTCACTATAAGAAAATAAATGTACAAAAGAGGACTTGGTTTGACTGATTCAGACATTACAGAATGTGGTGGTTGAACATGACATGCAAAAAAATACGTGGGAAAATGGCAATGGCAATACGCTAATTCTTTTGATTGATACGATATAACTTTTTTAAATGCTTTTAAAAAGTTTGAAAACTTTTCTTGCATTTTCAAAAAAATTAGGTACTCTATAAAATAGGTCACGAAAATAAAAAGGAGACGACATGAAAAAAATCTTTGTATTCTTTACTTGTTTACTAGCTCTTCTCCCTGTAGCATTCGCAGGCGGTTCAGGAGAGTCTCAGGCATCAAGTGATGGTCCTGTAGTTATAAAGTATTATACATGGGAAGATTCAGCCCATGCTCCACTGATTGAAGCATTCAACGCAACACATGATGATATCCAGGTAGATGCTGAGATCCTTCCTTCTGCAAACTACGAAGCAAGGCTCAACACTCTTCTTGCAGGACATGTTGAAATGGACGCTTTCATGGAAAAGAGGCAGACCGATATGTTCGTTCAGTACAACAACGGCTATATCGAACCACTTAATGATTACATCGTAGAGGGAACTCCTGCTGATAACGCTGTCAAGGCTTATGAGTCACAGATGGTTTACAATGGAGACATCCTCGGTGTACCATGGCGCGCTGGTTCTTACTATGTTTACTACAACAAGAAGGTATTCGATGCCTGCGGCGTTCCTTATCCAAGTGAATACATCGAAAACGGCGAATGGACATGGGATAAGTTCGTAGAGGTTTCAAAGGCTCTCACAAATCCTGAACTCGGAACAGTAGGTTCATGTATCTACATCTGGGCAAACGGAACTACTTTCATTGAAAGCCAGAACCACCAGCCAATCATCGATTCTGAAGGAAACATCCAGTTTGATGACGGATTCCTTGAAATGCTCCAGATCAAGAAAGAGCTTGAGGCTGCAGGTGCTATGATTCCTCTTACAGACATGAAGGTAACAGGAACTCACTATTCCAACCTATTCTACAATGGTAACCTCGGTATGCTTATCATCGGTGAATGGTTCCCTGGACAGATGACAACAGGTGAGCGCGATGGACTTCTCAATGGATTCACAGCAAGCGATTATGGTATCGCAAGACTTCCGGACAATGATCCAACCACTTACACAACACAGGGTGCATCAACAAACAACCATATCACATCCTACTCAACAAAGAAGGATGCAGCATATGAGTTCATTTCATGGATGGCTGGCCCAGAAGCAGCAGCTATCGCAGCTGGTCTCGGCGTTCTTCCTGCAGTAGTAACTGATGAGGTTAGAAGCATTCTTTCCGAGAACATTCCAGATGATGGAACATCACTCAATTACTTCCTTGAGGACAGGGATATCTTTACAGCTAACTTCAGTCCTTATGGATCTGCAGTAGAGTCAATGATTGACACATTCCAGGAAAACTACCTTCTTGGAAACATTCCTGACGATCAGGTAAATGCTCAGTTCAGGGCAAATCTCGAGGAGATTGTCAGAACTAACTAATCAGGAATGACGAATAAGACGGCACGCCTTACGCATAGTGCGTGTGGGTGCCGTTTTTCTTTTTACAGCTTTTTCCTTAATAAAAAAGCGGTTGCTTGATATTAAAAAAGGAGAAAATATGGCAACTATTAAAACTGCCCAACTTGGGAAAAAGCCTATAAACTGGGTAAAGTGGGTGACGATTCTTTCATTCCTGTTACCAAGTTTCGTAGGGTTTGTGGTATTTGTTCTGGCTCCGATGATCTGGTCCGTATTCCTTTCGTTTACGAACTACAGGGGAGGTCCTAATTACCGTTTCATCGGCCTGGAGAACTATATAAATGCATTTTCTTCCCCGGATTTCTGGTCTTACCTGTGGATCACTGCTAAGTACATGATCATCACAGTAGTCTTCCAGATCGTGCTTGGCCTGGCTTTTGCTATTCTTTTGCAGCATCAGTTCAAGGGCTGCGGATTCTTCCGTGGCGTCTATTATCTTCCGAACATCCTTGCTTCTGTCGCAGTAGGTATCGCATTCATGACGATGTTCCGCCCGGTAAGCGATGCAGCAGGTGCTCCTAACGGAGGAATAGTCAACGGTTTCCTCATCAGCCTTGGCCTTGAGCCTTCGCAGTTCCTGGCAGGACAGGAGTCAGCTCTTGGAGTAATCATACTTGTATCAATCTGGCAGAACTTCGGTTACTATATGACACTCTTCATCGGAAGTCTCCAGAATGTTAACACATCTCTTTATGAGGCAGCGGACATGGACGGTGCTGGACCATGGAAGAAGTTCACTACTGTAACAATTCCTGGCATTTCCCCAATACTGTTCTATGGAATAACAATTGCCATCATCAGGGGATTCCAGATGTTCGACTATGTATACGTAATGACAGGTGGACAGTTCGGAGGTGGCCCGGCAGGTTCAACCAACGTTCTCGCTTTCGATATCTATAAGATGTTCACAATGTCAAGATATGGATATGCATCAGCAGAAGCCGTAATACTGATGGTTATTATCCTCGCACTAACGGTAATCCAGCAAAAGGGACAGAAGAAGTGGGTAGTATATGACGTCGTATAGAACAAAACAACTTGTATTTAGCATTTTAAAGTATATTCTCTTGATAATAGTCGCTGTTATCATGCTTTTGCCTCTTGTTGTTGTAACAAGTTCCGCATTCAAGATGGAGACCGAGATATTCGAATTCCCGTTCCATATCATTCCCCGCAATCCCATCTTCTCAAACTTCTCTCAGCTTGCTGAGAACTTTCCTACATACACATGGAACTCCATTAAGGTAACTGTTATCACAACAATCGTACAGCTTGTCACCGCTTCCACAGGAGCTTATGTATTCTCAAAGATCACGTGGAAGGGAAGGGACGCGATCTTCATGCTTTATGTAATGTCCATGATGATCCCCGGCCAGGCTGTTACAGTTCCGCAGTTCATTATCGTAAGGAATCTTGGACTCTTTGATTCCCATGCAGCCATCGTGCTTCTGGGTGCATTTACCGCTGTTGGTACATTCCTTATCAGGCAGTATATGCTCTCTATCCCAGATACATATAACGAGGCAGCACGAATTGATGGAGCAAGGGAGTGGACAATCTTTGGACGCATTATCCTTCCAATGACGAAGCCAGTTCTCATCACCCAGGCTATTTTCAGCTTCAGGTATTTCTGGAACGACTTCTATACCCCACTTCTTTACATCATCACACCAGAGCTGAAGACACTTCCTCTTGGAATGACAGATTTCACTACAGAGCAGTATGTTTACTACGGGCCGCAGATGGCAGCCGCACTGATTTCCATCATTCCAGTCCTTATCATCTTCCTGATAGGACAGAAGTACTTCGTACAGGGAGTATCTGCAGCAGGTATTAAAGGTTAACACTTTTCAGGAAGGCCAGATGCCTTCCTGTTTTAAATTGTCATAAACAAAAATTAAGGAGAATGGAAAAAATGAGTACAAAACCGGGGAATTTCAATTCTGAGATTCACGTACTTGATTACCGATCACCTTTCAATAAGTTCAGGGTAGGAAGGGATCAGCTGATTTCAATCGACGGAAGGGAAACAGAAAGCCTGAACGGGCTCTGGAATTTCTATACGGATCCGATTGAATACCTTCTTCGTGGTGCATGGTATAAGGAAAGCCGCTACGATGGAGAGGGAAGGGAAAAACCATGCGACTATGATTTTGAAGCCATGGATGAAATAAAGGTTCCATCATGCTGGAATATGGAGCGTCCAGAGCTGTTCCTCTACGAGAATATGGGAGTGTATTTCAGGACCTTCAATTATGAAAAACATGAGGAAGGAGAGAGGGTTTTCCTGCATTTTGAAGGTGTGTCATACAGGGCATATATCTTCCTCAATGGCGAATGCATAGCCATGCATGACGGTGCATCCACACCTTTTTCTGTAGAAATAACGGATAAAGTTAAGAAGACAAACAGACTTATCGTAGGAGCAGATGCAAAGAGGCAGGACGAAAGGGTTCCTATGACCAATACAGACTGGTTCAATTATGGTGGAATTTACCGAGATACATTAGTTGTAAGGGTTCCTAAAACATTCTTAAAAGATTGGTTCGTCCGTCTTGTTCCTTCTTCCAACTATTCAGAGATCGAAGTGGATTTCACTGTAGATGGAGCAGACAGCGGGGTTGCGAAATTAAGCATTCCAGAACTTAAGATTTCTGAAGAGATTAAATATGAGAACTCAAAAGGGCATGCGATAATAAAGGCTCGTCCAGAACTATGGGAGCCAGAGAATCCGAAACTTTATGAAGTAAAGCTATCAATAGATGGCGATGAGTTAAACGATAAGATAGGATTCAGAGAGTTCTGTGTAGATGGCGATAAGATAATGCTTAACGGCAAAGAACGCTATATGAAGGGAATTTGTGTTCATGAAGATCATATAACGCTTGGAAAGTGTACTAATGAAGAGACAATAAGGGAGACGATCAGAGTCGTAAAAGAAGAGCTTAACGGCTGCTTCATCCGTCTTGCACACTATCCTCATACAAGGCTCTTTTCAAAGATCGCAGATGAGATGGGAATCATGCTTTGGGAGGAAATTCCTGTATACTGGGCAATTGCTTTCAACAATGAAAAGACATATGAGGATGCAGAGAACCAGCTTGGCGAGCTGATGAGAAGGGACATCAACAGGGCAAGCGTAGTGATCTGGTCTGTTGGAAATGAGAATCCGGACACGGATGACAGGTTCTCGTTCATGTCCAGGCTTGCAGAATATGTTAAGGAGAATGACCCGACAAGGGCTGTAAGTGCTGCATGCCTTGTTGATGAGGTCGGTGAAAAGATAGATGACCGCCTTGCAGAGAATTTGGACATAATCGGAATCAACGAGTACTACGGATGGTATAATCCTGATTTTTCAAAACTTGGCCGTGTTTTAAAGAATTCAAATCCTACAAAACCTGTAATAATTACGGAGGTCGGAGCAGGAGCTAGAGCAGGAAATCATGGTACTAGCGATATGCTTTGGACAGAAGAGAGGCAAGAGCTTCTTTATAAGAAACAGGTCAAAGAGATTGGATCTTGTCCTTATATTAAGGGTGTTTCCCCTTGGATTCTGTATGATTTCAGGGCCCAGAGAAGATTCAACAGGTACCAGGAAGGCTTTAATAGAAAAGGATTGATCGACTCAGATAGAAAGACGCATAAGAAGGCCTTTAAGGTTCTTTCTGATTTCTATAAGACAAAATAGGGGGGTGAGAATATATGAAAGCATTTGATCTTCCAATCAGGAAGAACCCTTTAAAAACTAGAGATGACGTTGCAAATGCATTAATTACGATGCTTGGTCCATGCCGAGATCAGCTTGTATATGGCGGAAGCGGACTGTTTGTAGGAAACAGCGATGCGCATTATAGCGCGCGTGTTGCTCTTATGGAGGGGTGGAGCCGTCTTTTATGGGGTATTGGCCCTCTATATAAAGGAGGATATTCATTTGAAGATTTCCCTCTGTTTTTTGAAGGTTTCAAAACAGGACCTAATCCTGAGAGCAAAGATGGATATTGGGGACATGTGCCACCTCACGATCAGAGGATGGTTGAGATGGCTGCTATTTCTCTTTGCCTGCTGCTTCAGCGAGAGACATTCTACGATCCGCTTAGTCAAAAGGAGAAGGATAATCTTTGCACTTGGTTAAGGGAGATTAATAGAAAGCCTTTAAGCGACAATAACTGGCATTTCTTTAGAGTCCTGGTAAACCTTGCATTGCACCGTCTAGGGGAAGAGGCTGATATGGCTCAGATGGAAGATGATTTGATATTCCTTGAAAGCCTTTATGCGGACGATGGATGGTATCATGATGCAATTCCTTTCGATAACTACAATCCATTTGCATTCCATTTCTACTCGATGATCTACTACGTTTATGCAAAAGATATCGATCCAGAGAGATGCGAAAGATTTAAAAAGAGGGCTGAAGCTTTTGCCTCGCAGTACATTACGTATTTTACGGATAAAGGAAACAGCGTTCCATACGGAAGGTCTTTAACATATCGCTTTGCCGTGTCTTCATTCTTTGCTGCCTGCGCCTTCGCTGGTCTTGAAGTGCTTCCATGGGGTGTGTTGAAGGGCCTTGTTTTAAGGAATTTAAGATGGTGGTTCTCTCAACCTATATTTGATAGCAAGGGGCTGCTGACTATAGGATATGCTTATTCCTCTCTTTTAATGGCTGAAGAATATAATGCGCCAGGATCTCCTTATTGGGCATTCAAAACGTTTATTATTTTGGCTTTGGATGCTGACCATCCATTCTGGAAGGCAGAAGAACTTCCTATGCCTAAACTTGATAAAGTCACATATTTAAGGATGCCTGGAGCTCTGATGTGCCGCACTAGCGATGATGATGTCGTAATGCTCTCTGCTGGACAGTATCCAGCATTCGAGATGAACCATCTTGCTGAAAAATATTGTAAATTTGCATACAGTGCAAACTATGGTTTCTCCGTGTCAATAAGCAACTGGGGGTTTGATTTCACTGGATGCGACAGCATGCTTTTTATCAGCGAAGGAGATAACTACTGGAGACCAAGAAGGGAAGTTAAGGACGTAATGGGATCTAAAGAGATGGTAAGAAGCACATGGCTCCCATTTAAAGATTTGACAATTACAACCTGGCTTATTCCTGCTGGAGATTTCCATGTTAGGGTTCATAAGATCGTAAGCGAAAGGGAGTTTGTAACAAAAGAGGGAGGCTTTGGAATTCTTCACTATTACGAGCACGAGCTTCCGCCGGCTGAAGACTTCCATAAGGAAGATGATATGTATGGAATCAGCGTTCCATGGGCATCTACCGTTATAAAAGACGTTATTGGAAACAGAACGCCTTCTTGGGTTAAGCCAAGACCGAATTTGAACCTTCTTGCATCTACGACTATGGTTCCTATTCTTGAAGGAAAGATCGAGAAGGGAGAGACTTGGTATTGCGCTGTTGTCGGAGCATCAAGCAAAGAATGTTGCTGGAACGACCTTCCTTCTGTTTCATTTAGTGCAGATAATGTTATTATAGACGGTAGGGAACTCAAACTAATCTAGGAGAGATCAATGGAGTATAAGAATTATTCTGATAGCGTACTTGAGAAAGTAAAAGTTAAGATGAAAGAAGTTGCTAAGCGCAACGCACATAAGGTCCCTTATATTACGACAAATGGCATCTATGATAACAGGGATGGAGATCAGATAAGTTGGTGGACTAACGGATTCTGGGGCGGCCTGATGTGGGAGATGGAAAAACTCACAGGCGATAAGTTCTATTCGGATCTCGCAATCGAATTAGAAGAGAAACAGGATGCAAACCTCATGGATTATGATGGTCTTGACCATGATAACGGCTTTAAGTGGCTTTTAACTGCGGTTTACCATTATAAGAAAGATGGAAATAAGGCATCGAAGAATAGAGCTCTTTTAGCTGCGAATGCAATGGCAGGTCGCTTTAATGCGGAGGGAAGGTTTATAAGAGCTTGGAACGATCATGTAAGAAAAGACGATGATGACAGAGGATGGGCGATTATCGACTGCATGATGAACCTTCCACTCCTTTATTGGGCATACGAGGAGATAAAAGATCCTCGCTTCTTACATATTGCAAAGGCTCATGCAGATAGAACAAAAGAGTGCTTTGTCCGTGATGACGGATCTGTATGCCATATTGTAAAATTCGACCCGATGACAGGGGAAAGAGTGGAAAGCTATGGCGGACAGGGCTATGGACATGGATCTTCTTGGACAAGAGGACAGGCATGGGCAATCTATGGCTTCATGCTCAGCTATATCCATACGAAGGATGAGAAGTATCTGAATACTGCAAAGCGCGTTGCAAACTACTTTATTGCAAATACGCCTGAGTCAGGTTTAATTCCATGTGATTTCAGACAGCCGAAAGAACCGAATTATGAAGATACGACAGCAGCTGCAATTGCAGCCTGCGGCATGATAGAGATCTCAAAATATTCAGAGGGCAGAGATAAGGATATCTATCTTGATGCGGCTGTAAGGATGCTTAAGGCAATCGATGAAAAGAGTGCTGATTGGAATCCTGAAACGGATAATATAACAACAAAGGGAACCGTAGCATACCACGATGGAGAGAAGGAGACAGGAATACTTTACGGAGATTACTTCTTTATCGAAGCTCTGATGAAACTCAGCGGAATCGATTTCTTCCAGTGGTAAGAAAAGACAAAGAATCTATATCTCCTGCCTTCGGGTGGGAGATTTTTTTGCTTGATAATAAAAGGCCAGCTTGTGCTGACCTTTATTCTTGGTATCCCATAATTTCTGAGATTTTATTTGCGTTCCTCTTTATTAGTTTTACCGCATTGTCGAAATCATCGCTGTTAAAGCGGAAAATAGGCCAGGATACGCTTATTGCGGCAATGACTTTGCCTTCCACATCTCTAATAGGGCAGGCTATGCACATAACCTGCTCCTCATGTTCCTCGTCGTCTATTGCGTAGCCTCTTCTCCTGATTCTTTCAAGTTCTTCTTTCAGCGCTTCTCTGGTTCTGATGGATTTAGCCGTAAATGGTTTTAGCGTCGTCCTATCTAAATAGGAGTTCAGGTCTTCTTCGCTCATTTCAGATAGGAATATCTTCCCGATTGCCGTGCAGTAGAGAGGAATCACCTTGCCGATTCTTGAATACATTCTAAGCGTATAGGACGATTCCTCTTTTAAGACGTACACAGCTTGATCGTCTTGAAGAATTCCCATGTGCACGGTCTCCCCTAGAGTCTTTGCAAGCTCTACGGCGAAAGGCCGTGCAGTGCTAATCAGATCGATATATTTTAAAGATCTTGAGCCTATTGAGAACATCTTAAGAGTCAGATGATATCTGTCGGCGCTATCACGATAGACATAGCCGAGGTTTGCCAAGGATGAGAGAAAGCGTAGAAGAGTGGCTTTGGGAAGCTCTGTTTGCTTGCTAAGGCTTTCTAGGTTGCTTGATTCGCATTCTGATAGCGTCTCAAGAATGTTGATGGTGCGCAGTACCGCACTCATCTGCTTTTCATCATCCTTCTCTTTCGCCATTTTAACCCTCGAAATACTTTTGAGCGTTATTGAAAGAGATATCCTCGACTATCTTACCTAAGAATTCCTCATCGTATGGGACTTCGCCGTTTTCTGCCCATCCTCCGATAACGTTGCAGAGTATTCTTCTGAAATATTCATGTCTTGGATAGGAGAGGAAGCTTCTTGAATCTGTGAGCATTCCAACAAACTTTGGAAGCGTTCCAAGGTTTGCAAATGTCTTAATCTGCTCTTCCATTCCGTCCTTGTGATCACAGAACCACCATGCTGATCCTAGCTGTAGTTTTCCTGCAATTCCTCCTCCCTGGTAACATCCGATGAGAGTTAGCAGCGTATAGTAATCTTTTGGATTCAAAGAATATACGATCGTCTTTGGAACGCTGTTTGTGTCTGTTAAGCGGCTGAAGAAGATTGAAACGCCTTCTGCAAGTTCCTTGTCATGTACACCGTCGTATCCTGTGTCAGGTCCAAGGGCTTTGAACATGTTTGCGTTATTGTCTCTGATTGATGCGAAGTGGAGCTGCATTGCGATGTTTCTCTCGTTATATGCTTTTGCAAGAGCAAAGAGAACATATGTCCTGTAAGCATCGATTTCAACTGCGCTTAGCTCTTCTCCCTTCATCTTCTTCTCGAAGATCTTATTTACTTCAGCTTCGCTTACGAAAGTATGAGGACATGTTACAAGAGCATGGTCGCTTGCGCGGCATCCGAGGGAGGCAAAGAAGTCTAGTCTGTTGATTAACGCCTTAACAACATCGCTTGCGCTCTTGATCTCCATATTTGCAGCTTTTGCAAGCTTTACAATGTAGTCTTTGTAATCTGCTTTATCGATATTGATTGCCTTGTCTGGACGATAAGAAGGAATTACTTTTGCAGGGCACTTTCCGTCTTCTCTAATCTTCTTGTGCATCTCAAGATCATCAGCAGGATCGTCTGTTGTTCCAACCGCATAAACGTTGAATTTCTTCATGATTCCGAATACAGATAGGGTAGGATCCGTCTTAAACTTCTCATTAGCTTCATCATAGATCTTTTTTGCAGTCTTTCTTGAAAGTACGTCATTAATTCCGAAATAGCGCTGTAGTTCTAGATGTGTCCAGTGGTAGAGAGGATTTCCAATGAGGTTCTCCATTGTCTCTGCCCATGCAAGGAATTTATCATATGGATCTGCATCGCCTGTGATAAGCTTCTCATCAAAGCCCATCCATCTCATCTGTCTCCACTTGTAGTGGTCTCCGCCAAGCCATGCGTCTGTAATTGTTGTGAATCTCTTATCCTCTGCAATCTGTGATGGAATTAGATGGCAGTGATAGTCGAAGATAGGCATTTTTGCTGCATGATTATGAAATAGGCGTTCTGCCATATCTGATTCGAGTAGAAAATTCTCGTCCATAAATTTTTTCATTACTTTCCTCCTTAGTTAAATAAAAAGGGGAGGATTCTCCCCTTGCATTATAGAACGACTCCGTCTTTCAAGATTGATATCTCGCTGTAGCCGTTTATCTCGTTTTTTGTTTTTTTCTCGCCATTAGCAATTTCGATAATGAGATGGATAAGGTCTGACGTAACCTTCTCCGCATCCTCATTAAGCATCGCTCCGGCGTTGAAGTCGATCCAGTTCGCCTTCTTTTCTGCTAGATCCGAGTTTGTTGCGATCTTTACTGTTGGAACAGGTGATCCAAGTGGAGTTCCTCTTCCCGTAGTAAACAGGATCATATGTGCTCCAGCCGCACTTTGCACTGTTGTTGAAACAATGTCGTTTCCAGGTCCCGTGAGTAGGTTCATACCTTTTTCCGTTACCCTTTCTCCATACTTTAATACTGCGGATACAGGGGCTCTTCCGCCTTTCTGAACACAGCCAAGGCTTTTATCTTCAAGCGTTGTTATTCCACCTGCTTTGTTTCCTGGACTTGGATTTTCATAAACAACTTGTCCATGTGATGTAAAGTAGTGCTTGAAACCGTTTATCATATTTACGATATCGTTATAAACGTCCTTGTTTACAGCTCTGTTCATGAGAATCTGTTCTGCACCGAACATTTCCGGAACTTCTGTTAGAATTGCCGTTCCTCCCATAGCCACAAGTTCATTTGTGAATCTTCCAACAAGAGGATTTGCTGTTATTCCTGAAAATCCGTCGGAACCGCCGCACTTCATACCTACTACTAGGCGGCTTAGAGGAACGCTTGTCCTCTTGTCCTTCTGCATCTCATCTGCGATTTCTTTCAGAAGCTTCTTCGCCTCTTCAAGTTCGTCTTCATAATCCTGGCATACCATGAATTTGACTCTTTTGGGATCTACGTCTCCGCAAAGCGCTTTAAATTCAGGCATTGTGTTGTTTTCACATCCAAGACCAATAACGAGAACGCCTCCTGCGTTAGGATGGTTTACAAGATCGGATAGGATGATTCTTGTATTCTCGTGGTCATCACCCATCTGCGAACATCCAAAAGGATGAACCCATGCGTGAACGCCGTCTTCAAGACCTAAGTTCGCATTTCCCCATGCTTCGAGTGTTTTTGAGATCTGGTTTACACAGCCTACTGTAGGAACGATCCAGAGTGCGTTCCTGATTCCAATTTTACCGTTGCTTCTTTCATATGCGTTTATTCTTGGAATCTTGTCGCTTGTATACCCCTTCTTTTTCTCTTCCATCTCAAGGACGCACTCTTTTGCCGTCTCTTCGTCATAGCTGTATTCGGCATTCTCGCTCAGTCCTGTTTTTACATTGAAAGTATGAACTGCAGAGCCCTGTGCAATGTCTTCTTTAGCGTATCCGATAGGGTAGCCGTATTTGATTATGGCATTACCCTTCTTTATGTCTGTTAAAGCAATCTTATGTCCTGCGGTTACGTCCATTGTTGACGTGATCGTTAGACCGTCGATATTGATTACATCTCCTTTAACAATAGTTGATAGCGCTACGGCAACATTGTCCTTATCTGTTATCCTGATAAGCTTTTTTGCCATTATTAGTTCTCCATAACCTTTTCAATAGCCTTTGTCATGCCAACGCTCCAAATGCTCTCTAGATCGCTCGCAATCTCTTTTTCTAGGCCTGCAACTGTTGTGAGATCCATTGCCCACCATGATTCCATTTTTAGAATCTCGTGTGCGATCTTCTCACTCTTCTCTTTTACATCCTTATAGCTCTGGCTATATAGGCTCTGGAACTTTTCAAGAACATCGGCGCTGTCCTTAATCTGATAAACTTCGCCGTTTCTGTGACCCTTTAGAGCACCTTCTTCGATCTCTGTTCCTTCATAGAATGAGATGAGAGCTGCAAGGCTGAATGTTAAGATCTTTGGAAGCTGACCCTTCTTCTCGATATATCCAAGAAGGCTTGGAAGGTCTCTTGTCTTGAACTTTGATGTGCTGTTGAGGCTGATTGAAAGTAGAAGGTGTACGATATATGGATTCTGGAATCGCTCTAGAACGTCTTTTGCATAGGAAGTTAATAATTCCTTGTCTCCATCCATGCTTTCGATGATCTCATCAAATAGGCCTTTCTTCATGAAAGATGAGATTAGAGGGGAGTGCATGCACTCTTCTACAGTGTTAAGCCCTGTCTGGTATGCTGCAAGAACGCTCATTGTGTGCGCGCCGTTTAGAATTCTAACCTTTCTCGTGCGGTAGAATGTCATGTCGTCTGTCCATACGACGTTAAGACCTGCTTTTCCGGTTGGAAGTTCATCTTCGTAGCTCTTTTTCTTGTATTCGATAGCCCAGAACAGGAAGCTTTCTGCTGCATCAAGAAGATTGTCTTTATATCCGAGTTTCTCCTGAATCTTCTCTGCTTCTGCTCTTGGATAGCCCGGAACAATTCTGTCTACAAGGCTGTTGCAGAAGTCACATGCTTCATTGACCCAAGTTGTAAACTCTTTTTCAAGCTTCCAGTCTTCTGCATGCTGAAGAACGTACTTCTTTAATGTTTCTCCGTTCTTATCAATAAGTTCGCAAGGAATAAAGATAAGGCCTTTGTTCTTATCTCCATTGAAAGTCTTAAATCTTCTGTAAAGGAATGCTGCAACCTTGCCAGGGAATGACTTCTGAGGTTTGTCATCAGCTTTTACGCTTGGATCATATGCAATACCAGCCTCTGTAGTATTTGAAAATACGAATCTCAAATCAGGATTGTCTGCCTGCTTGATGTACTCGTCGTACTGGCTATATGCATTTATACAGCCTCTTACGCTTGTGATTTTTCTGTAATCCTCGATCTCTTTTCCGTTCTCGATACCTCTTAAAACGGTCGTGTAGAATCCGTTTTGTGCGTTAATCATATCTGCCATACCTCTCTCTAGAGGCTGTACCATGATAACATCACCATTGAAATCTGTTTTCTCGTTTAGAATGTCGATCTGCCAATCGATAAAAGCTCTTAAGAAGTTTCCTTCTCCAAATTGAATTGCTTTGATTGGACGCTCAGGACGTGTTGTGATTTCCTCAATTGCTTGCATTTTCCTTATCTCCTTGTTTATCTAGCTAATAGGCCACATTTAAAATAGTGGAACATGGTTTCATTTTAGTTTTACATCATGCTTACTGTCAATGAAAAAGAATTATAATTTAACGCATACGTTTGTCAGAAAAAGTTTTTTAACCTGTTTTTACCTTGAAAAGAGGATTGAATAAGAATAATCTCTTCTTTTATGAAAAATGGCATTATCAACAAATTGAATGAAGATATAAGAAGTAACATCGACATCATACACCTGATAAAAAGGGATCTTGCAGATATTTTGTATTATAAAGAGAGTGTTGGTATTGCCGTAAAAGCAGAGTGCGGTACTTGTTTTGCTGTCCCGTTTTCAGATGACTACGAACCTCTTTATTTCTCTTTAGACGGAGAGGAACTAATATGTATGCATTCAAAAGAAATGAGTGAACATTATCTGTCTTTGGGGTACAAGCATAATGGAGCGTGTTATACCTTCTCCTATTTTGGAGGAAAAATAGAAGAAGATAATTCTCATAATTTTCGCCTTATGAGGGAGGATGAGATTCCTTTTATCCTGAAGTACTATAACAGTAACGAAGAATCGCTATCTTATGATATAAGAAGGGAAAACCTATTCTGTCTTGAAGATGATGGTGTTGTTAAAGGGTTTGCAGGTTTCCATGCAGAAGAGGCGATGGGGCTTCTTGTAATTCTTCCACAGTTTAGAAAAGCGGGACTTGGGCGAGCCATGGAGATCCACATTATAAACGAAGCAGTAAAGAGAGGTTGGACTCCTTTTTGCAATGTTTATACCACCAATGCGGCAAGCATAAACCTTCAACATAGTCTAGGTTTGGAAGAAGGCAAGGATCTAAGCTATTGGATGTGGAGGCAGGATGCTTGATATTTTATATTAATGAGACTGGCATAATTAGTAGATCTTTTGAAAGCATTGTTCTTTTTGAATATAGGCAGACAATAGTTCCCATTCCAACATTTCCTCTTAATCTTTTAAAATGTTTTGCCATTTCTACTGTTGGAGTGGCCGACATTTTTATCTCTATTGGATAGAGAACACCATCTACTTCTTTTATTAGATCTACTTCAGCAGGGCCTTCTTTTTCTCCATGGGTTTCTTCCCTATAGAAGAAAAATTCTGCTTCGTCTCCATTGTTTTGTGCATTTTTTATCAATTCACTAACAACATAGGATTCAAAAACAGCACCTCTCAGAGGATGTTTCAGTAGGCCTTCTATAGATCTAATGCCTAAGAGATGGCAACATAATCCACTATCAGTAAAATGCAATCTTGGTGTTTTTGTTACTGATTTTATTGTATTTCCTGAATATGGAGGTATTATGCATATAAGGGAGCAGGCTTCAAGTAAGTTAATTATTTGAGTTGTTTTCTTTAATGACAGTCCTGATTCGTTTGATATGGCCGAATAGTTTAGAGTAGTCGCTGTTCTGGATGCCAATATTTTTAGTACTTTTGTAAATGTTCTGGAATCCATATCAGGCATCTCGTTTCTAACATCTCCAAGCAGATAAGTATTTATATAGGATCTAAACCATATTGTAATATTTTCTTCTTTGATTTTTTCTACAGCTGGGTAACCTCCAATAATGATGTTTTTAAGCGTTTCCATATAAGACCAAGGGGCTTCGATTTGCTTATCAAATGAAGGGATAAAAGATTGTCTGAAAGTGTCATTTTGTTTTTCTGCTTGAGATAGTGGATACATTGTAATTTCTACAACTCTCCCTGCTAGTGTATCCCCAATTTGTTTTGACAATAAAGGTTTTTGGCTTCCTGCAATCCACAACTGATTGTTTTCTTCTTTTCTGTCTACAATCTCTTTTATCGGGATAAAAAGGCCTTTTGCTCTTTGAACTTCGTCAATCAATAGTGGCATAGGATTAAGGATGAAAAATGTGTTTGGATCGTTTTGTGCAAGCGATAAGTTTTCTTGGTTGTCAAGAGTGACATAATAACGGTTTTCTTCTTTCATAGCTTTTAAAGTGGTCGTTTTCCCTACTTGTCGTGCACCTGAAAGAAAAATTATTTTAAAATCGTCTTTAAGTGAATTTATTCTTTTTACTATTGTTCGCTCTATCATAGATAGTATGATACTAATTAATTTCTTTAAAATCAAGAAATTATTTTATAGTATAAAAAGATTTTACGATGTTTAAAGAAAAATTTTACGATAATAAACAGAAGATTTTACGGAAAGTTTTGCAAGATTTTACGTCTTTTTAAAACTTTGGATACCCCATAATGGATGGTTATTATTTTTCTGATATAAAATGAATTTTATGATATTCATTTTCTGTTGTTTGAGAGATTATTGGTTATATAAGAAAAATTGACTGTAATTTATTGTTGCGTTTTGTTGTATTTTGCAAAATACTAATTTTTACAAATTTTTCTAATTCTATTTATATAAATATGTTAGCGTCTTTGATGGGATAAAAGGGCAATCCTTTTTGTTTGACAGCATAGGCGTTGAATTATACAATTAAATAACTATTACTCTAAATAGGAGAGAAAAGATGAAAAAAATCTTAGCAGTTTTATTAATGGTTGCTCTCTCATTCTCAGTTTTTGCTCAAGGTGCTAACGATGGTGCATCTACCCAATTAAAACTTGGAATGGTAACAGATTCTGGTACGATCGACGATCGTTCATTTAACCAGGGAACTTGGGAAGGAATCGAACGCGCAGCTGAAGAGCTTGGGCTTGAGTGCACATACCTACGCCCAGCGGGAACAACAACTACAGATTATTTAACAGCAATCTCAGATCTTTATGATCAGGGATACCGCTTTATCGCATGCCCAGGATATCTTTTTGTTGAGGCAGTTACACAGGCACAGCAGATGTATGACGATCTAATGCTCATCATCATTGACGATGCCCTTGCTTCCGGTATTGGAGATAACACTGTTGCTATTACGTTCCGCGAGAACGAGGCAGGATTCTTAGCCGGTGTTGCAACAGCATTAAAGCTTGTAGATGGAGAAGTAGGATTCGTTGGAGGACTTGAGATTCCAGCTGTTCAGAAGTTCAACTGGGGCTTCCAGCAGGGTGTTAAGTATGCTAACGAGAATCTTGGAACGAATATCGTAATGAATGAGAACAATTTCGTATATTCAGGATCTTTCGCAGACTTAGCGCTTGGACAGCAGCTTGCAACAGCTATGTACGACTCAGGTGTTGATGCAATCTTCGCAGCTGCAGGCGGTACAGGCGTTGGAGTTATTAACGAGGCTAAGAATAGAAGACTATCTGGCGAAGACGTATGGGCTATCGGAGTTGACGTAGACCAGTACAGCGTAGGAGACATGGGAAACGGTGAGTCATGTGTCCTTACAAGTGCAATGAAAGACGTTGCAGGAGTTGCTTACGATCAGGCTGTAGCAGCTGCTAACGGAACATTCCAGGGCGGACAGCACATCGAGATTGGCGTTGCAGAGTCCAGAGCTGGAATCCCTGCATCAAATCCAAACTTAACACCGGAGATCGAGGCTCAGGTTGCTCAGGTTGCAGAGCTTATTAGAAACGGAGAAATAACAGTTCAGGCAACCAGCGACGGCCTTTTTAAATAATATTTGATTGTTCAGTGTAGGCCGCCAAGATAGGGCGGCCTTTTTACCTTATAGTTGTGCCTAAGGCACCCTCATTAGGAGAAGTAATGAGTCACGTAATTGAAATGATAGGGATTCGAAAAGAATTCCCAGGCATAGTTGCAAATGATGACATCACCTTAAGGGTAAAAGAAGGTGAGATTCATGCAATCTTAGGAGAAAATGGCGCAGGAAAAAGTACTCTGATGAGTATTTTATTTGGCCTTTACAAACCAGACAGGGGAATAATCAAGGTAAGGGGAAAGGAAGTTCATATCAATAATCCAAACGATGCTTTCGCCCTTGGAATAGGCATGGTTCACCAGCATTTCCAACTTGTCCATAATTTCACGGTCGCTGAGAATATCATCCTCGGAAAGGAAGGCGGATTCGTTTACGATATAAAGAAGGCAAGTAAGAGGATTAAAGAGTTGTCGGATCAATACGGACTCTCTTTAGATCCAGATATGGTAATAGAAGAGATTACGGTTGGCATGCAGCAGAGGGTTGAGATATTGAAGATGCTCTACCGTGATGCCGATATCCTGATATTCGATGAACCTACAGCAGTATTGACGCCGCAAGAGATCGATGAATTGATGGATATAATGAGGAACTTGGCCAAAGAGGGCAAGTCGATCATATTAATCACTCATAAGTTAGAAGAGATTAAAGCCGTAGCCGAGAATTGTACGATAATCAGGCGAGGCAAATTAATAGATGTCGTTGATGTTAAGAGCACTAGTGCAGAGAACATGGCTGCATTAATGGTTGGACGACCCGTAAATTTCAAAGTAGAGAAGAAAGAGGCTCATCCGACCGATGTTGTCTTAGACATCAAGGATTTATGTGTAAAGAACAATAAGAATGTCCTAGGCGTCAAGCACTTCAATCTTGAAATTAAGAGGGGAGAGATCGTCGGTATTGCAGGAGTAGACGGAAATGGCCAGAGCGAGCTTGTCGAAGCAATCAGCGGACTAAGAAAGATTGAAAGCGGAAACCTTACGTTTTTAGGCAAAGATATTACTCATTCAAGCATTCAGGAGCGAAATGAGCTTGGCTTATGCCATATCCCAGAGGACAGGCAAAAGAGAGGATTGATCCTTTCTGCACCAATTTCCACAAATATGGTAATAAAGGAGTTCTATAAAGAACCATATTCCCATCATGGCATATTAAATTACAGTGCAATCGAGTCATACAGTCAGAAGATTGTAGATAAGTTCGATGTAAGAAGCGGAGAGGGAATTCATTCTCTTGCAGGAAAGCTGTCTGGAGGAAATCAACAGAAAGCTATAATCGGACGTGAAGTTGAAGCAGATCCTGAGCTTTTAATCGCAGTTCAGCCTACAAGAGGCCTCGATGTAGGTGCCATCGAATTCATTCACAAAGAAATCGTAAAAGAGAGGGACAAGGGCAAGGCGGTTCTTCTTGTTTCTTTCGAACTTGATGAGATCTTCAATCTTTCAGACAGAATTGCTGTTATGAACGCCGGGGAACTTATCGATATCGTATATACAAAGGATACGAATGAGAACGAAGTAGGCCTTATGATGGCTGGAATTAAGAAGGAGGCTAGAAATGAAGGGTAAAGTTGTTAATAAGCCGCTAGAAGCTAAAAAGGCTTCACCTTTGCTAGTCTCTCTTTCGGCTGTTGTTCTTGGCCTTGTTGCAGGTGCGATTCTTATCGCATTAATTGGAAAAAATCCGTTTGTAGGATTTGACAGGATTATATTCGGAGCGCTTTCTAATCTCAGAAGGGTTGGAAACACTCTTGGAATGTCAACACAGCTTATTCTAATAGGATTGTCTGTTGCATTTGCTTTTAAGACCGGTCTGTTTAATATTGGAGCATCAGGACAGATGCTGATGGGTGGAATTGTAGCAAGCATTCTTGCTTATTACCTGCCTCTTAGTATGAATCGTTTCCTATACCTAATAATTATAATTGCAGCAGCAGCTCTCGTTGGCGCCCTATGGGGATTCATTTCAGGATTTTTAAAGGCGAAATTCAATGTGCACGAAGTAGTTTCTACAATCATGCTTAACTGGACTGCATATTGGCTTGTATATGATTGGATTCAGCGTTTCATCGTAGATCCTACAATCGTAGTAAAATCAAAACCTATAGAGACTGTACACACGCTTAGAGCTGATTGGCTTACGGAACTTACGAACTTCTCTACGTTGAACTATGGTTTTTTAATTGCAATCGTATGTGCAATCATAATCTGGTTTATTCTTGAGAAGACAACTCTCGGCTTCAAGCTTAAGGCCGTTGGATCAAATAAGTTCTGTGCTGAATATGCGGGAATCAAAGTAAACCGTTCAATTATGATCTCTATGGCGGTAGCTGGCGCGCTTTCAGGTCTTGCCGGTCTCACATACTACTGTGGTTATTCCAATATCATGGAGATGGGAAAGATGCCGAATGAAGGATTTGACGGAATTGCCGTAGCCCTTCTTGGCAACTGTTCTCCACTTGGAGTATTCTTCTCTGCAATTTTCTTTGGCATTCTAAAAATGGGAAGAGGTTCTTTGGCTGCAACAGGAATTCCTACGGAGATTGCAGATACAATCATTGCGACTATAATCTACTTTACTGCAACTAACGTAATACTCTCTAACTTCTGGAACGAACGTTTTAAGAGAAGTTTTGAAAAGAAGGAAGAGGCTTTATCTCTTGCCCTTGAGAAGGAAGGAAAGGCAGATGTCGATATATCTCAGCTAAATAAAGAAGAACGGGACAGGCTAATAAAGGAAGGTATGTCGCTGTTAAAAGAGAAGAGAGCTAAAGAGAAGAGGAAGGAGGCTTAAGGTGGAAGTTTGGTCAGTTATTACTAGTATTATCCCTGCTGCAATTGCATATACGATGCCTCTTTTAATGGGAGCTCTCGGAGGTCTTTATTCGGAGAGGAGCGGAGTAACGAACCTTTGTATTGAAGGTTTGATGCTAACAGGATGTTTTGCATCTGCTACGACTACTTATCTGATGCAGAGTGCAGGTTTCGGTTATAATTTATCTATCGTATTCGGAATAATCGTTGCAATGCTCGCATCGGCTTTATTATCGCTTTTGCACGCCGTTGCCGCTATAAACTTAAAGAGCAATCAGGTTATCTCCGGTACGGCTATCAATATGCTTGCAACAGCACTGACGCTGTTTTTAGCACAGACTATTACAGGAAGCGGAAACGTAACAGTTTTAAGAGGTATAGTAAGACAGGATATTCCGCTGCTTTCTAAAATACCTGTTATTGGGCCTTTGTTCTTTACAAGAACGTACTGGACTACGTGGATCTGCCTTATTATCTGGGCAGTCTCGTTCTTCCTCCTTTATAAGACGAGTTTCGGATTGAGATTAAGAGCTTGCGGAGAGCATCCATCTGCTGTAGCCTCGGCAGGAATCAATGTCCATAGAATGCGTTACGTTGGAGTTGTTCTGTCTGGATTATTGTCAGGGCTTGGCGGTGCGTGCATATTGGCAACTTATGCAGGCGAGTATAACTCAACTAGTGGAATCAACGGGCTTGGATTTTTGGCAATAGCTGCTTTAATCTTTGGCCAATGGAAGCCGCTTGGAATTCTTGCCTCAACGTTCTTTTTCGGAATCTGCATGACGATTGCCAACATGGGGCGTGTCATACCTGTATTCCAGGGAATCCCAATAGGATACTTGGGTCTATTCCCATATGTCGCGACCCTCATAGCACTCGTTCTTTCAAGTAAGAAGAGCACTGCTCCTCTTGCATCTGGTGAGCCATTCTAATTTTGGGAGAGATTATGATTATAGACAATTTAAACGACAGTGTGACTTTTATTAAAAAAAGACTGGGAGACGTCAAATATGATTACGCCCTCGTGTTAGGATCTGGACTTGGCGATCTTGCTGAGGAGATAGAGAATCCTATCGTAATTGATTATCATGCGATACCTCATTTTCCTGTTTCAACAGTTCCAGGGCATAAAGGCAGGCTTGTAGCTGGAAGACTTGCAGGGAAAAATGTTATCGCAATGCAGGGAAGATTCCATTATTACGAAGGCTGGAGCATGGATGAGGTCGTTTATCCTGTAAGAGTTTTCCATCTTTTAGGAGTGGATAAGTTGTTTTTAACAAATGCTGCAGGATGTGTTAATACTTCTTGGAAGCCAGGTTCGCTAATGCTTATTAGCGATCATATTAAACTTATATCAGAGAGCCCTAACAGAGGTCCTAACATCGATGAGCTTGGCGATCGTTTCTTTGATATGAGCGAGACGTATTCAAAAGAAGGACGTGCAAAGGCTAAAGAAGCGGCAGAGGCTTTAGGAATTGATTTGAAAGAGGGCGTTTACATGATGTTTGCAGGTCCTAATTTCGAGACTCCTGCAGAAGTTCGTTTTGCACGTATTGCCGGGGCTGATGCCGTTGGTATGTCTACAGTTCCTGAGGCGATAGCGGCATCTCATATGAATATGAAATGCATTGGAATCAGCTGCATGACAAATATGGCGGCAGGAATCCTCGATCAAAAACTAAACCATGAAGAAGTATTAGAAACAGGAGAGAGGGTTAAGACCAGCTTCCAAGCCCTTGTAAAAGAGATCATTAAACGCTGGTAAAACTAATAGGCCACAGAAACCTGAATTGGAATCTGTGGCATTTTTTTTTGCAACACAACTATAGAAAAGCAGAATCGTTGACTGCTCTAAGCGAATGATCTATTATGAAAATGTAAAGAGGCACTGCCGATAGACGGTATGCCTCCAGATTGACGAATTTATAAAGGTCGCCTTTCGGGATTAGCGGCGGCCTTTCTTATTGTTCTCATCATGTTTCATAGCCGAAACGACTAAGCTAATTACAACGAACACTAAGCTGAGGATTTCAAAATCACTCATACGCATCACCTCCTTTAGTAGCATAAAGCTTTAACGGCTTTACCGTTCGGGAAGCTCAACGATACCTCCCGCCTAAGACTAGGAGGCTATACCGCCAACCGTTTATAACAGTGTCTGAAAGAGTATTGATCATATTAATTACGAAAGTCTAGATCAAAAATTATAAGTATAGGCTCTATGAGAAATCGTTGACGATAATAAGACTATGATCTATCATGAAGACAGAAAGAGGCGCTACTAGATAGACGGTTGCTGGCCTCAAGATACAACTATTTTGTTAGTCGTCACTAGGGTCGAGCTAGTGGCGATTGTTCTTGTTTCCTATGGTAATTCCGACAGCAATTGCCGAAATTACCAAACCTATAATGCTAATTACAACGTTTAAAACTTCGTAACTATCCATAGGCTGGTACCTCCTCTTCTCTAAGATTTGGAGGTCAAACCTCCATGCCAAATGTGACATGAAGCCAAACAAACGCCTACCGCTTATAGCAGCGCCTGAAAGAGTATTGATCAAAATTATGATGAAAGTCTATAGAGCTAATTAAGAAAAAACTAATTGCTCAAAAGAGACTATAAAATAGTAAAAAGAATATCTTTTCATATTTCTCTTAAAGGTTATATTTCTTTTCTTAACATATACAATTAGTAAAAATTAATGTTATTATAATCAAGATGCGTGAGGTATTTCCTTTGTTGTTTATGTTTAGAGGAGAGGGATGTGGAGTTTATAGACAACATCAATAAAAAGCTTGGAGAAGATCTGAAAAAGGAAATTAAATCTGGCTCTCGACTATCTATAGCAACGGCTTACTTTTCTATTTATGCGTTTGAAGAACTCAAAAAAGAATTGGAAAACGTAAAAGAATTACGCTTCGTATTTACATCTCCATCATTTATTACAGAGAAGACAAAAAAGGAAAACAAAGAATTTTATATACCTCGTCTTAATAGAGAAAAGAGTCTGACAGGAACAGATTTTGAGATAAAACTTCGTAATGAACTTTCTCAGAAAGCAATTGCACGAGAGTGTGCTGATTGGATAAGAAGCAAAGTCTCATTCAAATCCAACAAGACGGACGAGGTCATGTCTGGTTTTATGCTTGTTGATGATATATCATACTCGTCAATCAATGGGTTTACAACATCTGAATTGGGAACAGAGAAAGGCAATATCGCTTACTCTGCGATCAGTAAAATTGAAGCGCCTTTTTCAAGTTATTACATCAATCTTTTTGATTCTCTGTGGAATTCGGATAAGCTTGAAGAGGTTACGGATAAGGTTATTGAGAACATCTCTGCCGCATATACGGAGAATTCTCCTGCATTCATCTATTTTGTAACGCTCTATAATATCTTTCATGAGTTTCTTGAGGATATATCGGAAGATACGCTTCCAAACGAAGCAACTGGATTTAAAGACAGCAGAATCTGGAATATACTTTACAATTTTCAGAGAGATGCTGCACTTGGGATTATTAACAAGCTTGAGAAGTACAATGGTTGCATACTCGCTGATAGCGTAGGCCTTGGAAAGACTTTCACTGCTCTCGCTGTTATCAAATACTACGAAAATAGAAATAAGAATGTCCTTGTCTTATGTCCTAAAAAACTTGGTGCTAACTGGATGACTTTCAGGGAGAACTATCTAAATAATCCTGTAGCAGAAGATAGACTTCGTTACGATGTTCTTTTTCATACAGACCTTTCAAGATCTTGCGGATATTCAAATGGTATAGATTTATCTCGTCTTAATTGGAGCAACTATGATCTTGTTGTAATAGATGAATCTCATAACTTTAGAAATGGTGGCCAGTATTATGGAGAAGAAAGAAAAGAAAACCGATATACAAAGTTGATGAACCAAGTCATAAGGAAGGGCGTGAAGACAAAGGTGTTGATGCTTTCTGCAACTCCTGTTAATACAAAATTTTTAGACCTGAAGTGTCAGTTAGAGCTTGCCTATGAAGGTAATAGCGCAAACATCGATCCTCTTCTCAATACAAAGCATTCAATAGACGATATATTCAGATCTGCGCAAAAAGTTTTCAACGGATGGAGTAAGCTTCCGCCAGAAGAAAGAACTACTAATTCTCTTCAAAGATCTCTAGATTTTGACTTCTTTGAACTTCTTGATGCTGTTACAATCGCTCGTTCAAGAAAACATATACAGACATACTACAGCACAAAAGATATAGGGGAGTTCCCAAAGAGGCTACCTCCGCTTTCTTATCGTCCTGAACTGACAGAGCTTGATAAGGCAATTACATACAATGAGATCTTCGACATTCTTATGGCGTTAAATCTTTCTGTATATACGCCTTCTCTTTTCATCTTCCCTAGCAGAATGAAGAAATACGATGAACTATATGACAGCAGAAAAAATGCAAATCTAAGCCAAATAGGAAGAGAGAAGGGTATCCGCTATCTAATGGCAATCAATCTCATGAAGAGAATGGAAAGTTCTGTATATTCTTTCCGTTTGACACTCGAAAGAATTGAAGAGTACATCTCTTCTATTGTTGATTTAATTAATCAATATGAGAAGCATAAGGATGAGTTTTTTGATTTCAAAGACATATCGGATGTGACAGAACTTGATAGCGATGAAGAGAGTGCAGAAGACCTTCTGAAAGTCGGCAAGAAAGTTCAGATAAGTCTTGCAGACATGGATACCATTAGATGGAAGAGGAATTTGGAGAGTGACTTAGAAAATCTTAGCGTTCTTGATTCTATGGTGAGAGACATAACACCTGAGTACGATTCTAAACTTCAAGAACTTCTTTCGGTCATCGATAATAAGATTCAGAACCCAATAAATGAAGGAAATAAGAAGATCCTCATCTTTACAGCATTTGTTGATACGGCTGAATACTTATATAACAACATTGCGCCAAAAGTAAAGGCGAAGTATGGACTTGAAACAGCACTGGTGTCGGGTTCAATCGAGGGTAGATCAACAATAAAAGGTTTGAAGTGTGACCTTAATACTGTACTTACATGTTTCTCACCGCTTTCAAAAGATAAAGATGTACTACTTCCAGGAAATGCTGCAAATATAGATATATTAATTGCAACAGACTGTATATCTGAAGGACAGAATCTTCAGGACTGTGACTATCTCATAAACTATGATATCCATTGGAATCCTGTAAGAATTATTCAGAGATTTGGAAGGATAGATAGGATAGGAAGCAAAAACAAAGTTATTCAGCTTGTAAATTTCTGGCCAGATATTACGCTTGATGAATACATCAATCTAAAAAGCCGAGTAGAAACAAGAATGAAGATCGTAGATCTTACATCTACAGGAGATGATGATTTCCTATCTCCAGAAGAGAAAGCTGACCTTGATTACAGAAAAGAACAGCTAAAAAGACTGCAAGAAGAAGTTGTCGATATTGAGGATATGACAAATGGCATATCAATCATGGATTTAGGTCTTAATGATTTTAGAATGGACCTACTTGAATACATCAAAACACATCCAGAGATTGAACGGGCACCATTTGGACTTAATGCAGTAACAAGATGTAAAGAGAATACATCTCCTGGTGTTATCTTCGTACTCAAGAATAGAAGTGATAATGTAAATATAGATAATCAAAATAGACTTCATCCTTTCTATCTTGTCTATGTTGATATGGACGGGAATATCGTAACAGATCATCTCTCACCCAAGAAGCTTTTAGATAAAATGCGATACTTAGCAAAAGATGAAGAAAATCCTATTCCTTATGTTTATAAAGAGTTCAATAAAGAAACAAAAGATGGCAGGAATATGAAGAAATATTCTGCACTTTTAGATAAAGCAATTGAATCTATCATTGAAAATAAAACAGAAAGTGATGCAAAGGCTTTCCTATCTGGAGGACAGATATCTTTTATTAATACGCTTATGAAAGGTCTTGATGACTTTGAACTCATCTGCTTCCTCGTAATAAGGGAGGAAGAATGCTAAACCTTCCAAAGAGCACTGAAGTCAACCTTCCTCTCTATAAGAAGGATATCCTTCAAAACTTTGAAGGAACGCAAAAACAGAAAGATGTATTTAATAACAGCATCCAGTCTTTAAGAATAGTAAATGAACTTTCATCAAGATCTCTACCAATAGAGGGAAGTAAAGACATAAATGGTATTTTCATTATTGAAGTCATTCTAAAAAATCCAGACATTAAGGAAGAGATAATTAATCTTATTTTTAAGCTCATTCCTCAGCATATTATCCTAATCTTGTACTATGAAGATTCCTTGCGTCTTGCAATTCATCATAAAAATACATTCATTACAGAACCAAAACAAACCGACTTCAATTTAAAGATAGAAGGACTTTCTGTTGATGAAGTATGGCAGCATCTTGTTGAAACAATTGGAAACTTCAAAGTAGAGGATGGATCATCACTTGATGAAAAAATTGTACTTGATTTTAAAATTCAAGCTATTTTAAAAGAAATAGAGAAACTAGAAGCAAAGCAAAAAAGTACAAAAACTCCAAGAATTAAGTATGAGATTCATCAGCAAATAGAAAAACTAAAAGAAAAAGCACAACAAATGAGTAATGGATAGCATATCTAAGTAAATAAAAGGAAACATGTCTGTAGAATTGGAGAAAGGAGATTTGAAATGGAAAAAATGAAGATGCATTCAATGAATAAAATAAATGATAACGTTAGGAAACTTGCAGAATTATTTCCTGAATGTTTGACTGAAGTGCTTACCCCCCCCCGCAAAATAAACTAGATGCGCAGGATGAGGATTCTCGAATACTTACAAAAGTTATAGATTTTGACATTCTAAAAAGTCTTCTTTCTGATAATATAGTAGAAGGTAGTCAAGAGAGATATCAGTTCACATGGCCTGATAAGAGAAAAGCTAGAGCATTGGTAAATCAGGAAGTTACTTCAACTCTTCGCCCGTACAGAGAAGAATCTGTAAACTTCGATACAACTGAAAACCTCTATATCGAAGGAGATAACCTCGAAGTCCTTAAACTCCTCCAGGAAACTTATCTTGGGAAAATAAAGATGATCTATATAGATCCTCCTTACAATACCTCACATGACTTTATATATAAAGATGATTTTTCTCAATCTGCAGATGAATATTCATCAAATAGTGGACAGTATGACAATCAAGGTAACAGATTAGTAGCTAATACAGAATCAAATGGAAGATTCCATACTGATTGGCTTAATATGGTATATCCTCGCCTAAAGTTAGCCAGAGATTTATTGACTGAGGACGGCGTGATTTTTATTTCCATTGATGATAATGAATGTTTTAATTTAAAGAAAGTTTGTGATGAAATATTTGGAGAAGAAAATTGCATTGGTCCAATTATTCAGAATAAACAGAATGCAAAGAACGATACTATAAACGTTCAGAAAAATCATGAGTATATATTGGTATATAGAAAAGAAAAAATATTTAATGGTTCTCAGGTAGAGGCTTCACTAACAAATAAAAAAACAATCGTTAGAAAGGTCTTAAAAGATGGAGATCGCTATTACTATCTAAATGATTCAATTACGACTCGTGGCGAAGGAGGAACTTTGAATGCAAGACCTAATTTAGGATATACAATTTATTACAATGCGAAAACATTAGATATAAGAGCCCTTCAAGATTATAACGTTTCCATGGCAAAAAACTGCAACGATGAGAGCTTGTTATATGAAGATGACAAGGATTTAATTGGAGCTGGATATATCGCCATTCGACCTCCAAAAGTGAGAGGAAAACTTGGCGCTTGGACATGGTCTCTGGATAAATTTAACTCAAATATCGATAATATATGTATTACAAATACAAAAGAAAATTATTCAGTACGAAGTAGAACTTTTGTTGATGCAAAGCAAGTAAGAATTGTTGAAAATGAATTGATATATGAACAACAAACAAAAAGTAACTCAAAGAGTATCATTGAATTTTCTACTAATGATGGAACCAACGTTTTGAATTCTTTGTTTAAAGAGAAATCGATTTTTAATAATCCTAAGAACATTGACATGCTTGTTTACCTTTTATCTCTATTTGATGACACATCGTTCGTGGTTTTAGATTTCTTTTCTGGCTCTGCAGCAACTGCACACGCAGTTATGAAGCTTAATGCTGAAGATGGTGGACAAAGGAAGTTTATCATGGTTCAGCTACCTGAAAAGTGTGATGAAAAATCCGAAGCATACAAAGCTGGTTACAAAAACATTTGCGAGATTGGCAAGGAGAGGATTAGGAGGGCAGGCAAACAGATTCTTGATGAACTAAAAGAGAAAAATGGTGAACTGTTTGCTGATGATGTCTCTCTCGATATCGGCTTTAGGGATTTGAAGCTTGATTCTTCAAATATGGAAGATGTCTATTACACACCAGAAGAGACTGAACAACGTTCTCTTGATAATCTTCTTTCGAATATCAAAGAAGGAAGAACCGCAGAGGATCTGCTCTTCCAAGCAATGTTGGATTTAGGCGTTCTTTTGTCTGCTAAGATTAAAGAAGAAGAAATTGCAGGAAAGAAAGTTTTTAATGTTGATAATAATTATCTAATTACTTGCTTTGATGAAGATATTAATGAAGATGTTATCATTGAAGTAGCAAAGAAAAAGCCGATATACTTTGTAATGAGAGATTCATCTCTTGCAAATGATTCTGTTTTTGTAAACTTTGATCAGATCTTTGCAAGATATAGTCCAGATACGATAAGGAAGGTACTTTAATGAAAAAGCTAGATATGAAATCAAAAAGTATAATCGGAGAAAATGTAAATAAACTTGCTTCTTTGTTCCCAGAATGTATAACGGAATCTGTAGACCCTAACGGGGGGGGGTGTAGTACGATCGGTGGATTTTGATGCCTTTAGGAGCCTTTTTTCTGATGTGATTGTAGAAGGTAATACAGAAAGATATCAGTTTACATGGCCTGATAAGAAAAAAGCAAAAGCGCTTGCAAATCAGCAAGTTACATCCACATTGCGTCCGTGTAGGGAAGATTCAGTCAATTTTGATACCACTGAGAACCTCTATATTGAAGGTGATAATCTCGGAGTATTAAAACTTCTTCAAGAAACATATCTTGGCAAGATCAAACTGATCTATATTGATCCTCCCTATAACACGGGGCATGATTTTGTGTATAAAGATAATTACTTTAAAAGGTTTGACGAATATTCTTCCAATAGCGGCCAATATGATGAAGAAGGAAATCAACTTGTAGAAAATACTGAGGCAAACGGAAGATTTCATACTAATTGGCTTAATATGATGTACCCTCGATTAAGACTTGCAAAGGATTTGCTTACAAAGGATGGCGTTATATTTATTTCCATTGATGACTGTGAACAGTCAAATTTGAAACGATTATGCGATGAAATATTTGGAGAGCAATCATTCGTATCAACATTGCATTGTCAAATGAGCACAACTCAAGGCATGAAAGTTAAAGCTGCACAAAACGGAAATATTGTAAAAAATGCAGAATACGTTTTGTGTTATTCAAAAGATGGGCATCAAGACGTAGCAAAGCAACCATTATATGATTTGCGACCAGAGTATGATGAGCATTATAATCTTGTATTAAGAAGCGATGGTACAATCGGTCAAATAAGAGAATTATATGATTATAAATTTCCTAAAGACGTGGGGACATCAAAACCTCTTACTCTTTCACAGGCATACAAAAAGAGTGAAGAATTTGCAGAAGTAGTGCATTCTCATCTCAATGAAATTGTACGCTCTCATCTTGCTGAAATTGTGCAATCCGATAAGACCTCAAATGTCAAGTTGGATGATGTAGGTATTCAAAATGGACATTGGAAAATCGTATCCCACAATGGTAGGGACTATATTCTTACTCGTGATAATAAAGGCAACATCAAACAGTTATTGAGGCTATCTGATTCCTGGGGAGCGACAGATGGCTTTTATCATGAAAGTGGATTGAGAAAAATAAGGGGCGATTGGTGGGATGGCTTTTATGTTGACATGGGAAATGTTTCAAAAGAAGGTGGAGTGAATTTTTCCAATGGCAAAAAACCTGTAAGATTAATTGCCCAATTGGTTAGAATGATAACTGGAACGAATTCAAACTCTAATCCAATTATTCTAGATTTCTTCTCTGGTTCAGCTACAACCGCTCATGCAGCCATGAAACTCAACGCTGAAGATGGTGGGCATAGAAAGTTCATTATGGTTCAGCTACCCGAAAAGTGTGATGAAAAATCTGAAGCATACAAAGCAGGGTATAAGAATATCTGCGAGATTGGTAAAGAAAGAATCAGAAGAGCAGGTAAACAGATTCTCGATGAACTGAAAGAGAAGAATGGTGAACTGTTTGCTGATGATAATTCTCTTGATATCGGATTCAGATGTTTAAAATTAGATACGTCTAATATGGAAGAGGTCTATTATGCTCCTGAGGATACTGATCAAGGAATGTTAGATAATCTCCTGTCGAATATAAAAGAAGATAGGACAGAGGAAGATCTACTCTTCCAAGTAATGTTAGATTTAGGTGTTCTTTTGTCTGCAAAAATTAAAGAAGAAATGGTTGCAGGAAAGAAGGTTTTTAACGTAGATAACAACTATCTCGTTGCTTGTTTTGATGAGGATGTTAATGAGGATGTCATTATTGAGGTGGCAAAGAAGAAGCCTACATATTTTGTAATGAGAGATTCTTCTTTAGCAAACGATTCTGTATCTGTGAACTTTGATCAAATCTTCTCTCGATACAGTCCTGATACAATAAGGAAGGTGCTTTAATGGAATTTAAATTTAAAATACAGGATTACCAGAGTGATGCTGTAGATGCTGTTATTAAAGTATTTGAGGGACAACCATATAATAACGGCTTAGTTTATAAGAGAGATCTTGGAACAGATTATACATTATTGGATGAAGAATCGTTAGGCTATGGTAATAATCCTGTTGTTCTAGATAGTGCGACACTCCTACATAACATTACAGAACTTCAGAAGCGCAGTAATATTCCATTATCAGAGTCTCTTTCAAGAGAATTAGGTGCTTGCAGTCTTGATGTTGAGATGGAGACGGGAACAGGAAAGACATATGTTTACATTAAGACGATGTTTGAACTTAACAAGAAATATGGATGGAGTAAGTTCATTGTTGTAGTTCCTTCAATTGCTATTAGGGAAGGTGTGAAGAAGTCTTTTGAGATGACTGTTTCTCACTTTATGGAATATTACAAGAAGAAAGCACGCTTCTTCGTATACGATAGTGATAACCTCAATCAAATTGAAAGTTTCTCATCAAGTATTGATCTTAATGTGATGATCATCAACATGCAGGCCTTCAACACTTCTTTGAAGGAAGGTGCTGCCAATAAGGCTGCAAGAATCATTTACACTGAACGTGATGAGTTCGGATCGAGACGTCCTATCGATGTCATCAAAGCAAACCGTCCAATCCTTATTCTTGATGAACCGCAAAAGATGTCAGGAGATAAAACTCAACAGGCTTTGAAGAATTTTATGCCACTCTTTAGCATCAATTATTCAGCAACACATAGAAAGAAACACAATACAGTATATGTACTTGATGCTCTCGATGCATATAACGAACGTCTTGTTAAGAAAATTGAAGTTAAAGGATTTGAGTTAAAAAATATTAAAGGAGTAGATGGATATCTCTTCTTGCATGAGATTGTACTGTCAAAGAACAAGCCTCCAATGGCAAAGATCGAATTTGAAAAACTGCAGAAAAGTGGTGTGAAACGTGTTGTTCGCAACTTCCAACAAGGTGAAAGCATATATGCAGAATCAGGAGAGATGGAGCAGTATAAGAAAGACTATTTCATCAATTCCATAGATCCGCTGCAAGATAGTATTACATTAGGCAATGACATAACACTGCATGCAGGAGATGCTATTGGCAATGCCTCTGATGATGATATCAGAAGAATCCAAATTAGAGAGACGATTGCATCTCATTTTGAGAAGGAAGAAGAACTTTATAAAAAAGGTATTAAAACGCTATCGTTGTTTTTCATAGATGAAGTTGCTAAATATCGTCAGTACGATGAAAATGGAGAACCTGTTCTTGGAGAGTACGGAAAGATTTTTGAAGAAGAATATCAAGCGGAACTTGATAGAAGGTTGGCTATAGATATAGAAGATGATGCATATCATAAATATCTCATAGATAAATGTTCTAATGTGAGTGAAGTCCATTCTGGGTACTTTAGCATCGATAAAAACAAACATTTTGTTAATAGTAAACTTGAACGTGGTACAGATGAGTCAAATGATATCTCAGCTTTTGATCTAATAATGAAGAACAAGGAAAGGCTTTTAAGTTTTGAAGAGCCTACACGTTTTATCTTCTCTCACTCTGCACTTCGTGAGGGATGGGATAATCCCAATATATTCCAAATTTGTACATTAAAACATTCAAATAATGATGTTGCACAGCGTCAGGAAGTTGGAAGGGGATTAAGAATTTGTGTTGATCAAAACGGAAATAGGATGGATAAAGATCTTCTCGGTTCTGATGTTTTTAATGTAAACACACTTACTGTTGTTGCAAGCGATAGCTATGCAAACTTTGTAAGATCTCTTCAAGATGATATTCAAAAGAACCTTGCAGAACGCCCTGCTAAGGCAACACAAGATTACTTTGAAGGGAAGACGATCAATCTTTCTGATGGTACAACGCATACAATCTCGGCTGTAGAAGCTCGACAGATTATTTTCTATCTAATTCAGAATGGTTATGTGGATATGGATTTCTCTGTAACAGATAAGTTCCGTAAAGATGAATCTTCTGCTAGTGTTCCTGATCTTCCTCCTACTATTCAACCATATAAGAATGAAGTTATTAAGCTTGTTAAATCAGTATTTGATCCAAGCACACTTAAAGAACTTTTTAAAGATGCTAGAAAAACTAAGATTGTGGACAATCCTCTAAATGAGAATTTCAGTAAAAAGGAATTCCAAGAGCTATGGAAAGCCATTAGCCCCAAATATGTATATAAAGTCGATTTCGATAGTTCTGAGCTTATCGCTAAATCGATAGATTATATAAACAAGAATCTTCAAGTAAAACAACTTCAATACATTCTTCAAAAAGGAAAACAGAAAGATCTAATGACACAAAGATCTATAGAAGAGAAAGAAAGTTTTGAAATTACTGCTTCAAGAAATGTTAGGTTATCGTATAAATCAGCTTCTGTCCCTTATGATCTTGTAGGTAGAATTTCTAAGGCAACAAGCCTTACACGAAGAACAATTGTTGAAATTCTTAAAGGATTACAAACAGACGTATTTAATATGTTCAAATCCAATCCTGAGGATTTTATCATACAAGTATCTAAATTAATAAACGAACAAAAAGCAACGATGGTTGTAGAGCATATTACATATACTGAAGCTAAGGACACTTCTCCTTATGATGCGTCGATCTTTACAGCTGAAAAGACAGAAAGAGATCTTGTTAAAGCATATGTGGGTAAAAAAAGCGTTCAAAAATATATGTTCTTAGATAGTGAAAAAGAAGAAAGCTTTGCAAAAGATCTCGAAATTCCAGATAACGAAGTATATGTCTATGCAAAACTTCCAAGAGGTTTTCAAATTCCAACGCCTATGGGAAACTATGCGCCAGATTGGGCGATCGTTTTCAACAAAGGTGAGGTAAAACATATATTCTTTGTTGCTGAGACGAAAGGAACTATGGATACTTTAAATTTGAAGCCGATCGAAAAATCAAAGATTGAATGTGCTAGAAAACTATTTAAAGAGATTAGAACTAAAGATGTCTGTTACGATTATGTTAGTTCATACCAAGATTTGATGAATATAGTTATGTAAGTAAGACAAAATGCAGTCAATATAAGAAGGCAATCTAGAACAAGATGAATAGATTACCTTCTTTTTTTTCATATTGGAGAATGATCGTTTTTATTTCTCTGTCTTTTTTCTTGTATTCAAAGTAACATTATTATGTTATTTATGGAGTTATAGAATGCAGTTTCCGACAAAAGAGTCATTAACAATAGAATTTAAAAGTGATGTGAAACCATATTCCATAAAAGATCTTGTCTATGATCTTATATGTATGGCTAATGCAGAAGGAGGAAAATTATTTCTAGGTATTGAAGATGATGGAAAGGTAACAGGAGTTAATATACAGCATAAAGATCCGTTATTTATTGTTGCTTCTGTCAAAGGGCATACGATTCCTCCTATTGCAGTATCAGCCTCTTTAGAAACTGACGATATTACTCAAAAAGATGTTTTGGTCTTATCTGTAGAAGTGACAGGGCAACTTCATTCTACCAGAGATGGTAAGTATGGCTATCGAGATATTGATCAGAAAGGGCAGCCAGTAACAAAGCCATTTTCTCCTGAAGAAATAGTTCAACGTCTTGCATATATCCAAGTTCTTGATCCGTCTGCGCAGATTATTAAGGATATTTCTAGTAAAGATGCTTTTAGTTCCCTAGAGCATGAAAGGTTAAGAAAACTAATTGGTGTTTATCATGGGGATAGAGCGTTGCTTGAACTAACAGATGAAGAGATAGACCTAGACTTAGGTTTTTCACGAAAAATTGGGGATAAGCTTTATCCAACTATTGCGGGACTTTTAATTGTAGGTAAACAGGAGTTCATTGAAACATATGTACCAGGACATGAAGTTCTTTTCCAAGTGATGGACGGAACTGATGTTCTACTGAATCTACCTGCTATGCATGAACCGTTATTAGAATTATTTGAAAAGGTTGACAATTTATTTCGAGCTAGGGTTACTGAACAGGAAATACAGGTAGGTCTTTTCAGAGTACCTATTCCCAATTATGAACCAATTGCTTTTAGAGAAGCCTTTGTTAATGCTCTTGTTCATAGAGATTACTATCGTATAGGAGCTGTAACTATACAGATGCAGCCGGACGTTCTACAGATAAGTAGTCCAGGTGGGTTTGTTCAAGGTGTAAATATAAATAATATTCTAACAGTTGCTCCAACCCCTAGAAATAAGCTGTTGGTAGAAGCTACGAAGAGAATAGGACTCTCTGAGCGTACAGGAAGGGGAATTGATAAAATATATTCTGCAATGCTTAGAAATGGGCATCCTTTCCCTGATTATTCTCTCTCTACTAGTACAAATGTTACTCTTCGTCTCATGAGTGCTGAAAATGATCTGAAGTTTGTGAAGATGCTTGTAGAGGAACAACATAGACTGAATATCGAATTTAAAGTAGATACCTTAATAGTTCTTTCTTCTCTTAGAGATGAACATAGAGTTTCTTTAGAACAGTTTGCATCAAGAATGCAGAAGAGCGCTCTGGATGCTAAAAAAGTAGTTGAGTCCTTAGTAGATGATGGAATAGTTGAAGCCATAGGTACAGGAAAGAATAGAGAATATATTTTCAGTAAGGACGTTTATGAAATCTCTGGTAATATCCATGGTTATAATAGGCCGAAAGGTTTAGCGGTTGAAGAGGAGATAAACCTTGTTCTAAGATATTTAGAAAATCATGAATTTATAACCAAAAAAGAAGTTATGGCACTTTGTAAATACAATGAAAACCGTGCTAAATATCTTTTAGGAAAAATGATTAAAAATGGTACTTTGCAAAAAGAAGGAAAAAGTGTTTCTGTAAGATATAGAAAATCGGTGTAGTAAAAGCGGCGAAAAGCGGCGAAATTGCGGCCACCAAAAATGTCTAATAGTAATTAAATATAGCCAAAAATTTATATTGCAGACAAAAAGCAGATAAAATTACGACAAACTTTATTTATAGTCTCTTCTTGATAATCAATGGAAGGAATTAGTCTTATGTTTAGAGCAGCCAATCAATAAGATTAATAACCTTAATTCCTTCATAAGATGTGATAAAACTTCTATCCATCGTTAGGACTATTTTTTCATAATTGTCTTTTATCATTCTAAGTGGCCGAAGTTCTCTTTCTCTCACATCTTCAGAATTCAAAGATTCTGTGATTTGAATATAAAGTTTTGCATTTGGACACTCAGCTATAAAATCAATTTCGTATTCTCCGATTTTTCCTATGCATACACGGTAATCTCTTCGTAATAACTCTAGAAATACGACGTTTTCATAAATGTGTCCGCGATCCGCATTACGATAGCCGAGTAGCATATTACGAAATCCTAAATCGATTACGTAATGCTTTTCTAGCGTCTTTAACAGTTGTTTTCCTTTGATGTCATATCGTCCAACGGGATAGAAAAAGAATGCGTCTTCAAGCATCTTTATGTATTTATCAACAGTCTTTCCTGCTATAGTTTTTTTATCTGTAATTGCTCCTTCATATAAAAGTACGTTTCCGATATTATTCGGAGAGGCAACGTTGCCAATATTTGAACAGAGAAACAAAACGATTTTGCTTAATAGTCTTTGATCTGAAATGTTGTTTCTTTGTAAAACATCTCGCAATATAACGGTAGAATAAATGCCTTCAAGAGTTTCAATTATTCTAGGTTCATTAAAGTTATATTCGTGAAGTACAGGCATCCCCCCAAATTGAAGATATTTTTGGAATTTACTTTCTAATGATTCGTTTTTAGGAAAGTCGTAGAATGTTAAGAATTCCTTAAAAGAGAGCGGCAGCATACGAATTTCTACATATCTGCCAGAAAGGAGGGTCGAAAATTCTCCTGATAGCAAATATGCATTAGATCCTGTTATGTAAATGTCAACATCAAAATCAAGCCGGAATGATTCTATAGCTTTTTCCCAGTGTTCTATGACTTGAAGTTCGTCAAAGATCAAATAACATCTCTTTTTAGGCGGAATTCTATGGCTTACATAATCGTATAAAGAGACATAATCTTTTATTTCCTTATATTTCAAGGATTCAAGATTCATATGTATTATTTGATTCTCCATAATGCCTTTTGATAGAAGGTACTTATGGAATAAGTCGAGCAGTGATGATTTCCCGCACCTTCTTATTCCTGTGACAATTTTTACTAGATCAACATCTTTATGCTGAATTAGTTTATTTAGATATTCTGGTCTGTTTATTAGTTCTGCCATAATAGTTTCATTCCTTTTTTTATTATATAACGAAAGAAGAAAAAGTCAAAAGTTTTGGAAATCAAAGTCGAAAACTTTAAATTTTTACAACTTTTTGGAAATGAAATTCAGAAATAATAGCAGTAATTTTTTGCACTAAACATTAAAAAGAATAATCATTATAATTGAGACATGAAGATCCTATGCATATCTGATGCTACAGATACTTTAATTTACTCAGAGAATGCTCCTGAACGCTATAAGGATGTCGATTTCGTCATCAGTAGCGGGGATCTTCCTTTGCGTTATTACGACTATATCCAGACTGTACTGAAAAAAGACGTAATTTATGTCTACGGCAATCATAATTTGGAGGATTTTGACCGTGCGATGGGAAAAGCCCCTATGCTGGGACCGAACTTTACGCCTATTATGCCCCTTGAGTATCAGGGGACGATGCTTGATGGAAAGGTCATTAGGCTTAAAAACAGTGGATTGCTTGTTGCAGGTCTTGGCGGTTCGATGCTTTATAACAAAGGAAAGAGCCAATATAGCGAGAAGCAGATGAAAAAGAGGATGTTAAAACTTATTCCACATCTTATTTATAACAAGATTCGATATGGCCGATATTTAGATATTTTAATAACGCATGCGCCTCCTCGTGGTCTTGGCGATGCTGAGGATCTATGTCATAAGGGATTTGAAAGTTTCTTATGGTTTATGGATAAGTTTTCTCCGCGTTATCTTCTTCACGGGCATGTGCATTTAATTGATTTAAACGAAAAAAGGGAGAGGGAATATAAGAATACAAAGGTTATAAACGTCTATAAGAACTACATACTGGTAGATAATGAGCTAGGAGAAAAGCATGAGTGACATTTATAATACCAGCGAAGATTTTACCAAAGCAAAGACAAGGGCGAGATTCCAAAGTCTTTACAACACGCTTACTTGGAAAAATACGGATCTTCTGTCGTTCTATGAAGTGACTTCAATCATCAAACCAAAGAGCGAAACATATAAGGGTATGCAGTGCATCCCTGTGAATAAGATTATCGGCTCGGAAGGTCGCTATCATGATTTTTCTGCTGCATTTCTGCCGAAACGAGAGATGTTGAGAAGAAGGTGGGAGAGTATTGATAAAGCAGTTTTAACCGATGTCGTACTGCCTCCGATATCGGTTTTCAGCCTTGGCGGATGGTATTTCGTAAGAGATGGAAACCATAGGGTGTCAGTAGCCAAAGCCCAAGGGGTGGAGTTTATAGATGCAGAAGTCGTAGAACTCGATAGCCAGATACCGCTAGAAGAGGGAATGACTATGAAAACCCTGAAAAAAAGGGTGGTCGCATATGAGAGAACGCAGTTTATCCAGCAATATAAGCCGTCATATCTTCCAATGGGTGAAATCGTATTCACATCTCCTGGCGCATACCCAGAGATGGTTAACCATATACTTGTCCACAAATATTTTATAAATGAGGGGCAGAGCGAAGAGATATCGTTCGAGACTGCTGCCATAAGCTGGTATAAGAACGTATACGCACCTATTGTTAAGGCGATAAGAGAAGAACATCTTTTGTTTCAGTTCCCTGGCAGCACGGAAGGGGATATGTATCTTTGGATTGTAAGGAAGTGGGATGAGTTAAAAAGGGCGAAAAACAACAATGATGTTCCAATAAAAGAAGCAACAAATCTTGTAAAAAAAAGCCATCATGATTTCGCCCTTATAAGATACATTAAGTACTTTATCTCAAAGTTAAGAAAAAACTGATTTTATATACGAGGCAAGGCGTCGTGATGTATATTCTATTTCCTCGCCAGGTCTCTTTGGCATCATAAGGCCGTCCTTATGCATATACGGAGGCCAGTCCAATGAGACAAGTCCCATAAGATGGGCCCAGTTTTCTAAAGATTCTATGGCGTCGAGCGCATCCTTATAACTTACGGCGCTTGTTGCAAACGGATAGAAATATTTACCTTTTAAAAGTCCTTTTTCATAAAGCGGCATGCTCTTGTCTAAAAATGCCTTCATCTCTGCAGAAGGCATTCCGAAAAGAGAGTGGATGCCCATCATTATAATATCTGCGCTAAGCAGTTTCTCATTTGTTGCGATTGGAAGTGATAGTATGTCTTCATAGTATTCGTTGACATCGTTTCTGTCTGCTGCGAGAACGTGCAGATCCGCATCCTCTATCCTGTAAAGCCTTGCGTCGATCTTCTCTTCTTTTAATGCTTCTTGTATGCTTGATGCGATTAGAAAAAGATTACCTGAAACGGAATGGAATATTATATTAGCTCTCATAAGCTCTCCTTTTAATAATATTAACAGAAAAAAGAGAGATAAGGAAAATTATTAGCAGTATGCGCTGTAAATTCCATCCCTGTAACTTATGTATACCTTTTCAGAAAATATCTCTGAGAGATTGTCTTCTGTAAGAATTTCATTTTTCTTTCCGTCTTTTACTATCATGCCGTCCTTCATTAGAATTACCCTGTTTATTTCAGGGCTTATTTCTGATAGCTCATGCGTAACCATTATGACTGTGCTGTGCATTGCATAACTGCTTATAAGGCGTCTTAAGGCCGCACGGGAAGGAAAGTCTAGCGCAGAGGACGCCTCGTCAAGTAAAAGGAGGCGAGGGCTGTATATATTGACACGGGCAAGCAGGACTCTTCTTTTTTCTCCGCTTGAGAGGCTGTTCATCGTCCTATCTTTCTTCTCGTATAGTCCTACTTTCTTTAACTCTTCATCTGCTTTTAGCCAGTCTTCATCCTTTATCCTATGATGGAAGTCAAATCCAAGCGACGCATATAGGCCTGAGCATACGATCTCTCTTGCACTGTATGACGTGTTTAAAAAATTGGCATTCCTCTCAGATACGATGCCGATAAGTTTTTCCAAATCTGATCTGATCCACTTTTCACTGCCGAATATGACGTTCTTGTAATCATCTCTAGCAAGAGGATATACCTGCCTTGCAATTACGTCTAACAGCGTGCTTTTTCCTGCCCCGTTAGCACCTATTATAGAGACATGTTCTCCCTCTTTAACACGTAAAGAGGCGTCTTTTAATATTAGTTTCCCATCCCTTCGTACATTTGCATGATCAATAAAAAGAAAATCAGACATTAGAAATCGAGCTTATCCACCTTGGTTTTTATGTTTGATGTCACGGTAAGCGTAAGTGCAACGGCTAAGTCCGTATTCCCATCTCTTATCGCATCTACAAGGTATCTATAATCCAAGGCCCTCCTTTTTAGTTCTTGCACGCTTTCTATCGTCTGGTCAAGAACATTTTTAAGTTGCGGCCCAAGATCATTAAGTATCGTATTAAGGATTATATTGTTGTTACTGTGCATTATCATGCTGTGGAAGTCGTAATCGAGGTCTTTTACCTCTTTTATCATTCTTGGGTCTTCATTTTTCTCAAGGCCTTTGATTAAAAGTTCCAATCTTGTAACCATAGAGTAGAGCGCTTTTACAGTGAATTCTCTTTCCTGCAGGCGTGATAAGGTTCTTGCTGCAGATACTTCCAGATTCATTCTTACGTCCAGCAGATCGCTGATGAGCTTTCTGTTTTTTATGTTTTTGTTGATCATGGATGCAGAAAGGTTTTGCACAAGCAAATCGAGGTTGTCGGATTTCACTACAGCCCTCTTTCCCTGTCCAGATGTGATAAGCCCTTTCGCCTCAAGAATCTTATAAGCCTCCCTTATCGATCTTGTTGATACTGAGAAGAAATCGGCACAATCCTCTTGGCTTGGAAGAGCCTGTCCGACCTTATACTCTTTAGATAGGATCTTCTGTTCTATGATCTTTGCAACCTTATCGGCTTTAGTATAGTTTTGCATACCTAAAGGGTTCTTCTGCTTTGCCATATAAGGCACACCTCCAATATTAGTATTTTGAGCTAAAAGAGTTGAAAAAACAACTGAATGCTAACGAAACGGTATGTTTTTGGCTTAAAAAATGGGAATAGGGGGTGTTTTTACCCATTTGTTGAAGAATTTATTAATGTTTTGTTTGTATTTTGTTAGAAAAATTTTAGTTTAGTTACTGTGAAAGCCTTTGTTTAAGTAATATAATTAAGCCATGGCAAAAAGAGAAAAAGAAGGCAGACGTCTGAAATTAAACCCTTTTGATGCGATAATACCTTATATCATGGTAGAGAGATCCGATGCCCAGAATCATATTGAGATAAGCTTTGAAACCGCTAATGCCGAGTCTATGATCAGAGAGTTAAGGCAGGAGGGGTATGACAGCATCGGAATGCTCCATATAATCATCGCCTCATACATCAGAGCGGTCTCTCAGCGTCCTAGCGTCAATAGATTCATTCGAGGCCAGAAAGTCTATGCAAGAAACGGGATAATAGTAAATCTTGCAGTGAAAAAGAAAATGAGCCTGGATGGAAACGAGACTACAATTAAAATGCATTTCAAACCAGAGGATACGATCTTTGATGTTTACAGAATAGTAAACGATGCTTTGAAAGACGTATATGAAGGTGAGACTAGTACAGACTCTGTTGCGAAAATCATCAATTACATACCAGGACTTATTAAAAAGGCGATTATTAAGATATTGAAGACAATGGATTATTTCGGTCTTATACCACGCGCTCTTCTTGATGCGTCGCCTTTTCATGGTTCGCTCTTCCTAACGAATATGGCGTCTTTAAACATTCCTCCAATAATGCATCACCTTTATAATTTTGGAAATGTTCCACTTTTTATTGCATTTGGCGCAAAGCGGGCAGAGATTTTCATAGATGACGATGGTTCTGTAAGAAAAAGAAGGGTAATCGACCTTGTTTTAAATATGGATGAAAGAATCTGTGATGGATATAATTTCGCATCTGCTATGAAGATGTTAAAAAAGTATCTAACAAGCCCGGAAGAGCTTCGTGAGAGGCCAAAAGAAGTCGTAATCGATAAATGAAATAACTTTTTTCAATAATAATTCAACTTTTGCAAGAATATTAGCATATTTATGCAAAAACAGTAGATTAAACTAAACTTTTTTGTATAATTATGCTTAATTGGAGCAAATATGGTAAAAGTTGGAATTATCGGAGCAACAGGATATGCAGGAAAAGAGCTTGTAAACATTCTTGCAGGTCACGAAAAGGTAAAGATAAGCTATCTTGCGTCCCACTCTTATCAGGGAATGATATATAGCGATGTCTATCCATCGTTCTACGGCATTGAGGATGACGAACTAAAAGAAGATGACATTGTTAAGGCTGCAAATGAGAGCGATGTCATCTTTTTAACACTACCGCATTCCCTTTCAAGTCAATTAGTCACAAAAGAGATAATAAAGGATAAGATCGTAATAGATCTTGGAGCAGATTTCCGTTTGAAAGATAAAAACGTCTATGAAGCCTGGTATAAATGCGAGCATAAGGGCGAATCTCTTTTAAATGAGGCTGTATACGGACTTCCTGAGATTCACAGAGAAGAGATAAAAAAGGCTCATTTGATAGCAAATCCTGGCTGTTATACGACCTGTTCAATTTTGACGCTCTATCCACTTGTTAAAAATCATTTGATAAAAACAGAGAGTATCATAATCGATGCAAAGAGCGGGGTAAGCGGCGCAGGAAGAGGCGCAAAAATCGACAACATTTTTTGCGAGGTGAACGAGTCTGTTAAAGCATATTCTGTTACAACGCATCGCCATACCCCTGAAATAGAACAGGAACTCTCTTATGCAGCTGGTAATGATATAAAGCTTACATTTACACCTCACTTGATTCCAATGCAACGTGGAATACTTGCGACCTGTTATGCCTCTTTGATCTCTGGGGTGACGGAAAAAGACATAAAGATGGCCTATGAAGAGGCATATAATAACGAGGTATTTGTACGTTTGACGCCATATCTTCCTCAGACTCGGTTTACGAAAGGGACTAACTTTGTGGATATTTCGTTCAAAGTAGACGAGAGAACAGGCAGGATCGTTGCCATTGGCGCACTTGATAATCTGATAAAAGGTGCAGCAGGTCAGGCGGTAGAGAATATGAACATAGCCCTTGGGTATGATGAAAGCTTAAGTTTAAAGAGGATTGCATTAATATGATAGTTGAAGAAAAAATTAAAATGCCGAAAGGCTTTCTCGCTTCTGGTATTCATGCGGGACTGAAGAAGATAAAAAAGGATATGGCCTTGATTTATTCTGAAACAGAGTGTACAAGTGCTGGAACTTTTACTACGAATAAGGTGAAGGCTGCCCCTGTTCTATATGATATGAAGATCGTAGGGGACAAAAAGCGAGGCATTGTAATCAACAGCGGCAATGCTAATGCATGTACGGCGAAGGAAGGGTACGAGAATGCGGTTAAGATGTCATCAATTGCATCCTTTGAGACGAAGTGCGATCCTTCTTCTTTCTATGTCTGTTCAACAGGCGTTATCGGCGTTCCTCTTGATATGAAGAAAATAGAGAGCGGGATCAAGAGTTTGGCTGAAACTCTTTCTCCTGCGACAGAGTCGCTTTTAGATGCCAGTGAAGCGATAATGACGACAGACACTTTCAGAAAGACTGCATGCTGTACGATAAAAATAGGCGGTGAGGATGTCACTTTAACAGGCTTTGCAAAAGGATCTGGAATGATACATCCGAATATGGCGACAATGCTGGCATTCGTAATAACAGATGCGAAAATCAGCTCATCGCTTTTAAAGAAGATGTTGGGCTCTACGGTGGAAGACACTTTCAATATGATAAGCGTGGATGGAGACACTTCTACGAACGATACATGTTTAGTTCTTGCTTCTGGACTTTCAGGAGCAGAGATTACGGGGAATACGAAAGAGGAAGAGGATTTTAAAGAGGCCTTATTCTATATTTTAAAGACTCTTGCCTGTCTTATTACAAAAGATGGCGAAGGTGCGGGCCGTTTTATAGAAGTTAAAGTCGAAGGGGCGAAAAGCAAGATGGATGCACGTCTGCTTGCCAGATCTGTGGTCTCTTCCAATCTTGTAAAGGCTGCGTTCTTCGGCTCTGATGCGAACTGGGGAAGGATTCTTTGCGCTATGGGCTATAGCGGAGCTGATTTTAATCCTGACTGCGTCGATCTAGTTTTCTCTTCGGAAAAAGGCGCCATTGAAGTTTTGAAAAATGGTACTCCTATCAGATTTGACGAGGAAAAGGCTAAGACGATCTTGCTTGAAAAGAGCATAACCGTGCTTTGCGTCTTAAAAGATGGAAATTATAATGCCACAGCATGGGGATGCGATCTTACATACGACTATGTAAGGATAAATGGAGATTACAGAAGTTGACTAATTACGATTCATATATAAAGAAAGCGGAAGTGCTGATTGAAGCGATTCCTTATGTAAGGAAGTTTAGAGGATGCATCGTCGTTGTCAAATATGGCGGATCAGCGATGACCGATGAAAATCTTAAAAAAGCTGTTATTACAGATATCGCAATGCTGAAGTACTTAGGGCTTTATCCCGTGCTTGTTCATGGGGGAGGAAAAGAGATCTCTTCTCTTTTGCATAAGCTAGGAAAAGAGAGCGTCTTTATAGACGGCCTCAGGGTTACGGATGAAGAGACTGCTAAAGTTGCTGAGATGGTGCTTTCTGGAAGCATTGCGAAAGACTTGGTAGAGGATCTTGAGGCGGTCGGCATTCATGCATGCTCGATTAACGGAAAAGACGGCCATACCCTTTTAAGTGAGAAAAAGATTGACGAAAAAGGAAGGGATCTGGGGTATGTCGGAGTAGTCAAGAAGGTCGATCCGACATTAATCGACACTTTGCTGGATGCCGATTTTGTCCCTGTAATTTCCCCTGTCGGCGTTGATGAGGATGGAAACACATACAATATAAATGCCGATTATGCGGCATCTGCCATAGCTGGATCTCTTGGTGCTCAGAAGCTCGTATTCATGACCGATGTCGAAGGGATCTTGAGAGATAAGGACGATCCTGAAAGTCTTATAAGAAGACTTAGCGCGGAGGATGCTAAGGCTTACATTGAGAGCGGCATTATAAAAGGAGGCATGATTCCTAAGACAGAGTGCTGTTTGGATGCCATCGAAAAGGGTGTTAAAAGCGTTCACGTACTTGACGGAAGAAGGCCGCATTCTATTCTTTTGGAGGTTTTTACAAATAAGGGAATAGGTACGATGATAAGCAGCAATGAGGAGGTGTTGTAATGGATTATATAAAAATAGCAAAAGAGAATTTCATGAATACATACAGCCAGAACGACATTTGCATAGATAAGGCTGATGGCGTCACACTTTATGATACTAATGGCAAAAGCTATATAGATATGGTCGCAGGCATTGCTGTAAATGCATTGGGATATAACAATGAAAAGATCAAAGAAAGGGTTATGGAAGTCCTTTCTTCAGGCTATTTCCACGTATCGAACCTTTATTACAACAAATGGGCGCCTCTTGCCGCCGAGAGAATAAATAAGGTTGCAAAAAGCAAGAAGGTATTTTTTGCAAACAGCGGAGCTGAAGCGAATGAGGCAGCTCTTAAAATGGCTAGAAAATACGGATCTAGTACAAACAGAAGCAAAGTGATTGCTTTCAACCACAGCTTTCACGGAAGAACCTATGGAGCTTTAACTCTTACCGGGCAGCAGAAATACCAGTCCGGCTTCTATCCTGTCCTATCTGATATCGTATATGCGGACTATAACGATATTGAGAGCGTAAAGAATTTATTAGACGGCAGTATTTGCGCGATATTTGCCGAACCTATTCAGGGGGAAGGAGGAATTATACCTGCAGAAGAGGGATTTTTGAAAGAACTTAGAAGAATATGTGACGAAAATGATATCTTGCTGATTTTTGACTGCGTTCAATGCGGACTTGGAAGAAGCGGAAAGATGTTCGCTTTCGAGCATTATGGCGTCACTCCTGATATCATGACGCTTGCAAAAGCGCTTGGCTGCGGCATTCCGTTTTCCGCCACCGTAGCATTTGACAAGGCAAAAGATATACTTCATCCTGGTGAGCACGCGTCTACATTCGGAGGAAACGCACTTGCATCAGCATTATCTCTTGTTCTTTTTGATGAACTTGAAAATGGGCTTCTTGAAGATGTTGAGAAAAAAGGAGAGTATCTGAAAAAAGGACTTAAGAAGATTAAAAATAAATATGATGACAAGTGTAGCGGTGTACGAGGAATGGGGCTTATGCTTGGCCTTGATTTAAAGATTAAACCATCGGATGTAATAAGAAGATGTATGCAGAAAGGCCTTTTAGTGTGCTCTGCAGGCTATAGCGTGCTACGTTTCGTTCCTCCTCTCGTAATCTCTTATAGCGATATAGATAAAGCGCTTTTGATCCTTGACGAGGTGTTTTCAGAATTGTAAGAATTGGCTGCTAAGAGTTTTCTTAGCAGTTTTTTTCTTTTTCGCCTATTGCCTTTTTTACTGGCATTGTTATTTTTTATGCGAACCTATAACAAAAAGGTATTTGTTAAGATTTATAGAAATCCATATAATACGAGAGCACTTGGAGATTTACTTTGGATAGCAGACTTATAGATATCTTCGTATCGTCGTTCGCTCAGATTCTTATTCCCGGCCTTACGATGACCATACCTTTAACAGTTATTTCGTTCTCTTTTGCTTTAATAATCGCAATTATTACGGCGACTGTTCAGTATGCGAAGATAAAAATATTAAAAGATATAGTTCGTCTTTATATCTGGATTACTAGGGGAACTCCTGTATTAGTTCAGCTTTACGTCGTCTTTTATGGGCTGCCAAGCCTTGGCTTGACCCTTGATCCTTTCTTAGCTGCAGTTATCGTATTTTCTTTAAATGAGGGCGCATATGCATCCGAGACGATAAGAGCAGCACTAGAAGCAATCCCGGATGGACAAAGGGAGGCTGGACTTTCTCTTGGATTCAATTTCTTTCAGGTAATGACAAACATAATCTATCCTGAGGCGCTCAGAATAGCATTCCCATCCCTTTTTAATTCATTAATAGGTATGGTTAAAGACACGTCTCTTGCTGCTAATATAACGGTTCTAGAGATGTTCATGGCTACGCAGAGGATAGTTGCAAGGACATATGAGCCTCTGCTTCTTTATATCGAAGTTGCATTAATCTATTTAATCTTCTGTACCGTTCTTACTAAACTTCAAAGTTACGGAGAGAAGAAAATATCTAAATACGGGGAGACAGTTTAATGAAAAAACTTATTAAATTATTATCAATTTTACTTATAGCAACATTGGTTTTATCTTCTTGCTCTAAAGAGGAGGAAGAGACCACTCTTCTTGATACTGTAAAGTCAAGAGGGCAGCTTTATATTGGAACCGAGGGGACATGGTCTCCATGGACGTTCCATGATGATGGCGGCGCATTAGTCGGTTTCGATGTCGAGGTTGCAACTAGGATTGCAGAGATCATGGGGCTTGAGCCGGTGTTCTATGAAAGCGAATGGGACGGTCTTTTCGCCGGATTGAATTCTGCACGTTATGACATTGTTGCTAATGGCGTTGAAGTTACAGATGAAAGAGCGGAAGCTTATGACTTTTCAAATCCATATGCCTATATAAACACTGTAATCGTCGTTAGAAAGGACAACAATGACATAAACAGTTTTGAAGATCTTGACGGAAAGAGCACGGCAAATACACTCTCTTCAACATATTCGCTATTGGCAGAGAGCTATGGAGCTAACGCAGTAGGAGTCGATTCTCTTGCTGATACTATTCTTTTAGTCGAACAGGGAAGGGTGGATGCAACGCTGAATGCAGATGTTTCCATCTATGATTATCTAAGGGTTCATCCCGATGCTAATTTAAAGATTGTTGCTGAGACTGAAAACCCATCTATCGTATCAATTCCGGTAAGAAAGGGAGAAGAAGACTTCTTAGCTGAGATAAATGCTGCGATCAAAGAACTTAGAGATAACGGAGAGCTCAGTGAGATTTCTATTAAATACTTTGGTTCTGATATCACGAATTGACATCTTGCCAAAAATCATTTCTTAACCTCAAAAGAGGAGCTAAACCTTAAATCGTGAGCTCCTCTTTTTTTACTCTGTTTTTGGCTTCTGCTCTTTTTCGTCTTTAATTTCAAGAGGACTATGATGCAGTTTCGTCTCTCTTTTCAGACAGTCCTCGCAGATGAACTGTACGTTCTTAAGCGTTCTGCCAGAAACAAACTGTCTTATAGCGCATTCTCCTTCTTTCCTGCCCTCTGCATGACGATACATCATGAAACCATGAAACGCATTAGGAGCAGTAAATGCCTTGACTGGCGTTTCAGCCTTTTCTAGTTCCATCGCATAAAGAAGCCCGTCGTCTAAGAGAGGATCAATTTCTGCTGTGATTATAAGGGCAGGAGCAAGCCTTGTCTTATCCTGAGAAAGAAGAGGGGAGAACGCGGGGGACAGAATGTCTTTTGGTTCTCTCTGATAGTTTTCTATATAGTAGCTCAGGCGCTTTGCGTTGAGCATCGGAGTATCCTTCCTTTCTTCTAGTGATAAAGTTCTCAGCCTTCCGTCCGTTATCGGATAGAGAAGAATCTGTCCGGCAAGCGACGGACCTTTTCGATCTCGTGCAAGAATTGCAACGACAGCAGCAAGATTTCCTCCCGCGCTGTCTCCCGCAACAAAGATTCTGTCAGGATCTATCTTCCAGTACTTTGTTCCTTCTGCAGCCCATAGCAGTGCATCGTAACAATCTTCTACGGGAACAGGAAATTTGAATTTGGGCGATAATCTGTAATCGATGCTTAGTATGCAAGCTCCAGTCACATCAGCCAGATGGGACAGATACGCCTCATAAAATTCCATGTTTCCAAATGTCCATCCTCCGCCATGGTAATAGACTATTAGTGGAGAAAGTCCTGTGGGTGTCAGCTTAGGATTTGAAAAATAATATCCCGTGATCACTCCTGAGGATACTGGAATTATATATGAGCTTGTTATTATATTCTTGGCCCTCTTTGGAAGGATGCTTAGAATCCTTCTGTTCAGGCTCTTGTTATTTATATCTTCTATTTCTTCAACAGAAGGTCGATCTTCTGAGCGGATGAAAAGTTCGTCAGAGACTTCCACGATTTTTCTCATCCTTCTAGAAAGCTTATATTCTGTCATAATTAAGATTTTAGTTAATGTATTCCACTCTTTGCAACTAAAAGAGATGATAATAGGTGTTTTTTCGTCCATTTTTAATACAAGTTTCTTCAAAATTCTTATAAAGAATGTATGCAATAAAACATAAAAGGATTTTTACTGTCGCTTATGGTTATATAATATATACCATAGGTTATATAAGAAGAAAAATTGTAAATTTTTCTGTAAAAAGTTTAAAAATATGTAAAAAAAATTTGCATTCTTCATCCTTACGTGCGATAATTCAAATTGTTCGAGATTGTACTGATTGTCCTAGCATACAAAGTATCGGACACCCCGTTTTTTTCGGGACAAGGAGGTTGCCGCTGATTTCAGCGGTTTTTTTATGTTTTTTTATAAAATGTGTAACCAAAAATAAAATTTTTTGTTATTCCTATTTATAAATGAAAAAAATATTTCTTCTTTTATTGATTTCACTGACGCTTTTTTCATGTAAGACTGCAGATGATATTGCAAGCGTGGAAATAAGTGCATCTTCTGATGTCTTAATTCAAACAGAACCAAGTGAAAATAATCCTGTTATAACAGAGGAAGTTCAAATTGTGGAGCCTCCTGTGGAAGTTGTGACAGAAGATGCTGTTAGTGAAGAAGTTGCAGAAGAACCAGTAATTATTGATACGCCTGCAGAATCTCCAATTATTCAGGAGGAGAGCAGGCCTAAAGATATAGTCGAAGAGATAAGCGAGAGGATAGAGGGTGCTTACACTGAGGAAATTGTTTCTACTGAGGATCCTGTAATGGTAAATGAGGCAGAAGAGATTGTTGAAAGTCCTCAAGAGCCTGTTGCTCCAGCTGAAGAGATTAATGTACCTGTAAATAATTATCCAAGCCAGAGTGTTCTTGACCGCTATATTAGTGAAGATATTCTTTTCCTTTTTTATGAGTTGATTGCAATTGTAGTCATTTTTACGCTCTCAAGCGTTATAAGGAATAAGTTCGATAGGCCTCTTCCTTTGTCTATTGCAATTGTGCTTACCATTCTTTTTGTCGCAATACCTATAACAGTTTCCATGATAATCTCCGGATGGAAGACCGTATTGCTGTTGTATTTGTCTCTCTTTTTATGTCTTGCGGTGTTCAGATCGAAAGACAAGAGGATCTAATAGTTTTCGATTTTCTTTAAAGCCTCTAAAAGTTCCTTCTTATAAAAGAAGCGATCTAATGCTTTCAGGCAGGTTCCTTCAATTATCGCATTGTCTCCTGCAACGCTCTTAAAAACTAAAAAGTCGTCTTTGTAAATCGGAAGTTTTGAAATCGTTAGATTGTTAAGCCTAGCATAGTACTCATCTTTTAAATCAGAGTATTCTCCAAAGAGCATTGCGTTTTTTGCTCCATAGGAGTTTGCACTGACTGCTATGGCAGAAGACAATGGTTCTAGTGCCTCAAATATGATTTTGCTCTCGTCCTCTCTTCTTAATATCTCTTTTGCGCTTAGATTCGCCCTGTACTGCCTTTTGAATGCATCTCCGGAAAAAACAGCGTCTATACATCCGCTTCTCTGGCAAAAACATATTGGACTGTCAGTAACTTTTATATGAGCAAAATCTGTGCTTACGATCCCATTGTAATATGAGCTTAAGTGCTCGCTTGCCATGATAAAAAGCATATCCTTTAAGTCGCTTGAGCATCTTTTCTGCTCGGCAATTACTTGAGCTTCGATATTATCAATGGCGATTGTTGGAAAATTAAGAACTTTATCAAGCCTGCAATCGTTATTTGATGCGATGGCTGCTCCATAGATTCTAACGCCATCTCCTTTAAGCATCCTTGAAAGAGAATCAGAAAGATTTTTTTCTGTCTCTTCTTCGCTTTCTCCTTTTGCAAAACGTTCTAGACGGAGAATCTTGCCTTTTAAATCGCTGAGTGCTATAAGACATCCCTTTTCCTTTATCGCAAGTGCTATTACTTTGCCGCTTTTTACATCTATGTCAAGAAGCGTTGAGGGACGTCCTGAAGGAAGGGAGAGCAGTCCGCACTCCTTTACAAGCCCCTCTTTTATAAGGCTGTCTACGATTTCTGATATGGAGACTTTATTAATTAACAGCTCCCTTGAGAGCTCTGCACGGCTTACATTCTTGTTCTCTCTTATGAAAGAGAGTACTTTCAGTTTGTTTATTAGCCTTGCGTTATCGGGTCTTGAAAAGTCCATGAAAGAAGGATAACAGATTTGTTTTTGCTTTTCTACGTTCAGCATTGCCGATTTTCTCATACATTATTAATTTAAAAACGGTGAGGTGATATCATGGCAACAAAAAAATTTAAAACTGAAGTCACCGATTTACTTCAGCTTATCATTCATTCCCTTTATTCAAACAGGGAGATTTTCTTGAGAGAGCTTATCTCAAACGCATCGGATGCGATAGATAAACTTAAGTACCTTTCTTTAATCGATGGGGATCTCAAAGGATACGAATTCAATCCTAGAATCGACCTGTCTTTCACAGAAGACGGTAAGAGAACGTTAACGATTAAAGATAACGGAATCGGAATGGACGAGGATGATTTGAACAACAACCTCGGTACGATCGCGTCTAGCGGTACAAAGAAGTTCTTAGCTGAGCTTAGCGATGATCAGAAGAAAAATAGCAATCTCATCGGACAGTTTGGTGTCGGTTTCTACTCCGCTTTTATGGTTGCCGATAAGATTGAAGTCATTTCTAAGAAAGCCGGTATTGATAAGGCATATAAGTGGACAAGCGACGGGAAGAACAGTTATGAGATAACAGAGGCAGAGAGAGACGAGCAGGGAACTACAATTATTCTGCACCTTAACGAGGATGGATCTACTTTTGCAAATCGTTATGAAATAGAGAGTCTTGTAAAGAAGTACTCGGATCATATCGCATATCCTATCTATCTTGAGTATGACAAGGTAAATTACAATTACGAGAAGAAGGATGAGAAAGGAGAGCCTGAAAAGACTAGTGAACATGTTGTAGAGCAGATTAACTCATGTTCAGCTCTCTGGAGAAGAAGCAAGAGCGAGATAAAGGATGAAGAGTACAAGGAATTCTACAAGAACAACTATTATGACTCTGAAGATCCGCTTTTCTACGTTCATACAAAGGCAGAGGGAGCTAACGAGTATGTGACGCTTTTCTATATTCCTCAGAAAGCTCCTTTCGATATGAACTATGCTGATTACCGTCCAGGCGTCAAGCTATATGTGAAGAGAGTCTATATTACAGATGACGACAAGACTCTTCTTCCTTCTTATTTACGTTTTGTCCGTGGCATAATCGACAGCGAGGATCTCCCTCTTAACGTATCAAGGGAAATCTTGCAGGAAAACAGGGTTATGGCATCTATCAGAAACGGCTCTGTAAAGAAGCTCCTTAGCGAGTTCAAGAAGATGAGCGAGAATAATCCTGAGATGTATGATAAATTTATCGAACAGTACAACAGGCCACTGAAAGAGGGGCTCTACAGCGATTATTCAAACCGTGATGCGCTTCTTGATCTTGTAAGATACCACAGCTCAAGCGAACCAGGCTATGTAAGCTTTAAGAGTTATAAGGAGAGGATGAAAGAGGGGCAGAAGGCCATCTACTATATAACAGGCGGAAAGGAAGAGACTCTTAAGGCATATCCTCTTCTTGAAGCATATAAGAAGAAAGGGTATGAGGTCCTCATAATGGATGACGATATCGACGAGATCGTTATCTCGACAGTATCCGAATATGATGGAACGCCATTGAAAGCTATCAACAAGGCGGGAGCTATGGACGACCTTAAGGAAGAGGGAGAGAAGACAGAAGAGAACAGCGCCCTTGTAGAGAAGATCAAGAAAGCTCTTGGCGATAAGGTTAAAGATGTAAGACTTTCAAGTCGTCTAGTTGATACTCCTGCTGTAGTTGTGAGCGATGATAACGATCCAAGTTCTCAGATGCAGAAGATCTTAAAGCAGATGGGCGGATCTGATATGGATATAAAGCCTATTTTGGAGGTCAACGCATCTTCTCCAATCATAAAAAAGATAGAAGAGAGCAGCGATGAGGAGTATGTGAAGAAACTTTCTTCCGTCGTTCTTTCAAGTGCGTTCATCCAGGAAGGCATAATGCCAGAAGATCCTGCGGTTTTTGCTAAGACGCTTAATGAACTTCTTGCAAAATAGTATTTCATGGTTTAGCTTTATCTTATGGAAGAGACAGTAACTATAAACCCAGAAGAGGCAAAGGGGCTGCTAGAGAACATAGTAGCCTACTTTGACCCTGAAAAAATGCTTCTTAGATTGATTGTCGCTGCGATTATTATCGTTGTCGCAATGATAGCAACGAAGATTGTGTCTAAGTTCTTTAAGAATCTTTTAAATCATAACAAGATATCTTCGATATTCGCCACATTGATGCGTAAGACAATTAAAGCGATCATATGGGCTATTGCGGCAATTGCAATTCTTCAGGATTTCGGAATTAATTTAACGCCTGTTATCGCAGGGCTCGGAATTTCAGGCGTCGTATTAGGCCTTGCCCTTCAAGAGACCATTGCAAGCTTCTTCTCCGGCCTTATAATAGCTGTTAAAAAGCCTTTTGAGATCGGTGACTATGTCACAATCGATGGAACGGGCGGGACGGTCAGAAGTATGGATATGATGGGAATAACGCTGACGACGCCGGATAATAAAATGATTACCATGAGTAATAAGAACGTATGGGGAAGCGTTATAATAAATACTTCAGCACTTGATGTCAGAAGAGTTGATATGACGGTCTCTGTAAGTTATGAATCAGACTACGAAAAGGCTAGGGAAGTCATCTCAGAACTTCTTTCCTCTTATCCGGAAGTGTTAAATGATCCAGCCCCAACGATCGAGGTTAACATGCTGTCTGCCTCCAGCGTCGATTTCATCGTCAGACCATGGACCAAGAACTCTGACTATTGGACCGTCTATTGGAAGTTCCAAAGGGAGATCGTACCGGCTCTTAGTGCAAAAGGCATTGAAGTGCCGTATAACAAACTCGATATTACCGTCAAAAAAGACTGATTATTTCTTCTTAAGCCCGATAAGAAATATTTCAAAACTATCATCGCGAGAAGCCTTCGGTTTGAAGGCTTTTGCTTTTTCAAACAGGCATCTCATTTCCTTTAGCAGTTCTGCATCTCCGCCTCCCTGAAAGATCTTTATTACTAGGTTCCCTCCGACTTTCAATTGCTCTAGTGCAAGACGCAGTACTTCTTCTGCAAGACGTTCACTTCGTGATGTGTCTACAGTCCTGTTTCCTGTCGTCATAGGAGCTGCATCGCTTATTATGGTGTCATATGGACCAAGCTCTGTAAGACGCGCTCTGATTTCAGGAGAAAACGCATCTCCTGTGATTTCAATTACCGTTGAAGGCACTGGATCTAGCGAAAGCGGATTGAGATCGCACGATACGATTCTGCCTTTTCCTTTTATCAGCTCCCTATGCGTGAACAGCGTCCATGAGCCAGGAGCGGCTCCTACGTCAAGAACGCTGTCGCCAGGTTTTATAAGCTTGTCTTTTTCATTTATCTCCTGAAGCTTGTAGACGCTTCTTGCCGGATATCCCTCTTTGTGAGCTTTAGCCGTATATGAGTCTGCTTTATCTCTTCTTGAATGTGCCATGAGAAAATATTAGACGATATTTGAAAAAAAAACAGCACCGCCGACTTAAGGATGGGAGAGAGTGCCGACGATGCTCATTCTAATTTGTTTTTCACACATATTTACAAGGAGGTGAAAAAACTGTTGCTCTATTTCTTTATAGCAAAAAGCGTGCCAAGTCATAAAAATGATTAAAATTGCGGAATAATAGAAAAAATAGTGTGAAATTTCTTCACAGTGCGTAATTTTTGCAGACAATAAAAATGGCACCCATCTGATTAGAGTGCCGAAAAATGCTAAAAAAAGGAGGTTGAAAAAAACTGTTTGCTCTGTTACTACATCTCTAGCAAGAAACGTGCCAAGAATATAGCTTGACCACAATAGAAAAAGAAATTACTTTGTTTTCATGCCAAACATACTATCTAGAAAGTTCAGATATACATATTCCAACGTGAATATGGCCATCGTTGCGATAAATATCATTGTTTTCTTTATTGCGAATTACATCTATCCATCCATTACTTATTATCTGGCAATGATGCCTTTAAGGATATTGATGGATCCGAAGTACGTATATACGTTCTTAACCTGTACGTTTGCACATGCAGGATTTTCACACCTGTTTTCAAACATGCTTGGTCTTTTGATATTCGGAACCATTTTAGAGCGTCAGATCGGAAGCAGGGAGTATCTACTTTTCTATCTGCTGTGCGGAACGCTTTCTTCTGCGCTTTCGTTTGTTACATACGCATTAAGCGGGCAGTATTTCGTATTCCTTTTGGGTGCAAGCGGCGCATTATATGCCGTAATGCTTCTTTTTGCGCTCTTCTTTCCTAATGCGACTGTCTTTGTTTTCGGAATGATCCCTGTAAGGGCGTCCGTTCTGGTCATATTCTATTTCATATTCGAGTTTTCAGGATCTTTCATATCTGATGGAATAAGCCATGCAACGCACCTTTTTGGCCTGATAGTAGCGCTTTTATACGCTATTATCAGGATGAGGATCAATCCGTTTAAAAGGCGTTATTAGTACTGAAAAGATAAACGGAAGGCCCTGAAAGTGTGATTTCCTTTTTCATTATCTTCTCTTTTCTGTCTAAATAGGATGAGCATTCTGGATCTAAAAGCAACCTGTATTCGCCGCCAAGAGGATAGTTTACTTTTCTGTCCTCGCTTGAATAGATTAGTAGAAGGGTGCTGTTCTCTTCGTCTTCGCTGTTCGAGATGATGAACTTGACGCTTCTTTTGTGTATGATCTCGAAGCTTTTTATCCTTTTTATCGCATCTTCTGATTTATCGCAAAATGCCGCAATTCGTTTTCTAAGCTTTATAAGGCCTTTGTAATATTCTACGAGCTCTTTTGCATCCTTTGTTCTCGACCAGTCGAAACGGTTGATAAAAAGAGGCGAGTTGTAGGAATTCTTTATTCCTACTTTTGTTCTTGCTGCTTCTTCTCCCGAGAGCATGAAAGGCCTTCCTTGCATTGTGAAATACATTGCAGCTGCAGCTTTGTTTGCCTTTAGTGTTTTCTCGTCTAAGATAAGAAAATCTTCTTTATCATCTAGGGTTAGCTTGAGTTTATCCCAAAGCGTCCAGTCGTCATGGCTTGATAGATACTGTATCGTCTGATTAGCGCTTTTCGTGCTGAAGTGCCAATCACCGTTCTTCCATCCTGAGATCGCATGTCTGAACAGGTTAAGATCGACGTCCCCTCCGTTTACAAATCCTGCTGACTTTGAATCGAAATTGCTTCCTTTGATTAGATCTCTCGTTGAATCTGAAAAGGCTCCGATTCCGTCATTAAGTAATGTAAGTGCGTATTTGTCTGCAAGTTGGAAACCTTCTTTTACGGCAGTTCCTCCGGCAGCCCAAGGTTCTCCGTATATTATTTTTTCGCCTTTCCCATAGATTTTATCCAAACTCTCCCTTATGTCGTTCATAAGCCTCGTGTCGATTAAGCCCATAAGATCGAATCTGAATCCATCGATATGGTATTCCCTCGCCCAGTATAGTACGGAGTCTAGGATATAGCGGTGCGCCATTGGTCTTTCTGTCGCAATGTCATTTCCACAGCCTGAACCGTTTGATGCGCTTTTGTCCTTGTTCTGCCTGTAGAAGTACCATGGTTCTGTTCTGAATAAGGGACTGTCAAGGCGATAGGTATGGTTATATACTACGTCCATAACTACTCTTAGTCCTGCGTCGTGCAGGCTTTTTATCATCTCTTTTAATTCTCTTACTCTGACTTCTCCATGTTCGGCATCAGTTGCATAAGAGCCTTCAGGCACATTATAGTTTTCAGGGTCATATCCCCAGTTGAATTCGTTGTCGCAGCCTTTTTCGTCTACAGAACCGTAGTCGAATATCGGCATGAGCTGGACATGTGTTATTCCCAAGCTTTTTAAATAATTTAATCCTGTAGGGCATGAGCTGTCATAGCTTAACGTCGTATTATCCTCTGTGAGCGCTATGAACTTTCCTTGCGCCCTGTCTGAAATCGATGAAAAGCGCTGGTAGGTGAAATCTTTGACATGGATTTCATATATTATATCTTCGCTCTGCCTCTCAGGTGCTTTATCTTCGGCCCATCCATCAGGATCTGTCTTTTTCAAATCAAGAACCATCGCTCTTTGGCCATTGACGCCAGAAGACACTGCGTAAGGGTCTATCGTCCTATATTCGGTATCGTTTGTCCCAATTAAATAATCGTAATACGATCCCTCTAGGCTGCCTTCAATGTCTATCTGCCAGTGTCCGTCTTCATGCTTTTCAAGGTATTCGCTTCTATATGCTTTTCCTTTTGATCCGTCGCTGTAAAGGAAAAGCTGTACGAAAGTTGCACTTGGAGCCCACAGGCGAAAGATTGTCGAGCTCTCTCTTAATTCAAAACCAAGAGGTCCTGCGTAATAGCTCTTATGATCTAAATCGTTGATATTCTCCGCCATTTTTCCATCCCATCCTTTTAGAAGATCGAATATTCTTCTCTTAACTCGCTATAGCCTTTTTTTATGACGTCATAGATTATCCTAATCTTCTCGTCGTGATGAATGAATGCGCTCTTCATTGCATTAATAGTTATCTTTTCCAAATCTCTTATTCCAAGTCCGTATTCTCTCGCAGCTATTGACATCTCTTTTGTGAGATTGGTATCGCTCATAAGCCTATTGTCAGTGCATAAGAATACTCTGAATCCGTTTTTAAAAAGTATAGGGAACGGATGGCTTTGATAGCTCTCTGCAGCACCTGTTCCAACATTGCTTGTAAGACACATTTCAAGAGGTATCCTCATGTCGTTTATGAAGTGGGCGAGGCTTCCCATTTTTCTGATTGCGCCGCCTTCTATCGCCATATCCTCGACGATCCTGACTCCGTGCCCGATTCTATGTGCTCCGCATATCTGTATGGCCTGCCAGATTGACTCGATTCCAAACGCTTCTCCTGCGTGGATTGTTATGTTGAAGTTCTTATTTCTTATGTACTGGAAAGCTTCAAGATGTTTCTTGGGCGGGTGTCCGTATTCATCTCCTGCGATATCGAATCCCACTACGCCTTTTTCTCGGAAAGCAACTGCAAGTTCGGCGATCTCAAGAGTGTCTGAAGGATCTTCATTCCTCATCGCACATAGTATCAATCCAGTTTCAACTCCAGTCTCTTTCTTTCCTTCTTCAAGACCTTTTAAAACGGCGTTCACAACCTCTTCTAAATTAAGTCCGCCTTTTGTATGCAGGGTGGGGGCAAATCTTATTTCTGCATATACGACGTTGTCTTCTTTTAGGTCGAGAACAGCCTCTTTGCTTATTCTTATAAGGTTTTCCCTGCTCTGCATTACTGCGTCTGTGATTTCAAACGCCCTTAGATATAGGCTCAAGGATTTTTGCTCGCATCCTTTCTTTAGCAATTCTTTTAGTTCTTCCGCATCATAGGAGGGAAGGCTGATATTGTCTTTTTTTGCAATATCGATAATCGTTTCTACCCTGACCCCTCCGTCTAAGTGGTCGTGGAGTTCTACTTTAGGGCATTTTTTTATCATATCGTATGTGATCATGTTTTAATTATAGCCGAAAAGAGGACAAATAATTAAAGAATTTTATATGGGATTCTGTTTTTTATTGTTTTTTTAATACGATTTTTATAATTTTTATTTCAATAAAGAATTATATCTTAGAAAAATTAACCATTTTTACTTTTTTACCCTTTACAATTTAATTACAAAGAATAATAATCCAAAAATATAGGAGAAAATTTTATTATGGCAAAAACAACAGATTCACTTAACAAAAAGCTTCTTGCTGCAGCTATCAGCTCAACGAAAGCAAAGGATATCAAAGATCTGATCGCTCAGGGAGCAGATGTTAATGCACACAACGAATGGGGACTTACTCCTGTTATGCTAGCTGCACAGTACAACAATTCAACAGCAGTATTGAACGCTCTTATTCAGGCTGGTGCTGATATCCACGAAGCAGAGCCGAAGTACCGCTCAAATGCTCTACACCTTGCAGCAAACAGCAGCAAGAATCCAAAGATCATTGAGGCTCTCTTAGCTGCTGGCGCAAACATCGATGCTAGAAACTATCTTGGAGAGACGGCATTAATCATGGCTGTTAACAGCAACAGCGAGACAAAGATGACTACTCAGCTTATTAAGAGCGGTGCGGATGTAAACGCATGCGATTATCAGGGACATAGCGTTCTTGATTATGCAAGAGCAGCCAAGAGGACATATGTCATCAACCTCCTTAAGGAGCATGGAGCTAACTAATTAAAGCTTTCCATCTAAAAAGCCTGTTGTCATAGAGCAATGGGCTTTTTTTATCTTTCCAGTGCTTTTCCTGAGAGCCTATAGACTGTCCATTCAGTCATTGCTAAAGCGCCTAAATTCTTATAGAAAGCAATGGATGGCGTATTCGAATCAAGGCACCACCATTCAACTCTTCCGCACTCTCTTTTTCTTGCAAGATCCTTAATATATTCAATTGTCGCTCTGCCGTATCCTTTGTTCCTATACTCTTTTCTTATGTATAGGTCTTCGATGTATATGCCTGGCTTTCCTAAAAAAGTTGAGAAGTTGTGAAAAAAGAGAACAAATCCTATTTCCTTTCCTTCTAACATAGGAAATACTACTTCCGCCATCTTTCTTTCGAATATGTTGTACTTAAGCGTTTTTATATCTGCTACGACTTCGTTAAGGAGATTCTCGTAAGCAGCAAGTCCCTTGATCATAGTAAGAATTAAATCTACATCTCTTTCTTCTGCCGTTCTGAAAGATAATTTGTCCATATGGATATGATAGGGAAAAAGAAGAAAAAGGAAAATGTTTTAGGCAGATATAAAACAAGGGGGCGCTGAGCCCCCAAGCGTTTTAATTCTCTTCAAGTGCTTTTACGGTCTTTTTATATTCGTTTTCAAGATCTAGAAAGATTGCTGTCGATCTGAGACCTTTTGTATTCTCAAGTTCTCCTGCAAGCTTTGCAAGCGTTACAAGACCTACTTTTTCAGATACTTTTCTGATCTTATGAGCGCCTTTTTTTACAGCCTCGTCGTCTTCTTTTTCAACAGCATTTTTCAGGCTGTCAAAGTCCGTATCTGTTTTAAAAGACGCAAGCTTGTCTTTTAGTAACGATATGTCTCCACCGTAATACTCTAGCGCTTCTTCCCATTCTAAAGAGATTTTTTCTGCAATTGCCTTAATATTCATAACCTTACCTTTATCAGAATATAATATCGTAAATACCTTTTACGGTAACAAAAAGAATGATTAAAGGCAGTATGTAAGCGCAGTAAAATCTGAGCTTGTTAGGGAATTTCAATCCATCGCCCTTGTCTGCCGTTTCAATGAAATTATTCCATCCCCAGCCGTAGCGTGATGTGCAGAACAGTACCATTACAAGAGATCCAAGAGGAAGAAGAAGGTTTGAAACGATAAAATCTTCTAGGTCCATTATTCCTGTACCTTCTCCAAAAGGAGTGAAACCAGATAGTACGTTAAAGCCTAAAATGCATGGAAGAATGCAGATTAAGAAAATTATTACGTTTACAAATGCTGCCTTCTTTCTTGTGTATCCTCTCATATCCATCCAGTATGCGATGATGTTTTCAAATACTGCGATTAGCGTTGTGAGGGATGCAAAACTCATTGCAAGGAAGAATAATGCAGCCCAAAGAGAGCCTGCGGTCATCTGGGCAAATACGTTTGGAAGCGTAATAAACAGTAGGCTAGGTCCGCTTCCTGCTTCAATTGAGAAAGCTGAACATGCAGGAAAAATTATCAATCCCGCTAGAAGAGCTATCGATGTGTCGAGGCATACGATTCTGACGCTTTCTCCTGTAAGTGATCTCTCATCGCTGAAGTATGATCCCATAATTGACATAGCTCCGATTCCAAGCGACAGCGTAAAGAATGCCTGACCCATAGCGGCAAATAGCGATTCTCCAATGCCATATTCAACGAGGTTGTTCAAATCTGGTTTCAAGAAGAAAAGAAGGCCTTCTTTTGCCCCGTTTAAAGTTGCGGAATGGATTGCAAGTGCAATCATGAGTACAAATAGCATCGCCATCATTACTTTCGAGACTTTTTCAACGCTGTTCTTTAGTCCTCCAAGTGCGATTAACGCCGTTATTACAAGTGCGATTACTCCCCATCCGTATTGCAAAAGAGGGGAGGCTAGCATCGAGTTGAAGAACGTTCCGACTTCTTCCGTTCCCATACCTGCGAACGTTCCTCCGATCGATGATATGAAGTAGTAAAGAAGCCATCCCGTGATTGGTATGTAAAAGAATAGGAGCATGTAGTTTCCAAAAAGTGCGAAAGGCCCTGCAATATGCCATTTGCTCTTTTTTGGTTCGAGTGTCTTATAAGCTCCAACGATGTTCATTTTTCCAGCCCTGCCTATGGAGAATTCCATAACCATTACTGGAAGCCCCAGAATTAGAAGAAATACCAGATAAATAAGTACGAATGCCGCTCCGCCATAACGTCCTGTAATGTAAGGAAAGCGCCAAACGTTTCCAAGTCCTATAGCACATCCTGCAGAAAGCAGGATGAAGCCAAGGCGCGATGAAAGTGTTTCTCTTTCTGCCATAATACTCTTTTTTAATAACTCCTTGCTGGATATTGTGGTTCTGATGTGAAGTTTATAGAGAGCTTTCTCATGCCGTCGATATCTCCAGCTGAAGGGATGTGCGTGAAGTGCACGTCTGCATCTCTAAGCTGTTTCAGCGCTTCACTGGCTTTTTTAGCATTCTCATCATAGATTCCAGAAATTGATAGCGCGATAAGGATTTCATCGACGTTCAAAGAGACGCCTTTGCTTGAAAGGATATCTCTTTTTGTGTGCGTTACGGCATCGATTACTTCCTTGTGGATTAAATCGATGTCCTTATCGATTCCTAAAATAGCTTTACATGCGTTTAAAATTAAGGCAGATCCTGCATGCATCAAGTTTGAGTTATGGGCAGTGATGATCCTACCGTCTTCCAGTTCGATAGAAGCCGCGCAGACAGTTCCGTCATCCTTTCCTTTTCTCTTCTCTATTGCATCTTCAAGCGCTTTTCTTGCAGGAATCACTGTTGGAAGATCTTCTTCCTTCAGATGCGCCTTATCTAAAAGAGCTAGAGCTCTGTTATAAACTTCTTTAGAGCATATTCCCTGAAGATAATCGGTCTTCGTATGGAATACCCTTCTGATTATCTCCCTTTCTGCTGCTCTTCTGCAGACGTCATCGTTTATTATTCCAAAACCACAGCGGTTTACTCCCATATCCGTAGGGCTCTTATAAATGCATTCTCCAGTGATCTTCTCTAAGATTCTTTTCAATATTGGGTAGGCTTCAAGATCCCTTGAGTAGTTGACTGTAACTTCATTGTATGCATCGAAGTGAAAGTGGTCTATAAGGTTTACATCTCCGATATCTACTGTCGCAGCTTCATATGCGATGTTCACAGGATGGTTAAGGCTTAAGTTCCAGATAGGGAAGGTCTCTAGTTTTGCATAACTTGGTTTTTGCCCCATCTTTGCTTCATGGTACATCTGGTTCAAGCATGTTGCGAGCTTTCCAGATCCCGGCCCAGGAGCTGTAACGATTACAACAGGAGCGTTTACTTCGATATATGGATTCTTGCCGTAACCTTCTTCTGATACAACTACGTCGATATTGCTTGGATAGCCTGGCGTTGCCGTATGTTCATATACTTTTATGCCACGCTGCTCAAGCTTTCTTTTGAACTGAACTGCTGCAACCTGGTTTTCAAATCTAGTGATTACGACCTTATCGCATTTAAGACCATAATCGGCAAAGTCGTGGATCATTTTCAAAACATCGGCATCGTAACTTATTCCGAAATCCCCTCTGATCTTTCTCTGCTCTATGTCTCCTGCGTAAATGCAGATGATTATATCGAGGCTTTCTTTGAGTTCTTTAAAGACTTTCATCTTATTGTTTTCGTCAAAGCCAGGAAGAACTCTTGCCGCATGCTTGTCATGAAGGAGTTTTCCTCCACACTCGATATAAAGACGTCCTGAAGAGGATTTTACCCTCTCCAGGATGTACTCGCTTTGTTCTTTGATATATTTTGCGCTGTCAAATCCGACTTCTCGCATTATACGTAACCCTGGGCGATCATTGCCCTTGACACCTTCATAAATCCGGCGATATTCGCACCATCGATGAAATTGTCTTTCTTAGAATATGTCTCAGCAGCTTCGCTGATATTCTTATAGATGTTGTTCATGATGCCTTTGAGTTCCTGATCAACCTTTTCTGGAGTCCATCTCAAGCGCTGTGAGTTTTGGCTCATTTCAAGTCCTGATACCGCAACGCCTCCAGCGTTTGCTGCCTTTGCAGGAGCTAGAAGCACTCCGGATGATGTTAGGATCTCCTCGCTTTCGATAGAGCAAGGCATGTTCGCACCTTCTCCTACAAGCTTGATGCCGTTCTTAACGAGATTGAGTGCGTCTTCTTTTAGAATTTCATTTTGAGTAGCGCATGGGAATGCATAGTCTGCTTTAATATTCCATAGCGGATTAGGCTCGCTGTTATTTCTTTCGATATAAGGAACGCCATACTTTTCAGCATATTCCTTAATTCTTCCTCTTTTGACGTTCTTTAGCGTCTTAACGAAACTAAGCTTCTCACTGTCGATTCCAGCCTCATCGATGATCATTCCTGATGAGTCGGATAGGGTAATTACCTTTCCTCCAAGGGCATTGATCTTTTCTACTGTGAATTGAGCTACGTTTCCACTGCCTGAAACAAGACATGTGGCGCCGTTGAAGTCCATCTTCTTGTCCCTAAGGATTGCTTCAGATAGATAAACAAGGCCGTATCCTGTCGCCTCTGGTCTGATAAAAGATCCGCCGTATTCAATTCCCTTTCCTGTAAGAACGCCTGCGAATTCGTTTTTAATTCTCTTGTACTGTCCGTAGAGGTATCCGATTTCTCTTGCTCCTACTCCGATATCTCCTGCAGGAACGTCTGTATCCGGTCCGATATGGCGGCATAGCTCTGTCATGAATGACTGGCAGAAGCGCATTACTTCGTTATCGCTCTTTCCCTTCGGATTGAAGTCAGATCCGCCTTTTCCTCCTCCCATTGGAAGTCCTGTTAAACTGTTTTTGAATACTTGCTCGAATGCGAGGAATTTCATGATTGAGAGATTAACAGATGGGTGAAGCCTCAGTCCTCCCTTATAAGGGCCAATGGCGGAAGACATCTGTACCCTAAATCCTCTGTTGACCTGGCACTTGCCCTCGTCGTCCATCCAAGGGACACGGAACATTACTACGCGCTCCGGTTCTACCATTCTCTCAAGAACGCGGTGATAAGTTACTTCAGGAAGTTCGTCTATGATCTTATCGATTGATAATAAGAACGTGTAGACTGCCTGCTGAAACTCTCTCTCGTTTGGATCTCTTGAGAGCACTTGCTGATAAACTTGTTCTGTCTGGCTGTGCATAATTTTCCTCCTCTAAAGAAAACTCGTCGAAATTATAGAGCAAAGGATTATTCTTGTTAAAGATAAACAGAGGTTAAATAATAAAATTAACACCTCTTTTTATATTGTTTTAAACATGTCCAAATGCTCTCTTTCTGCTATAATTGACAAGTCTTTTAACATATTGTTTACGGCTAGTACAACACTAGTTAATGTATGCGAGGTAATTTTTAATGAAAAAATATAAGTTCATTTATTTCGATGCGGGGCTTACTTTGATAAAAAATAACCATGAGGAACTATTTTCTTTTGCTCTTGAGGATCTGGGCCTTAAAAGAAGCAGCGATGATATTAAAAGAGCATACCATCTTGCAAACAAGGCTGCAATGAGGGAGGGCATTTTACATAAAAGCGATGGAGGAAGGAGATTCGCATTCTTTTTTCTATCTTTTTTAGGGGTTAGTTGTTCTCTTGATGATTTTAATAACGCATATGTTAAATATAAGGACAGATTCTTTTGGGCATCATATCCGTTTACAAAAGACACCCTTTCAGACCTTAAGAAAAAGGAATACGGGATCGGACTTCTTTCTAACTGGGACAGGAGTTTGAGAAGGATACTTGAAAAAGAAGGGATATTAAAAATGATGGATGAAGTTGTTATCTCTTCTGAAGTCGGTTATGAAAAGCCAGATGAGAAGATTTTTTCCATTGCACTTGAAAAGGCTGCTGTAAAAGCAGAAGAGGCCTTGCTTGTAGGTGATAACTATTATGACGACGTGCTTGGTGCAAGGAAAGTTAATATGGATGCGATTTTAATTAATCCAGGGCAGCTTGGAATTGAGGAGATAGACTTTGATGGTCCTATTATCTCTTCTATCGAAACTTTAAGAAAATTATTATAAGGGGATACTATGGTAAAGAGATTGTTTATTCTGTTTTTATCATTAACACTTCTTTTCTCCTGCTCTAAGGCCGAAGAGGAAAATACAATAAATACGAATGTTTCTGCAGATAAAAGCGTTGTGCGTATCACAATGCCTTCCGAGCCTGACAGTCTTGATCCGTATCTTTCATCTGCAAGTGATACCGAGGCTGTCATGCATAACGTATATGAAGGGCTTGTGCTTTTCAACGAGAGCGGAGAAATTATTCCTGGCCTTGCCTCTTCATGGACTATAAGCGAGGATGGCCTCGAGTATACGTTCATCTTGCGAGATAATGTCACATTCCACAATGGTGATAAGTTTACATCTGAGGATGTTGTATCAACATATTTAAGGCTTTCAGGTCTTGACGGATCTCAGGCTCTAAACGAACGCTTTTTAGCGCTAGAGAGCGTGGAAGCACTCGATGATTATACTGTGCGCCTTAGATTAAAAGAGGCTAATTCTGCATTCTTGGAAGCAACTAGAATCGCGATAATTCCATCGGGGTATGCGGATTGTGCAACCCATCCTGTTGGAACAGGTCCTTATAAATTCGTCGAATATGTTCCCGGCCAAAGGATCGTATTTGAAAAAAACGAAGATTATTATGATGCGTCGAGGATTGGTAAGATAGATAGGGCTGAGTTTTATATCATGAGTGATGAAAGCGCTATCGTTACAGCTCTTCAGTCTGGACAGCTTGATCTTGCACAGGTGACGGGAAGCGATGCGGAGATTTTAAAAGACCGTTTTACGATCTACAGCAATCCTCAGAACATGGTATGCCTGTTTGCTCTTAATAACGCTATTGAACCTTTTAACGACATAAGGGTGCGCCAGGCTATTAATCATGCTATAAACAAAGAGGACATAATCTATGGAGCCTTTGATGGTTATGCTACTCAGATAGACACGAACTTTTCACCTGTTATGGATTATTATTACAATAAGGATACAGAGAACTATTACCAATACGATCCTGAGCTTGCAAAAGAGCTGTTAAAAGAATCTGGAGATGAGAACGGATTCAGTTTTACGATTACGGTTCCTTCTAATTATCCTGCTCATGTAAGCACAGCCCAGATCATAGTAGAGCAGCTGAGGGGCGTAGGTATTGACGCTTCTATCAATCTTGTTGAATGGGGAACATGGCTTGAGGATGTATATTCAAACGGCCGTTATGAAGCTACTATCATAGGGCTTACGGGCAAGCTTAATCCTTATGAGATCCTTGTGAGATTTGAATCTAGTTACAGAAGAAATTTCATGCACTACAACAACAGTGAATATGATCAGCTTATTGCTAGTGCGCTTTGTGAGAGTAATCAAGAGAAAAGGGCTGAAATATATAAAGAATGTCAGATGATTTTGACAGATGATGCGGTGGCTGTATGGACATGCGATCCTAATTTAGTCCTTGCATCAAGGCCGGACTTGAAAGGTTATAAGGCATATCCATTGAGTTTTACCGACCTAAGTGCGTTATACTATGAGTGATGAGATATTACGTTAGAAAGCTTTGCGGACTTTTTATCACGCTGCTCATAGTCTCTTTGGCGGCTTTTTTATGTTTTTCAGTACTGCCAGGGGATCCTGCAGAAATAATACTTGGTCTAGATGCAGATCCTTTGCAGCTTGAGGCTATGAGGAGCCAGCTTGGCCTTGATAAAAGCATCGCAGAGCGTTATCTCTCATGGCTTAGCGGACTATTTAAAGGCGATCTTGGCGTATCATTAAGATACTCGCAAAATGTTTCTGACTTGATTAGGCAAGCGTTTAAAGTTACATTCGCACTATCTATCGTCTCTTTGGTTTTAACTGTTGTTATAGCACTTCCTATAGGACTCTGGCTCGGTTCCCATTCTAAGAAGAAATACTCCCTTCCTGTTTCAATAACATCTCAGATTGCGCTTTCGGTCCCTTCCTTTTGCATGGCGATATTCCTTATAAGCATATTTTCTGTAAAACTGAACGTATTGCCTTCAATCGGGTATACTCCTTTAAGCGATGGCTTTGTTCCTTTTTTCAGATCGATTCTTCTTCCGTCTCTTTCTATTGCGATAGGATCTGCTTCGATATTAATACGTTATATTAAAGTATCTGTTGAGAAAGAAGAGAGGATGGATTACGTTCGCACCGCCAAAAGCAAAGGTATGAAAAACAGTTCGATAATGCTATTTCATGTGCTTAAGAACTCTTTAATTCCGACAATTACGACACTTGGCCTTATATGCGCTGATATTTTAGGCGGTTCAATCATAATAGAGAACATATTTTCACTCCCTGGAATTGGCCGTCTTATTACCGTTTCTATTTCAAGCCGGGATCTTCCTCTCATACAAGGTCTTGTATTATATCTTGCATCAATTGTTGCTCTATGCAATTTCGTCGTAGATATTGTCTACTCTTTAGTAGATCCAAGGATAAGGTTGAGCTGATGAAAAAATATTTTAAGAGTTTAAATTTCACTTTCGGCTTTATCCTGATATCTCTAATACTGGCATTGTTTATAGTCTCGCTGTTCTATACTCCATATGACATTACTGAGATGGACTTAAGAAACAGGCTAGAAAGCCCAAGTTCAGAGCATCTTCTTGGAACAGATCAATTTGGTCGTGATATCTTAAGCCGTATTATGAAGGGAATTGAAGTGTCTTTATCAATGGGTCTTCTTTCTGTCGCATCAGGGCTTGTTTTCGGCCTTATCATCGGATCTTTTTCGGGGTATTTCGGAGGAAAGATAGATGAGGCTGTCATGAAGATAATAGACAGCCTTATGGCTTTCCCTGGTGTGCTAATTGCAATGATGCTTATAGCCGTACTTGGCAATGGCATATTCAATACTGCCCTTGCACTGTCCATTATGGCAGTCCCTCGATTTGCCCGTATCATAAGAAGCGGTTATATGGAGTATCGTGATAAGGATTTTATCAAAGCTGAAAGGGTCAGAGGGGCTGGAATATTTAGGATAATGTATTTGCATATACTTCCTAACATCAAAAGTGAGATAGGGGCTACGATCTCCCTTTCTTTTGCATCTGCGATAATGTCTGAAGCAGGATTAAGCTATCTTGGTCTTGGAATGCAGCCTCCAAATCCAAGTCTTGGAATAATGCTATCAGAAGCACAGGATTATATGCTCAGGGCCCCGTGGTATGTACTTATTCCGACTGCAATCATTGCGCTTCTTGTGATAGCATTCAATCTTCTTTCCGACGGAATAAGAGAAGGAGGTGAGAAATGAACCTTGTAGAAATAAAGGATTTTTCACTCTCATTCAATGAAAACGGAAAATCCTTAAAAGCTGTTAATGATATATCTCTTTCGATAAAAAAAGGAGAAATTGTTGCATTAATCGGCGAATCGGGATGCGGAAAGAGTGCGACAGCACTTTCTCTTGCCGGACTTTCTTCTCCTTCTTCTCAAAAAAGCGGACATATTTATTTTTCTGAAAAGGATCTTCTTTCTTTAAGCGAGAAGGATTGGAGAGAAATTCGCGGCGCATCAATTTCAATGATATTTCAAGAGCCAATGACGGCTTTAAATCCTTTAATGAAATCAGGCCTTCAGATAGAGGAGAATTTGAAACTTCATCAGAACCTTTCTAAAAAAGAGAGAAAGGAGGAAGTGATTAAGATGCTTGAGAGCGTAGGCCTTGAGGATGCAGAGCGTATTTACAACAGTTATCCTCATCAGCTCTCTGGAGGACAGAGACAGCGCATAATGATTGCTCTTGCCCTGATAAACAGCCCGTCTTTATTGATTGCCGATGAGCCTACTACCGCCTTAGATGTGACGATACAGGCTGAGATAATTGAGCTCATAAAAAATATGAACAGAAAAAAAGGCGCAGCCGTTCTTTTGATCTCCCATAATCTATCGCTTGTAAAAGGCATGAGCAACAGATCATACATAATGTATTCGGGCTCTATCGTGGAAAGTGGAAATACAGATGAAATTCTCTCAGATCCCATACATCCTTATACGAGGGCTCTATTACTCTCTGTTGCACGTCCAAGCCTTAGGGGGAAAAGACTTTATTCAATTCCTGGAAGTGTTCCTTCGCTGGAAGAGCGAAATAATTTAGGTTGCCCATTTGCACCACGTTGTGCAGTCTCATGTCCATCATGCTTTAAAGAAAAGCCAGAAAAAAGAAAAGAGGATGGAAGAATGTATTTATGCCGTTATAGCAGAGAAGAGATTGCAAGGAGGCTGAACTATGGAGAATGACCTTCTTGTTCTTAAAGGCGTAAAAAAAACATATAAGCAGAAGAAAGACAGGATAACAGCCCTTAAGAGTACGGATCTGGAAATAAAAAAAGGAGAGGTTTTAGGTCTTGTCGGAGAATCTGGATCTGGAAAGAGCACTCTGGCTAATATTATTGTGCGTCTTATAAAGAGCGACGACGGAACGATCGTATTCAAAGGTGAGGATATCTCGACGCTGAAAGATCATGAATTTCGAAGGTACAGACGTGATATTCAAATGGTGTTTCAAGATCCATATTCTTCTTTGAATCCTAAAAAGACAATTAGGTACCTGCTTGAAGAGTGTTTAAAGATACACGAAAAAGATATGGGCGCACAAAAAAGGCTTGAAGTCGTAAAAGAGAGTTTAGAGGAAGTTGGACTTGATTCAAGCTATCTTGAGCGTTATCCAAAGTCTCTTTCTGGCGGTCAAAGGCAGAGGGTTGCTATTGCGCTTGCCTTAATTTTAAGACCTTCATTAATAGTTTTGGACGAGGCGGTATCGGCCTTAGATGTTTCTGTTGAGGCTCAGATTTTGAACCTTCTTTTAGATTTAAGAGAGAAGCACGGACTTACATATCTTTTCATATCTCATGACCTTGCTGTCGTGTCTTATGTGTCAGATAGAATTGCTGTTATGTATAAGGGCTCGATTGTTGAGATTGCGAAAGCAGATGATGTTATCTCGTCAATGGCACATCCTTACACAAAAGCACTTTTTGAAGCATCCGAAAACATGGCTCCATTAATCGACAACAAAGAGAAAAAAGAGATTTCGTCAAGCCATTGTTCTTTTTGTAGTAGATGTAAGTACAGAAAAGAGAGGTGTTTTAAAGAGGAACCCACTTTGATTGAGATAAAAGAAGGACATAGCGTCGCATGTTTTTACCCCTTAGGAGAATAAAATGAGAATTGCAGCCATTTCAGATCTTCATTTAGATATTAATAGAAGGTTTCCTGTTGTTGATACTCTCTCAAAAATATTAGATGAAGAAAAAGCGGATGTTTTATTAATTGCAGGCGATATCGAAGAGGATTTCAGAGAGGTCATTAAAAGGGTTAAGGATATTGAGAAGATATCTGGAGTTAGGACTTATTACGTTCCAGGTAATCACGATCTATGGTCTCCTAATGCGCATCTTTATAATATTGATTACATTTACAGCGCCTTTAAAGATGATGAGAGATGCCTAGTAGGAAAGACAATAAATATTAAATCTTGTTCAATAGTTGGTGATGTGGGCTGGTACGACTATAGCTTCGGAAACTATAAGCGATTCTCCTATGATATGTTTGATAAGATGACCTACATGGCTAGGACTTGGCAGGATTCGATTAAGAACGCATGGACAAGGGACAATATTAAGCGAAATGAAATAATGCTTGATAGCCTTAAGACTCAGATTGAAAAGACTGAGAGTGCTAATATCATAGCAGTTACGCATATGCTACCGATTAAAGAGTTTACAGTACTGGATGCAAGAGAAGAGTGGGAATATTTTAATGCGTTTCTTGGTTCTGAAAAACTTGGTGCTCTATTTGAAACTAGCAAAGTTAAGCATTCAATATCTGGACACGTTCACTATAGAAAAAGATTAGAAAAGAATGGTGTTGACTACATTTGTCCGTGCCTCGGATACTACACAGAATGGAGATATAAAAAAGGAATGGAAGAAGATTTATACTATCATATTAAGGCTTCTTTAATGATGATAGAAATATAGTAGTTTCCTAGAGATCTTTCTGTAAAATAATTTTTACATATAAAATGCTAAAATAATAACTGCAACTCATTTTCTATAAATGAATTGCAGCTATAAGGCTTATCATTCATGCCGATGCTTGGCATAAATTTAAAATAATTTTCTTCCTTTGCTGTATACTGCCTTGATGGCATTTTCTTCTCTTCTGTATATAGCCCTTTCAAACCGCTCTCTTACGCTAAGATGTTTGGCGTTTATAAGGTTTTGATCGTCAAGCACTATAGCATCTAGGCTATTGCCTTTACTAAAGCCTGGGGTTTCATTAAAGAGAGTAGAGGATGCAGAGGTTGCTAAATAGAAGGCTTCGCTTACGCTAAGCATCTTGGGCTTCCCTTCGATTCTTATGCTACGTTCTTTTGAGCATTTTATTGCTTCTGCAGTATTGGCAAACATCGATATTATGCTTCCCCCTGCGATATCGCTTCCAAGAACGACATTTAATCCTTCGTCTATCATCTCCCTTATCGGTGCGAATCCCGATGATAAGTTAATATTTGAAGAAGGGCAGTGGACTACATACACCCCTGCGTCTTTCATTGCTTTTCTTTCTTCCTTATCTGAGTACACACAGTGTGCCATAAGTGTCTTTTCATTCCATAGACCATACTTCTTATAGCTTTCATAGTAGTGCGTAGTATCTGGATGCAGACTCTTTACCCATTCCTGTTCGCTTATGTTTTCAGAAAGGTGCGACTGTATTGGAAGGTCTCTCTCTCTTGCGATCTTAGAAAGTTCTTTTAAAAGCTCGTTAGAACATGATGGTGTGAAACGCGGTGTTATTATTGGTTTTATATTCTCTGTGGTGCAGCTATCAAGCCATCTGAGGGTTTCCCTGATAGATTCTTCTGTAGTCTCTTCAAGATCCTTTCCGCCGTTTCTATCCATATTCACTTTTCCGACAAATCCCCTGAGTCCTGCTTTTTCAAGCTCATCCATAAGGATTAATGTCGAATCGGTATGAAGGGAAGAGAATACGGATACCCTCGTCGTTCCGTTTTGAACTAGATCTTCTGCAAGTTTTCTATATACTTCTCTTGCAAATCCCGTGTCTTTAAAATATGCCTCTGTTGGGAATGTATATGTATTAAGCCAGTCTAAAAGGCTTAGTTCAAGTCCTATTCCAAGGTTCGGATACTGTGGCGCATGAAGATGCATGTCTGCAAATGACTGCATTATAAGCTGATCTTTATAATCGGTTATTTCGCAGTTTTTATATTTCTTTGGAAGGTCCGATCCAACGTATTTGATTATTCCGTCTTCAGCTGCTATATAACCGTTTTCATAGATTTCAAGATTTCCAAAGCTTGGTGCTGATACGATGTTGCCTTTTAAAATAACTATATTCATACTTTTCCTCCCTGCCCTAAAGAGTATCTGCTCTGAAGGGCAAATACTCATAGTAGGCTCTTTAGCGGCCTGTAGAGACATGCGTACTATTAACAACGCAACTATATGAATATCTTCAATTATTATGAAAACACGGAAAGAGGTAGAAGTCAATCTTTCCCTTTTTCGATAATAAGCTCAAATAGGGTTAATCCCCAATCTAAGCTTAATCTTCAGTATCTTTTTCTATGCCAAGACTGTCTATGATTGTAATAACAAGACCTTTTATGCTGTTTTCGGTAGTTCTATATGGTGCGATACGGAGTGTGTAGTTTCTCCCGTTCATTGCGCTGACTTCTCTGTCTATTGACGTAAGACTCTTTACGACTGTCTTGCAATCTTCTTCTATCGCTTCGTCTGGAAAACTGTGTGCGAAGATTTGGATTGATCTTCCAATGTCGTGCTCCATAAGCTGAAATTCACGTCCTACGTATTCTGTGAACTTTCTTATGTTTAAATTGCTGTTTACAAAGAGTATTCCGATCATAGTTGAAGATAGGAAGTTTGAAAGGTCGTTGGTCATCATTGTTAGCTCATCTAGTTTGAGCTGGTGTTCCGTATTAACCGTATATAGCTCTTCATTTACAGACTGAAGTTCTTCTGTTGAACTTTGAAGCTCTTCGTTTGCAGTCAGCAGTTCTTCGTTTGCGGCTTGAAGTTCGCCATTGACGGTTTCAAGACGTTCTATTGTTGCTTTCAAATCTCTTTGAGATATTGAAAACTCTCTTTCTAGCTCTGCAATTCTTCTTTGTGCCGTCTCATCGACTTCGTATTTTTCTACCGTTCCTTCAATCTCTTTCACTCTGTTTTCTAAAAAGAGGGAATCGTCATTTATATGCTGTACGCTTAAATCTATCACCTTCCTTCCATCTTTCGTATCGGTAACGATATCTTTGTACGTAATAGCCTTTTTTTCATTTCTGCATCTGCTTACAGCTGTTGCTGCAACAAGTTTGAGATCCTGATTTAGCATTGAGAAGAAATTAAATGTAGCTTTCCCAGGCGCAAGTGTCAGATAATCTCTATAAGAGCCGAAGAAATGTATGACATCGTCGTTTTCATCTATAACGACAGAGGTAGGGAGGAATGATTCAAGGAAATGTGTGTATAAGCTTTCTGCCTGTTCATCATCCGCATTGTTTGTAATATTTTTAACTCCGACATTTGTTATGTTATGTATGCTTGGAATGCTGAATGACGGAGTGCTGAGATCTTCTACTTTTCCTTCAGCCTTGTGTATGTATATCTTTTCAGTGCTTAGTACTGGTTTGAAAAGGTTCACGTATTCTCCTGCCGTTTCGCTCTTTCCTAAAAATAGATAACCGTTTTTCTTTAACGCCGTATGGAATATGGCAAATAACGCTCTTCTTAAAACAGGCTGGAAGTAGATCATGACGTTTCTGCAGCTTATAAGGTCTAATTTCCCAAATGGAGGATCAGAGAATATGTTATGTGTTGCAAATACGATCATTCTTCTTATTTCTTTGGATACCACGAACTGATCTTGCTGTCTTGTGAAATACTTTGCAATTCTTTCAGCCGATACGTCATCTATTATGTTTTCAGAAAAGACGCCCTTTCCTGCGCTTTCGATCGCCTTGCTGTCGACATCTGTTGCGAATATTTTAACATCTCTCTTTATCTGAAGTTCCTCCATCACTTCTTTAAAAAGGATTGCGAGGGAGTAGGCCTCTTCTCCGGTACTGCATCCTGCGCTCCATACTCTTACAGGTTCATCTTCTTTTGCATTTTCCAAGATTTTATATATTACATTGTATTTCAGTTTTTCAAAGAATGCGGGATCTCTAAAGAAATTCGTGACGCCGATTAAAATCTCTTTTGTAAGTATGTTGACTTCTTCCGGCCTATCTCCAAGTAAGTGAGCGAACTCCGTAAGACTTTTTGTATGTGTTACGAGCATTCTTCTCTCTATGCGTCTTAAGATTGTCGATCTCTTGTAATAAGAAAAGTCAATGCCGCTTGAGTTCTTTAATATCGTATAGATATGAGAAAGTGTTTCTTCTTCCGAAAATAGCTCGTCCTCTTCCGATGTGCTTTCTGGCTTTATTCGCAGCAGAATTGATGATGAAGAGAAATTCTCAATCTCCTCTGCGATCTCCTCTGGAGTAAGAACGAAATCTTCAAGGCCTGTGTCTATTACACTCTTTGGCATTCCGTCGAATTTTGCACTATCTGGTTCTTGGCTATTACGATTCCTCCATGTTCTTTTATCGCTTTCACCCCGTTTGTTCCATCGGAGCCTGTGCCTGAGAGCACAATGGCAACGGAATGTTCTTTCATCTCTTCTGCGATGGAAGTGAAGAATACGTCAATAGGGTGGTTGAGTGCCGATGGATCATAATCGAAAAGAATAAGGCGGCCGTCTTTTATCTTCATGTTCTTTTTTGGAGAAATAAGGTAGACTGTATTCGACATCACTTCCATATCGTTTTCTGCCTGTAGCACTTTCATGGACGTATGCTTTGCAAGGATATCCGCCATGAGGCTTTTATAGTCTGGAGAAAGATGCTGAATAATGACAAAAGCAAGCGTGCTCTCTCCTTTCAAATGGTCGAAGAACTGTTGTAATGCTTCAAGTCCTCCGGCCGATGCTCCGATTGCGACTATTGCTGAAATGTCTTTTCTATTTCCCATCTTTCCTCTCTTTTTTTAAATATTTGCTTTCAAATTCAAAAGCGCTTAAAGGCCTGTCATACAGGTATCCTTGCGCTATATGGCATCCTGCATTTATCAATGCATCCCTCTGTTCTTTTGTCTCAACTCCTTCGGCGATGCATGCCATGCCTCGTACATTACATATTTTTATTATATCACTGAGAAGCATCCTGTTTATCGGATTATCCGTAAGATCTCTTATCAGGCTTTTGTCGAGTTTTATAGTATCAAAATTTATGTTCGTGAAAACGGACAGATTCGCATATTCGGAGCCAAAATCATCTAATGCGATTCTTATATTGTTTGATCGGAAGTGTTCTACAATTGCTTTCAATTCATCTTTTTCAAAAACCTCTGAATTCTCTGTGATCTCAAATTCAAAAAGGCTTTCATCAAGATTTGGAAAGCGGCTTTCCAAAGCCCAAATGGATGCAAGAGTAGAAGGGTAGAGAAGGGTGATCCTTGATAAATTAATTGAAGTTGGAAGGACTTTAAATCCTTTTTTTTGCCATTCAGATGCATTCTGAAGTACTTTCTCAAATACGATAAGATCCATTTCCCTTATTCCGCCGTTCTTTTCAAGATTTGCAATGAATTCGCTAGGCAATATGATTCTATTGTGTTTATCTACTGCTCTAACAAGAGCCTCACAGCCTACAATTTCTGATGTCATCATATCTATCTTAGGCTGGTAGAATACGACGAAATCTTCTGCTTTTGCAGAATCTTTTAATACGCTGTAACTTTCCTTTTTCAGTGTGTTAATCAGGAAAGGATCTGTCGAACGCAAATGTTTCCTTCTCAGATCCTCTCTGGCTTCTTCTACGATATGAGGTCCTATAAAGTCGTTTTCTGCCCATGAAGTGCCTATTCTTACTTCATTGGGATATTCCCTTTGAATCATAAGGCTCAACCTGTTTGCTCTGGCAATAAAGACTTGCTTTGTCGTATTTGGAAGAAATGCTACGAATTCAGCTTCCCATGTCCTAAAAACAAAAGATTTACCAAATACGTCTAAAAGAGCTTTTGATACGAAAAGCAGTAGTTTTGTTCCATATTCGAATCCTAAGCTCCCATTTATAGCAGCCATACGCGGTATGTCAATGCAAAGAGCTCCAAGAGTACTGTAGTTGTTAGAGCTTAATGAATAAATTCTTTTTGTGTAAGACCTGAGGTTGGGAATACCCATTAGTTTTTCGGAGCGCGTCTCTTTTGATGTCTGATCTGCAAAACGTATTTCTTCTCTTAAGATGTATGGAATCAGCGTGCTGATGAATGAAATGCTGTCCTCGTTCTCTTTCGGATTCTCAATTGCAAGGAATCCTGTTACTGTAATTCCATTTTTTAAAGGGTAAGCTATGAATGACCATGCCTGGTTGTTATTTCCTTTATTTCTTTTCAGAAGTATAGGCTCCTTCCTTTTCATGCATTTGACAAATATCGGAAAACGTTCTACTAGCATTCCTGATACTACGTTCTGTATGCTGTTTTTCCCCAGAGAATCCCATTCGTATGGCATTGTCAGTATGTGATCGTTTTCAATTAGATGAAGAATATATGTTCTGTCTGCATTGTAATACGAACAAATTTTTTCGAGTACGCTCAAGAGAGATTTCTTAAGACTGTCGGATGAAAGCATGGATGCGATTATGTCAAATGATATGTCTTTTTCTTTTTGGCATAATACCTTTTTGATACTGATGTCGATATATTTATCTGGGCTATCGTTTGATTGAAGTGTTGCAACGCTATTTTCTCTGAAGCCTTCTGCAAAGATGGCAGTATCGGTTGGCAGGTTTGTAGAAAGAACGACATTTATTGCGTTCTCTATGGCTGATGCAAAAGAACTGGATGCCATGTTTTTTGAAGCGATGGCGGCAATAAAATTAAGACTTTTGGAATCTCTTTCTGTTCTCCTTATAAAGGAAAAAGTATCCTCTAATACTTTTTTGATATTATTTTTCGAACTGTATTCAGGAAATAAGATTAGTATTTTATCATTGTCGTATTTGCCGATAATAGAGGATCCTCCAAGACTTAGACTCAGTGGCGCTGAAACAGCTGAATAAAGCTTCTCTCGTTTTTCATAGTTGGAATTGTCTAATCCTTTGATTTGGAAAATTACAATAGCACTTTTCTCGGCTCTCTCTTTTTCTATTATCTTAAGAAGTTCGAATATGGAACTCCTGTCGTATAGTCCTGTGTTATTGTTTTTATCCATATTCAGAACCGTGATGCGGTCAAGATAGCGGGGTAGGTTCACTTTTATTATGTATGAGATCATGCAGAGGTTGTTATTATCGGCTTTTGTCAGATTGATAATATGCCTTACGGCGTGTATCGTTCCATCCTCTTCCGTTCTCTGATAGGATGCGAATATCCATTTTCGTCCATCTTCTTCGTATAGTTTTTTCAGATTCTCCATATTGAAGAAAGGTTTGAGGCGCTTTCTGTCTTTTTCATAGAAGATTTTATCGCTTTGGTATGAAAGTACTCTCTCCGGATTTTTCCCTCGCAGATCATCTCTGCTTAAACTCTCTCCGCATCGCCAAAAATCAATAAGTGTTTTGTTGTCAAGGTCTATGCTGAGGCATACTAACAGATCTGAAATTAAGAGTTCAGGAAGAAGGCTTGGCTGGATTATTGGGGAACTAGTCTCCGCAATCTTATCGTTAAGACTTTCAGAAATTCCTATGGCTCTGTCTGCTTTACCGTTGTTCGAGTACATTATCTTATATGAGAGCGTTTTCCATCTATACTCACCGTTTTCGCTTCTTATAATGAAATTGCCATAGCCCTGATCGCTTCCGTGCATTAGCTTTTCTGCAAATTCCTTAAAACGTAAAAGTGATATCGGATGGATGTATCCATTATCAATTATTCCATTTGGGAAAGAGTATTCTTTCTTCTTTTCTGCCTTTATCTTCCCTTTTTCGTATATAAATAGCTTTGATTTGGGAATATCTACTTCCCATAGTCTCCTTTCTGTCTGTTCAAAAGCAAAAAGCAGCCTGTCGTTTATCTCTTTTAGCCTATCCTCATTCTCTTTGAATTCTGATATGTCGTTTATAGACAACATAACAGTTCTGCTGTCTTCGGAATAACTGAATGGGACTGCTTTTATCTGCCACCACGACAGATCTCCATTGCTTTTAATTCCACGTACGACCTCGTTTATTTCTTCCTGGTCTCTAAACGCTTCTTCCAGCTTTCTTTTTAGCTTTGGATAATCAGGCTCGCAAATTATGTCTTTCAGGCTTTTTTTCTGTCCTTTCTCATCTTTTCCTATGATGCGGTAGAAACTTGGGCTTAAATAACTTAAAAGTCCGTTCTTATCTATGTCCAAAAGGGCTATTCCGCTGTCTAAAAACTCAAGGAGACGTTTCATTGGAATTGCGTTTATTTTTGTATTAACGTCATTGAACTTCCCCCTGTACCTGTTATTAGCTTTCATCGAGTAGGCGTGTTTTCCTGCTTTCTTGGCCTTGTATAGGGCGAGGTCCGCTGATTGATACATGCCTTCAAAACTTACTTTGAAGTCAGAGTAGTAAATCCCCACAGAAGCTGTGAGCGTTATCGTATTATGTTCGTTTTTTATTGCAAGCTGAAGGCTGTTTAATATCTCTTCAGCTTTTTTCTTTACATCATTTTCTTTTATGTATCCTGAAATGAATACAGCAAACTCATCACCGCCAAGGCGGCCGACTATGTCGTTTGCTTTAAAAAGACGTTTTAAAATCGATGCAGATTCTTTTATGGCTTTATCTCCGGCAAGATGGCCTAAGCTGTCGTTTACCTGTTTGAAATCGTCAAGATCGATTATAAAAAGAGCACAGCGCTCATCATCGCTCATGTTGCTTAGTCGTTCTTTAATATAGAGTTCCATCGTAGCTCTGTTTAAGAGTCCCGATAGAGAATCCTTATACGCTCTTTGAATAAGCTCTTCAAATTCCTGGCTGAAAGCGTTTTCGAAGTCCTCGCCGCTCACTTGTCCTCCTATCTTGCCTTATTGGCTTTCAGTATATACTTTCAGCTATGCATCTGTAAAACTTCTTAGAATGTTTTGGACAAAAAAAAGAGTGCGTTTGATGTTATCTTGCGCACTTTTTTATCTTTTGTGTTATATTAGCAGATCTGCGTATGCTTTTAGAACCTCATCTCCTTCGCAGCCCTTGAGAACTTTCTTCGCAAGAACCTTTCCAAGCTGTACTCCCTCCTGGTCGAAAGAGTTCAGGTTCCATAAGAAGCCTTGGAACATTACTTTGTTTTCATAGTGCGCTAAAAGCGCTCCAAGTGCTCTTGCTGTAAGCTTGTCTGCGTAGATGAGTGATGAAGGCCTGTTTCCGTCGAATTCCTTATTAGGATTCTCATCGTCTTTTCCAAGTGCGAATGCAACGATTTGTGCTGCAAGGTTCGCATTTAGTTTTATCTGGCTGTAAGATCCATCCGTTACGATATCCATTCCATACTGGCAGTTTTTAAAGCCAATAAACTGTAGCGGTATGATATCTGTCCCTTGGTGCAGAAGCTGATAGAAAGAGTGCTGTCCGTTAGTGCCGGGCTCTCCGAAAATTACAGGGCCTGTAACGTAGTCTATCTTCTCTCCGAAACGGTTTACGTGTTTTCCATTTGATTCCATATCAAGCTGCTGAAGATGTGCTGGGAATCTTGATAGCGCTTGAGAGTAGGGTAGAATCGCTGTGGATGGATAACCCATCACGTTTCTTAAATAGAATCCGATTAGGGCATCCATAAGAGCTCCGTTCTTTTTCGGACATTCGTTTAAAGACAACACGTCTTCCTCATGCGCTCCATCAAGCAGTTCTTTGAATGTATCAAAACCGTAGGCCAATGAGAGTACGACACCTCCGACTGCGCTTGTTGATGAATATCTTCCTCCGATGTAATCATCAATGAAGAATGATTTCAAAAGGCTGTCGTCTTTTGCGAGCGGGCTTGTCTTGCTTGTAACAGCAACCATGTGCTTTGATGGAACAAGGCCTGAGATAGGGGACTTCTTAAGGGTTTCAAGAACCAAATCCCTATTTGTAAGCGTTTCCTGCGTCGTTCCGCTCTTTGATACCAGAATAAATAGTGTTGTCTCGAAATCCAGCCTGCTGATAACCTCTGCCGCATCGTCAGGATCTACGTTTGAAATGAATTCTGCATTCATCTTCCTCTCATAGCCTTTTAGAGCAAGATATAGAGCTCTTGGCCCAAGATCCGAGCCTCCAATACCGATCTGGCATACAGTCTTGAATGCTTTTCCAGTACTTCCTTTGATTTCCCCTGTGTGTACTTTTTCTGAGAAGTCTTTAATTTTTTCTAGCTCTTCTTTATAGAACGCCTCCTTATCTTCCCCATCTGCCTCTACTTTCTCATTTAAGACGTTTCCTCGTGTAAGATGATGAAGAACAAGACGTTTTTCCCCTGTGTTCATGACTTCGCCAGATAGAATAGCCTTGTATTTTTCTATAAGACCCATCTCATCTGATAGTTCTTTTAATAGAGAGATCGTCTCTTCGCTTACAGGCATCGATGCATAGTTATAAGTAAGATTTCCTCCGAGAGCTACATTTGCCTCTTTTATCCTTTCTTTCGAAAGCAGTTCTTTTACGCTCTTTTTCTCTGCTTTCAAAAGTTTCGCATAAGCTTTGCTTTTGTCTAGATTAATGTACTCCATTTTTTCCTTCCTAATCCTTAATTTCTGGAATTCTCGTCTGGAAGCTTTCAAGAAGGTCTTCTTTTGTCATGCCCTCTCTCAGGATGATGAAAATCGTATCATCTCCTGCAATAGAGCCTAAAATCTCCGGAAGTGCAAGTACGTCCAAAGCGAAACATACGCTGTTTGCATGTCCTGGTCTCGTCTTGATAACCCCCATGTCTCCTGAGAATTCAATAGAAATAATACCACGTCTTACATCTTGTATGTAGCTTTTTTCGCTTTCAGATATGAAATCGTTTTCAGGAAGGCTGTAGTAATAGCCTGACCAGCCATCTGATATCTTGCCGACCTTGAGCATCTTGAGATCTCTTGAGAGCGTCGCCTGTGTTACTGAAAATCCCTCTTTTTTTAGCATTTCCAATAACGTGTCTTGGTTGTCTATTCTATTATTTTTTATAAGTTCCTTGATTACAGATAGCCTATTATGCCTCTCTCGCATTCTCATCCTCCAGTTAAAAATGAATGAAAATTGAATATTTATGCAATTTTAGCTAAATTACAATGAATAATCAATAACATATTTGTGTGTTTTTGACAGAGAAAAATATGCCCCGTTGTGTTATAATTCGTTTAAGGAGAATGTATGACCTGGCTTGTAATAATTCTTGCTATAGTAATTGTAATCGTCGTATGGGCTATCAGCGTATATAACTCATTAGTAAAATCCAAAAACAGATGCGAAGAGGCTTTAAGCGGAATAGATGTTCATTTGAATAAAAGATACGATTTGATTCCTAATCTCGTTGAGACAGTGAAAGGATATGCGAAACACGAGGAAAAGACGCTTGAAAGTGTGATTAACGCAAGAAATGCATGTCTTGGTGCTACGACAATAGATGAAAAGAGCAAAGCAGATGGCGTGCTCTCTTCTACGCTTAAGAACCTTTTTGCTCTATCCGAAAGCTATCCTGATCTAAAGGCCAACGTTAATTTCATTTCCCTTCAGGAGAGTTTGAACAAAATAGAGGAAGAGATTCTAAACGCAAGAAAATATTATAATGCTACGGCCCGTTCTTTTAACGATAAGATCATGGTGTTCCCTTCAAATTTGATTGCGTCATTATCAGGATTTAAGAAATTAAGTTATGTAGACGTTGATGACGAGAAGAAAGAGAATGTGAAGGTGTCGTTTTAAATGAGAAAAGCGTTTGTCTTCTTGTTGGTTTTAACATTATCGCTTCCATTGGCTTTCTCTAGAGAGAATTTCATTGTTGATGATTATCATGTGGATGTTATAGTTTCCGATGACAGTTCAAGCCGCTTCAATGAATTCTTGAAACTTGATTTCATTACGCCATCCCATGGTATTTACAGAGATATTCAATATAAATTCAGCCCTGAGAATTTTATTAATCTTGAGGCTGAGATCTCAAATATTATGACCAATACGGAGACGAGTTTGACATATAGTGGCGATTTCATTTCACTTAGGATGGGAGATCCAAACAGTTATGTGTACGGCCCCGTAGAGTACAGAATCGCATACGATTTTCTCCTTGAAGACGATGGAAACAGGGAATATGACGAGTGGTATGTGAATCTACTTTCAGCAGCCTGGGATACAGATGTCAAACATTTTTCATTTTCAGTAACGTTTCCTCATGCAGTAGATCCAGAACGTGTATATCTTACGTATGGACCTTACGGATCAAGTGCAAGTATTAAGCCTGAGATCTCTGCAGATGGAAGAACTATTTATGCCGAATTTGAAAACTTAGGTCCATATAACGCTGTGACGCTGAGGTGTGAGTTTGACGAAGGGTATTTCTCTACTAAACCGCTTAAGGCGAACTTTGGAAATATATTCAATTCAGTTGCTGTAATTCTTGCACTTTTTGTCATCACATATATTTTTTATTCTTATTTCACGCTTGGCCGCGACAAGGAGATAATAGCGCCTGTCGTTTTCAATCCGCCTGAAGGATTTAGCAGCTTAGACGTCGGATATATAATCGACAATACGATAACGTTTGAAAAAGACATATTATCAATGATTTTCTATTTTGCAGATAAAGGATATTTGCGTATAGAAGAGAAGGATAATGATGATTTCCTTTTCACAAAATTAAAAGACATTGAAGAGGATAGGCCAAGTTATGAAAGAAAGCTTTTCTCTATGATATTCTCCAACAGTGACAGTGTGGATGTTGAGGCGCTTGCCAAGAGGAATTTTGCACAGAATTCGGTGTACAAGATCAGAAGCGAAATAGAGCGTTATTATGAGAAGAACAGACCTCTATTTGAACCTAAGAGCATAAGGCGTTCATCGCTTCTCAGGGCATTAGGGCTAATAGCTGTAATACTTTTTTCCGTACTTGCATCTATAAACAACATTGGCGAGCTTACTCTTTTCATACTCTTTCCAAGCCTCTTTGCCTTCGCTTTCCTTACCCTTTTAGGACATAGGTATTTTGCAAATAGCGCTGTCAGTTCAAAAGCGTTGAAAGTATTTCAGATTATACTTTCTGTGTTTGCTTTGATCTTCACAGGGATGTTTATTTTTGCAGCTCTAGCAACATCCACCAGAAGTTATGTCTTTGCATTAATCCTGACTATAATTAATGCGGCATTGATTTTCTCTGCATCTTTCTTTTCCTATGCTGTAAATAAGAGAAGCGAATGGGCGGATGAGATGCTTTCAAAGATAATTGGTTACAAGGAATTCCTTGAAACTGTAGAACTTGATAAACTAAAACTTCTTATCGAAGATGATCCTGAGTATTACTATCATAATTTAAGTTATGCTATCGCACTTAACCTGGAGGAGAATTACAGTTCGAAGTTCAAGTCTTTAAGCATGAGCACCCCGTCATGGTATTCATCTAGATCTTCAGTCTTTACTTCCTATATGATATGGCATAGCTTCTCTCATTCATGGAGGCGCGGTTATGACAGCCATATGGCTGCTATCAATCCACCATCAGGATACAGGGGAGGCTCGAGAAGTCACAGAGGGTCGTCCGGATTTTCAGGAGGAGGATTTTCAGGAGGAGGGGGTAGGAGCTGGTAATGGAAAACATTCTCGCAACTCTTTATTCGTTTTTATATATAATATTTGTAGTTGGTATTGCCTTCGTGCTTTTTAAATTCACGAAGGTCGGATCGGAAGTCGTAAGAAAATTCATACACATCCTCGTATCTTTGTGGGTGTTTATCCTTACAAATTGTTACACCTCTTTCTATTGGTCTTTGATAGGGCCTGCCGCATTTGTGGTAATTAATGCGGCGTTTGTTAACTCTGGTTACGCTAAGTATCTTGGAATGGGGGAGAGGAAGAGGGACAACGGCCTTGTATATTTCCCTTTATCGATTTTAATTCTCGTTATAATGGGGCATTACGAGCTTTCAAATAATGAAATAATAGTTGCATCCGTCCTCACTATGGGCTTTGGAGACGGTCTTGCCGCTCTTATTGGAAGCAAAGTCGGTAAGCATAGCTATAAGTTTGTAGGAGGAAAAAAGAGCATAGAGGGCACTGTTACGATGTTTGCAGTAACGCTCATCGTTCTTTCTCTATTTACATCTATTCCTTGGTATGGCGTACTCATTACTGCATTAGTTGCAACGGCATTTGAGAATCTGACGCCTCTTGGTTTTGACAATATTACGGTTCCTCTTTCGACTGCCATAACGTTAGGAGCATTCTATGGCCTATATTGATTCTCTGTTTTTCAGTCTTAATCCTTTTATAAGGGTTTTGATAATCATGGCCTTAATGCTGTTGATTGTGGCATTCTCAATTAAAAAGAAACAGTTGACGACATCAGGCATTGTTGCGGCGTTTATCGTCGGAACTATTATTACATATATAGGAGGGTTGTCTGGAATCCTTATAATGCTTTTCTTCTTCCTCTCTGCCGCAGTAATAGGGAAGGTTATACCGGATAGGAATAAGGCTATACACAAGAAAGGCGGTAGAAGGGATTCTGCACAGGTTCTTGCAAACAGCATTCCAGCTCTTATAGGTCTTTTCATGTTCCGCTTTACCGATTTTGCTCAGATAGGGCTTGTCCTTTATGCTACAGGACTGGCTGAGGCTACTGCTGATACATGGAGCGGAGAGCTTGGCGCTCTAAGCAAAAGCGATCCAGTTTCAATAATAACTTTTACAAAAGTTCCTAAGGGATTAAGCGGCGGCGTAAGTTTTGTAGGAACATTATCTGGCTTGATAGGATCATTCTTAATTGCTCTTTTGTCTGTCGGATGCTATACCCTTTCTCCCATTATGATAGCCATAATTACGATTTCTGGTACTCTCGGAGCTCTTTTCGATTCCTTTTTAGGCGCAACTCTCCAAGTGCATTACAGAAGGGAAGATGGAAGTCTTACAGAACATAGAGAAAGCGATGGGAAGAAAAATGTAAGGGCTCGGGGTATATCATTTATAGATAACGATGCAGTTAATTTTCTATCGGGATTATTTGCAGTTCTAATTGCATTCGTGCTATCACTAGTTGCAATATGATGAAAAAACTTCTTCTTGTAATTATCATCCCAATAATCATACTGTCATGCGATCCTCAAAACATTGAGGAGAGTAATAATGATTATAGCGTTCCTAATGGAGTAATGCTAATAAAAGAGAACGGAATTTACACGATCCCTCAAAACTCTAAATACGCACTTTTCTTGCATCTTCCCAAAGAGGATCAAAACTATGGCTTTTATGGTGAAAACGAACCAGGCTTTAACAATTCTGACATGGCAAGATTTAGCATTGATATTGCGCCCGATCAAACATCAAGAAGTTCTTATAATCAAAAAAAGCCTTTAGCATTATCTTATTCAAGGCCAAGATCTATTAAAAGCTCTGATGTGCCATTTCAAGCTGAAGAAGGATCACTCTTTCATGTATTTGACGAAGGAGATGTATGGGAAGGCATCCATATAAAAGCAAATGAAGAAGTAATTGATGCAAAGTGCATTTATGTAACAGAAAACGCATACGTTCTAATTGATAACAGCTCAAGCTATGATGATGCAGACTTAAATAGGATAATAGAGGTTGTAGATAACTTTGAAAAAGCTTATCCGAGCTTTAGAGAGACTTTCGGAACGGTTTCAGATATAGATGAAAATGGGAAACTTCTGGTAGTGGTTGCAAACCTTGGAGAAAACTTAATGGGTTATATGTCTCCTGAAGACTTTTATATTAGTGAGAACTCAAACAATGGAGAGATAATGTATATTTCTCTAGATGTGATACAAAGTCCCGACCAGAATCTTTGTGAATCGTTTAATGTTACTATAATCCATGAACTTCAGCACATAGTATTTACATCTAAGAGGGTGCTAAATGGCTTAAGTGAGGAACCTACTTGGATCACAGAGGCGCTCTCTACTTTTGCAGAAGAATATTCAGGTAATGAAGTCTTTAAGGAAATATTGGTTAATAGAGCTGCATGGCTGTCATGGGCAACAGGGAACAATTCTATTATCGAGTGGCTTAATGATGATGACAATGATATTCAAATTAGCTACGCTCTCTCTGCCTTTTTCTTTCGCTATTTGGTTAATAGATTCGGAGAAGATATAATCCAAAAGATTTATCTCTGCCCATACAACGACTATAGGATGGTAGAGTACGCAACAGGAGAAGATTTCGGCACTCTCTTTTATGACTTTTGCCTATCTCTTATAGTATCTGGAAGGGGAATAACAGACGATCCAAGATACGATGTAAAAGAATTCTATGACGGCACATTAGATTTTTCTCTCGAAGAAATATTTTATGAATATTATTTTCCTCTTTCTGATTATAGCTCTAATATGAAACCTTATAGTTTCGTTTTATTTTCACTTCCACCTGAAGTCGAAGAGGTTACATTTCAAAGTGAAAACGTCTTAGGCCTTATCCTTTAGGTTAAGGTATAATGGAAAGCATATGGGGATATGAAAGCCCCCATCCCACTCAAAGTATTGTTTGCCTTTTTATCTTTGCAAACGTTAATTTCTCATTTGGAGTACCTTGTCTTTAAACTTAGGGAATGATTGGAATTCCTTAAAAGCTATTGATGCAATTTCTAATGTAAATAGTTCATGAGCTTTTAATTCTGATAGCAGGGTATTAAGAGATAGATCTTCTTTAATCGGAAGACATCATTCATCTAGATGATAATGGAAATAACATATTGGATTATTGTAAACAGTATTAATAAAAATAGATAATATTTAATATCTAATGCGGTAAAAGTTCCGTACTAGATATGGTAAAAGTTCCGTACTAGACCTAGAGAAAAATGTAATTTATAATTCTCTTATGAAATATAAAGAAAGAATATCTGATAAACAGCTACAAAAATTATTAAGGCTTTCAGGAGCTGTTTTGGTCTCTGGCGTTAAATGGTGTGGTAAGACAACATCTTCTCGGCAGTTTTCAAAATCTGAAGTTTGTTTAGATAATTCAGAAGAAGGGAAAGATCTTATTAAATTTGCCAATGCTATGCCTTCAGATATTTTAAATAGAGAAGCGCCGCTTTTAATAGATGAATGGCAAAATGCGCCGCGTCTTTGGGATGCTGTCAGAAGAGAAGTTGATAACAGAGGAAAAAGAGGCCAATTCATATTGACGGGTTCTTCAACGCCTCTTAGTAGCGAAGAAAGAAAAGAAATTTTCCACTCAGGCTTTGGTCGTATTGCAAACCTTAGTATGCATACAATGAGCTCTTATGAGACAGGATTTTCTTATGGCAAAGTCTCTCTTTCTAAATTATTTGAAAACGGCAAAGAATATATAAGCGAACATTCTGATCGTACTTTAGAAGACGCAGCGTTTGCATTATGTAAAGGTGGATGGCCGGCATCTGTTGATGATGACGATGAAGATGCGCTTGAAATTCCTTATATTTTGCTTGACGAGCTTATAAACATAGATGTTCAGAGAAAGATGGAGAAAATGAATTTAAGAAAAAATCCAAGTGACGTAAGACGTCTGTTGAGATCTTATTCAAGGAATGTCTCAACTCAAGCATCTAAAAGCCTAATAAGAAAAGATATGAGTCAAAGTGAAGATGTTCTATTTAATGAAGATACATTAAATAAATATCTATCCCTCCTTGAATCGATGTTTATACTAGAAGATGTTGAAGCATGGTCTCCTTATGTAAGATCTAAAGTGCGTGTTCAAGGAAGTCCTACAAGACAACTGTCAGAACCTTCTCTTGCAGTTGCGTCCTTAGGATTGTCGCCTTCTGCCTTACTTAAAGATTTTAGAACATTCGGATTTCTTTTCGAGTCGTTTGTGATTAAAGATTTGCGTGTTTATGCAAGTGCGCTAAATGCCTCTATTTATCATTATAGAGATTCAAAAGGGCTTGAAGCAGATGCTGTAATGGAGCTTAGGGATCAAAGATGGGCGATGTTTGAAGTAAAACTATTTGATCCTGATAGAATCGATGAAGGTGCAAAAAATCTTATAAAAATAAAAGAGAAGATGGATTACATGCACATGAAAGAACCTTCTTTCTTAATGGTGATTACAGCAGGGAAATATGCAAGACTAAGGGAAGACGGAGTGTATGAAGTGCCGATTTCTCTTTTAGCTCCATAATGCCGATTTCAGTAAGAAAAAGTGATTTTATCGGCTTATAATTCATAGATCTTCACAACCTTCTTTCTAGTTTAAAAATAATTCTTCTTGCCGTTTTTTACGTTTATATATATTTTAGATTTTAGAGTTATTTTGGAGGCATAAACATATGGCAAAACAGCTTCAGTTCAACGAAGAGGCTAGAAGGTCCCTCGTTGATGGTGTAGAAAAGATTTCAAAAGCAGTAATGACAACACTTGGTCCTAAGGGACGTTTAGTTCTTCTCGATAAGAAATACGGCGCTCCAACCGTTACTAAAGACGGCGTATCAGTTGCACGTGAGATTGAACTTGAAGATCCGTTTGAGAACATGGGAGCACAGCTACTTAAAGAAGTAGCGACAAAGACGAACGATGTCGCAGGTGACGGTACGACAACTGCAACAGTTCTTGCATGGTCTATCACAAAAGAGGGCATGAAGAGCGTAGCAGCAGGAGTTAACCCAATGGGCATCAGACGCGGTATTGATATCGCAGTAAAGGATGCTGTTGATGCAATCAAGAGCGAGGCAAAGATCATTCAGGATAAGGAAGAGATTGCAAGCGTAGCATCGATTTCTGCAAACAACGATAGGGCAATCGGAGAAGAGATTGCAAACGCTATGGATAAAGTTGGTAAGGACGGCGTTATCACGGTAGAGGAGAGCAAGACAATCGAGACTACTGTAGATTTCGTTGAGGGCATGCAGTTCGATAGAGGATATCTATCAGCATATTTCTGCAACAACAAGGACACTATGATCAGCGTTCTTGACAACCCGTATATCCTTATCTATGACAAGAAGATTTCAAATATGAAGGATCTTCTCCCAATTCTTGAGAAGGTTGTTCAGACAAATAAGCCATTATTAATCATCGCTGAGGATGTTGATGGAGAGGCGCTTCCTACTCTCGTTGTAAACGCTGTACGCGGAGCACTCAACGTAGTTGCTGTTAAGGCTCCTGGCTTTGGCGACAGAAGAAAGGCTATGCTTGAGGATATCGCAATTCTTACAGGCGGTCAGGTTATTACAGAGGAACTTGGCTTCAAGCTTGAGAATGCAGATCTTTCAATGCTTGGAAGAGCAAAGAGCGTAAAGGTTGAGAAAGAGAATACTACTATTATCAACGGTGCTGGATCAGCAGATGCAATCAAGGAGAGAATCGCTCAGATCAGAATGCAGATTGCAGATTGCACAAGCGATTACGATAGAGAAAAGCTTCAGGAGAGACTTGCAAAGCTTGCAGGCGGTGTTGCTGTAATCAACGTAGGAGCTGCTACTGAGGTTGAGCTTAAAGAGAAGAAGCACAGAGTTGAAGACGCTCTTTCTGCAACAAGAGCTGCTATTGAAGAGGGCGTAATTCCTGGTGGCGGTGTTGCTCTTATTCAGGCTGTAAACGTTCTTGATAAGAAAGATCTTTCAAGCCTCGACGAGGAAGAAAAGGTTGGCTACAGAATCGTAAAAAGAGCACTTGAAGAGCCTATCAGACAGATTGCAGAAAATGCTGGCGTAGACGGATCTATCGTTGCGGACAGATGTAAGAGAGAGACCGCAGGCGTCGGGTTTGATGCCAATAAGATGGTATGGTGCAATATGGTAGAGGCTGGTATTCTTGATCCTGTTAAGGTTACAAGATCTGCTCTACAGAATGCGGCAAGCATTGCATCTCTAATTCTTACAACAGAGTGCGCTGTAACTGATATCCCTTCAAAGGAGCCTGTTGCACAGCCAAATCCAAACATGGGAATGTAAACGGGAAACATTAAGATGCGGACTGGGAGTTTTTATTCCCAGTCTTTTTTTGTGAATAAATCCTTTCTATTTTGTATATTTTAATCTTAAATACATGACTTTTATTGACGCTAATGCGCTTTCATGTTAGTTTTTTTCTAGTTTAAATTTATTTGAGGTACTAAATGAATGCAATTGCACTAATGGCCGCTGATGCTTCCGGAGGCTCCATGGCTACTACTTTAATAACATTCGTGCTTATTATCCTTATTTTCTATTTCCTGATCATCAGGCCGCAGAAGAAGAGAGATAAAGAGGCGAAGGCTATGCTTGATGCCATGAAGAAGGGCGACAGGGTTGTCACTATCGGAGGAATCCATGGAACTATTGTTGCCGTGAGAGAGCAGACAGTCGTTGTTAAAGTTGATGACAACAGTCGCATCGAATTTTCTAAGTCTGCAATTTCTTCCGTTACAAGCAAGGATAAGACTGCAAGCGTAGCAGGTGCTAAGAAGGAAGAAAAGAAGGCGGATAAGAAAGTAGAAGAGAAGAGCGAAGGCCCGAAGCTTGAAATGGTCGGACCTGAGAGCGAAGAAAAAGAAGAGAGCAAGGAAGATAAATAATAGATTTTCCTCTTTTTTCTACACTGGGGCTTATGGCTCCAGTTTTTTTATTCCTTTCTCTTTGATTTTGTTGAAATAAAGAGTAAAATTTTATCGATATGAAAGCCTACATAGCCAGTGAACTCGGATTTTGCATAGGTGTTAAGAGAGCTTTTTCGCTCCTCAATAACGTCTATAATGAAAACAAAGGAATGAAAGATCTTTACGTCTATGGCGATTTAGCTCATAACAAACATGTTATGGATCATGTCTATTCGTTGGGATTTAAGACGATCCACAGCCCTGATGAAGCGACAGAGGGGTCTCTTGTTGTTGTAAGGGCCCATGGAATAAGCGATGAAAAAAGGGCTGCTTTTTTGAAAAAGGGAGTCGAACTTATAGACGCAACCTGTCCGCTTGTTTTAAAGAATCAGAACTATATGAGAACGAGTGAGCTTGATGTGATTCTCTTTGGCTTAAAGAACCATAGCGAAACCGTAGCGGTCGAAGGTGCTGCGAAAGGCAGGTATTATCTTGTTGAGAATGCAGAAGATATTGACGCCATCCCCAAAGACCGACGTTACAGAGTGATCGTTCAGACGACTTTCGAGAGTGAAAAGTATTCCATGCTTTTAAAAGAGCTTGATGAAAGAGGCTATTCTTACATTGTTTCAAATTCTATTTGCATGGCAAGCGAGAAAAGGCGCGAGGCTGTCAGGACCTTTAGAGGCAAGGTTGATCTTTTAATCGTAATTGGAGATAAAAAGAGCGCCAATTCCAATGCCCTCGTAGCAGAAGCAAAAGGCGTAGGTCTTGAAGCTTTCCTTTGCGAAGATGCAGACGATCTGGATATAGAAAGGCTTAAAGGCGTAAGCAGCGTTGCAATAAGTGCGGGAAGCAGCACACCGGATAATATTATCGAAGAAGTTGTTAGGAGAATAGAAGAGTTATGAGTATTCCAATTCCTACTATAAAAAGATTTCCTTCTTATTTACGAATTTTAAATCAGGCGAAAGAGAGTGGAAAGACATATATAAGCGCTACGACGCTTGCTGAAGAGCTTGGGCTTAATCCCATACAGGTCAGAAAAGACATATCTTCTACCGGAATAGAAGGAAAGCCGAAGATAGGTTTCGATATCCAGGAGCTTACGCAGTATATTACCCATGTGCTAGGCTGGGATAATACTACAGACGCTCTTATTGTCGGAGCTGGCAATCTTGGAAGCGCAATTGCCCGTTATGACGGTTTTGCATCTTACGGACTTAAAATCGTCGCAATCTTCGACAAGTCGGCAGAAAAAATTGGAACCAATGTAGGATGTTTTACCGTAAAGAGCATGGAGAGCCTTAACAAGTTCATTAAAGACAACAGGATCAGCATCGCGGTAATTACCGTTCCTGCATCACAGGCGCAGAGCGTATGCGATTTACTTGTCAAATGCGGAATAAGGGGGATTTGGAATTTTGCGCCAAAAGATCTGAAAGTACCACAGTCTGTTGTCGTTCAAAGGACAGATCTCGCTACAAGCTTTGCCGTTCTTTCTGTAAAGCTAGCAAAGAAAATTGCCGAAAGTGATGATTTAGATTCGGATGAGGATATGATATGACACAACACTGATTGAATATCTTCTGGTTTTCACATTAAAGTCCTGTTTTGTTGGTTTGTTTTGAATTTTAACCTATAAAATAGGACTTATTTCTTTCTCCTTTATCGTTTTATTGACTAATTCCTTCTCTTGAATTACTCTGTTACTACACAGAGGGAGAATATTAATATGTCGGATAAACATGTAAAGGTGGATATCTGCATGGGGTCAAGCTGTTTTGCTAGAGGAAACAGCAGCTGTCTTAATGCGATCGAGGCTTTTATCAATGACAATGGACTTGAGGATCAAGTAGAGCTTGAAGGGCATCTTTGTCTTGGTAAATGCAATTCAGGTCCGCACGTATCGATTAACGGAAAGGAGTATTCTTCGTTAGACGAGGATTGCGTTATCGATTTGCTTAAAAAGGAGCTTGAGTAGATGCAGTATCCGATATACACAGAAGTAACAAGTTGCAGAGATTGCTATAAATGCGTCAGAGCTTGTCCTACGAAATCGATTCAGATAAAAGATGGGCATGCCATGATAATAAAAGACAGGTGCATATTCTGCGGGAAATGCGTGCATGTATGTCCTAATAATGCAAAGAAGATAAGAGACGATGTCGCAAGGGTAAAACTTGCCCTCTCTACAGGGAAGAGGGCTATTTGTTCTCTTGCCCCTTCATATTCATCTGAGTTCAGATTTCAAGAGGATAAGCTTTTATATGCTTTGAAACTCTTAGGATTCAGCGATGTGAGCGAGACCGCTATTGGCGCTCATTTAGTAACTGAAGCGATTGACAAGCACATCAGAAGAAACAATGGTGAGTGCAATTGGATTGGAACGGCATGTCCAGCGGTTGTGGAGCTTGTTAAAAAATATTATCCAGACAGCCTTTATCGCTTGGCGCCGATACCCTCTCCTCTTGAGTGCCATAGCGCATATCTGAGAAAACTTTATGGTGAAGATATCATAATTGTATTTATCGGTCCATGTGCCGCAAAAAAACACGAAGCTGACAGCTATCCTGGCTATCCTGATTTCGCGTTGACTTTTGCGGAGTTAAAAGAATGGCTGAAGAGCGCTGCAATAGATCTTGATACCCTTGATGTAAAGGAGAAGGTTGAGTTCATTCCTGCAAAAGCGGGGCTATCAAGCTTATATCCGATTGAAGGCGGACAGATTACATCTAGCGATATCTGGGGAAAAGATCCAATACATGCAAAAGCTGTCGCACTTTCTGGAATGGATCAAGTGTTATCGGCTCTTGCAGATAAACACGAGCCGACTGCATTCCTTGAGCTTTTAGGGTGCGATGGCGGATGTGTTAACGGGCCTGGAACAGAAAGGGATTACTCTATTGCATTTAGAAAGAAGGCATCAAGCGATTATGTCGTTACAAGGCTTGAAGAGAATAACCTTTTCAAAGGGGATGATGAGTTCACAGATCTTCTTTTAGAAAAAGGATACTCAATTCTAGGGGCTGAGCAGCCTAAGGCCGAAATTGCATTCCATAAGAAACATACGGAAGATGAGATAAAGAGGGCTCTTGTTGACCTCGGAAAGCTTAGCAAGGATGATGAGTTAAACTGCGGAGGCTGCGGTTATTCAACATGTCGAGAGATGGCTATTGCCTATCTTGATGGAATGGCTGAGGTGGAGATGTGCGTTACAAAGATGAGAAAAGAGGCTCAGAGCAAGGTGGACGTACTCCTCAGAACAGTTCCTATGGGCGTTGTAATTGTAGACAGTGATTTGAAGATTGCAGATTGTAATACGCAGTTTCTTGATCTTTTTGGGGATATGGAAGAGGGCTTTGTGGATCAAAGCATGCTCGATCTTGTAAAAGGACTTCCAGTTGAACGTTTCATACCGTTTGCAGATAAGTTTAAGGATCAGTTCTATTTGTCCCACCCTGGGCAGTATAGAATGCATTATAAGGATAAATTCATCAGAGTTACGTTCTTCCTTGTAGAGAAGAAGAGACTTCTTGGTGCGATGTTCGATGATGTTACGAATCCGACCATCAAGAGGGAGACCGTAGTTAAGAATGCAGAGACCGTCATTCAGAAATCACTTGAGACAGTTCAGCAGATTGCTTCCCTTTTAGGAGAGAATGCTGCAGAAACAGAGATTATGCTTAACTCTTTAATAGATGCGTTCAGCGTCCATTCTTCTGATGGCAGTGATGATTTCACGATGGAGGATGATAGAGATTGAACAATATCTTCATCGATGTGGACTATGCGCAAATCTATAAGCACGGGCAGAAGATAGGGGGCGATGTATTCCTTCTGTCCAGAAACCCTGATAACAACCAGATTGTTGCAACGCTCTCTGATGGACTTGGCAGCGGAGTCAAGGCTAACGTGCTTGCCTCCCTTACAGCCCATATGGCTCATAAGCTGTCTTTTTCTCCTATTGCTTTAGAGCATTCTGCTGAGATTATCATGGACACTCTTCCTGTGTGTAAGGAGAGGAAGATAAGTTATTCGACTTTTACTATTGCTGATATCCGCTATAAGGACGATATGGAAAATATTGAGGTCAATCTTGTCGAATATGACAATCCTTCAGCACTTCGTTTTAGCGGAAGCGAGGATATTAAGTGGCAGAAAAACAAGACGGAGTTAAAGAGAGAGGCTGCGTTTAAAAAGGAGTCGATCTCTCATTCTTCATTCAAGATGGAGATAGGAGAGCGTCTTGTGATGTTTTCTGACGGGGTAACGCAGTCCGGACTTGGAAAGAGCCTCCCATTAGGGTGGCGTCTTGACGGGGTAAGAGCGTTTATTAAAGAGGAGATTGAAAGGAATCCCGACATCTCTTCAAGAGAGCTAAGTCGCTCCATAGTTCAAAAGGCATGCTCTTTAGACGGCTTTTCCAGTAAGGATGATATCACATGCGTTGTGGTATATATCAGACGTCCAAGACGCACTTTGATAGTAACCGGACCTCCGTTTACTAAGGAAGCTGATGAGATCCTAGGAGAGAAGATCAGAGCTTTTAATGGCAAGAAGATCGTTTCTGGAGGAACTACGGCTCAGATAGTCGCAAGATTATTCAACAAGAAGATAACAGTCGATCTCTCATGTTGGTCTCCAGATGTTCCTCCTGCATCCAAGATGGAAGGAATAGATTTGGTGACAGAAGGAATGCTTACGCTTAGCAAGGTCGTCAGTGCTTTGGAGAAGAAAGAAAACGTTGCGGAGATGCCGAACGATCCCGCAAAAAAATTTGTTGAGATTCTTTTAGATTCGGACCAGATACACATAATCGTTGGAACGAAGATAAACGAAGCTCATCAGGACCCGAACATCCCATTTGAGATCGGAATCAGAAGGACTATCATAGCCCGTCTGAGGAAGGCTCTTGAGGAAAATTATATAAAAGAAACTTCAGTAGAATACCTTTAGGAGGACATTATGAAGAAGAATAAGGTAAAAGTAAGAATTTGCTTAGGCACAGCTTGCTTTGTCCAGGGAGGAGCAGATCTACTCCTTTATAACGACTTTCTAGATCCTGAGATTTTGGCAGAGTGCGAAATTGAAGGTTGCTCATGCCTTGAGCAGTGCAAAGTTGGCGGAGGCCAGGCACCTTTCGTTGAAATCAATGGAAAGATCTATGATGGAGTCACGCAGGATGTATTCTGTCGTCTCTTAGAGGAGGCCGTTAAAGAATGATTGATCTGAACAACCAGTTTACTATCATGAAGAGGAGGATCGACAGTGAAGTCGTTCGCCGCTATTTCGATGATACCCTTGTTCAGACCGCCGATAGGCTTCCGATTGAAATAATACCAAAAGACAGGATTCCTTCGCGCTGTTGCATATACAAGGAGAGGGCTTTAGTCCGCTATCGCGTCTTAACCCTTCTTGGGGTTGATCTGGATAATGAGGATGACGAGTTCAAATCACTCGGTGAGTATGTTAAGGAAGTTCTGGCGAAAGACGAAAAGGGCTTGCCTCTTCTTACTACTATCAAAAGCGGCTGTTACGGATGTCCTAAAGACCAATATAGGATTAGTGATGCTTGCCGCGGATGTTTTGCTCGTCCTTGTATGGCAAACTGTCCTAAAGATGCGATCGTATTTATAAACGGACAGGCGCATATTCAGGATGACAGATGCATCAGATGCGGAAAGTGTATGGAAGTATGTCCTTTCCATGCTGTTGTTCATATTCCTGTTCCTTGTGAAGAGGCATGTCCAGTAAATGCGATTCATAAGAATGAGCAGGGCTTTGTCGAAGTAGAACATGAGAAGTGTATCGGATGCGGAAAGTGCGTACGCTCATGCCCGTTCGGAGCAATAGTTGAGAGAAGCGAACTTATGCACGTTCTTAAGATGCTTAAGGCTAAAGAGAAGGTTGTTGCAATGATCGCTCCTGCTATTGACGGACAGTTCCCAGGCACTCTTGGTCAGATTAAGACGGCAATTAAGAAAGCCGGATTCAGCGATGTGTTTGAAGTTGCTAAAGGCGCTGAGGTTACTAGCGTAAGAGAAGGTGAGGAGCTCGTTGAGAAGATCAAAGAGAAGAAGGGCTATATGACAACATCATGTTGCTCAAGCTATATGGAACTTATTCCTAAGCATCTTAAGTTCTTAAGTGAGAGGTACAGCGATGCATATTCTCCTATGGCATATGCCGCAGAGATTTGTAAAAAAGCTGATCCCGAATGTAAGACAGTATTCATTGGTCCATGTCTTTCAAAGAGAGTTGAAGCTGCGAAGTATCCTGATATTATTGATGGTGTTATCACATTCGCAGAACTTGCAGCTGTTTTCATGGCGCTTAATATCGACGTAAGAGAGATGGAAGAGGACGCTCTTGGCGATGATGCTTCATTTGCCGACTGCAGAGAGTATGCGGTCACTGGCGGTGTTGCTTCTTGTGTTCTTTCCAGATTAGAGGATCCATCTTCTGTAAAGATTATGCATATCGATGGAATAGATAAGAAGACCGTGCGCTTAATGAATACATGGCAGAAGAAAGCTCCAGATGTAGATCTGATTGAAGTCATGGTATGCCAAGGCGGATGTATTGCAGGACCTGGTACGATAGTTAAGCCTCAGGTTGCCCTTAAGCTTAGACAGGCTAATAAGGCTAAACTTGAAAAAAAGGCATGATAAAATTTAAAGATGAAGCTGTCTCTTTTGTAGAGGCGGCTTCTGCTTATTTTCTAGAAGGAAGTCATTATAACAAGATTGCAATGCTTTCCAATCTTAGCGCGTTCATATTCTCTTATCTTGACGATCTCAATTGGGCAGGGTTCTATCTATTTGATGGAAAGAATTTGATCTTAGGTCCTTTTCAGGGAGATGTTGCCTGTACGATGATAAGCCTTAACCGTGGCGTCTGTGGTAAAGCCGCAAGGGAAAAGATAAGCGTAATTGTTGACGACGTGAAAACGTTTTCTGGTCATATTGCATGTTCAGATAAAAGCAGAAGCGAACTGGTAGTTCCTATTTTAGATTCAGAGAACAACCTTTTGGGAGTAATCGATCTGGATAGTCCTTCTCTTAACAGATTCACTGATCGTGAAAGAATTCTTTTAGAGACGTTGGCATTTGAGATTGCAAAGAGGATGAAAAATGAAAAAGCTGATTGAAATCTGCGCAGAATCTGTAGAGTCCGTATTGATTGCAGAGAAGGGTGGAGCTGATAGAATCGAACTATGCTCCGATCTCTTTGAAGGCGGACTGACGCCTACAATTGGTACCTTTCTGATTTCAAAAGAGAAGTCTCATATTCCTTTATCTGTCATGATAAGACCTCGTGGAGGCGATTTCTGCTATAGCGATATCGAATTTGAAGTAATGAAAAAAGAGGCTGAGATCTTTAAAAATCTTGGTGCATCCTCTCTTGTTTTTGGAATTTTGACTCCTGATGGAGACGTGGATAAAGATAGGGTTAAGTCTCTTATAGATATCGCAAGACCTCTTCCTGTTACTTTTCATCGTGCTTTTGATATGACGCGAGATCCTTTCAAGGCCTTAGATGATTTAATAGAATTAAAAGTTGACAGGGTTTTAACAAGCGGACAGGAGATATCTGTTTTAGAAGGATTGCCGACGCTGAAGAATTTAATAGAAAAAGCTGAAAATAAGATTATTGTTATGCCTGGATGCGGAATTAACGAGAGGAATTTCATCCGCATAAATGATGCGTTGGATGCAAAAGAATACCATATGAGTCTTTCATCAGGAGTTAAGACTAAAATGGAATATTTCCCTTCCCATATTCATATGGGTGGAAGTTTAAGGCAAAGTGAATTCAGCCTTTCGCGCGTCAGCCTTGATCGTCTTAATGCAATTAGAAGCCTTTGCTGACATATTGCCAAAACTCTCTTATAGAGCTAACATAATGCCAACGGCTATGACGAAGACGAGTAGCTTTTGATTCTCTCCTGAGAGAGCGTCCTTGGAAGGAAGACGCTTAGAGATAGACTGTGAAAACCACTTCCGAGCTGCAGGGTGGAAAGATTCCGAGTATATCCTGCCGTAAGCTTGCGTTAAGAGAAAATTGAGCGTCCCTATATAGGGGAAGCAAGGTGGAACCGCGGAGCCTTTGACGCTTCGTCCTTGCATTTGCATGGATGAGACGTGAAAGGCTTATTTTTTTTAGGAGGAATAAGATGGAAAAGAATGAAAAGCTTGCCATGATAAGACACTCTATGGCGCATGTCATGGCAGAGGCCGTTCTTGAGATGTTCCCAACAGCTCAGATCGCAATTGGTCCGTCAATTGAAAATGGATTTTATTACGACTTCGATCTCCCGCGTTCTTTAACTGAACAGGATTTGGAAGAAATTACGGAGAGAATGAAGAATATTATTAAAAGCGACAGGACGTTCAAACGCTCTGTAGTATCAAGAGAAGAGGCTAAAGAGATCTTTAAAGATCAGAAGTACAAGCTAGAACTCATTGATTCCATCCCTGAAGGAGAGGAAGTCTCTCTTTATAATCAGGGTGCTTTTACAGATCTTTGTAGAGGACCTCACGTCGCATCAACAAAAGATCTTAATGCAGATGCGTTCAAACTCTTATCAGTTGCCGGTGCATACTGGAGAGGCGACGAGAAGAGACCTATGCTCCAGAGAATTTATGCAACTGCATGGGAGACTCCTAAAGAGTTAAGGCTCTATCTTGATCATCTTGCAGATATTGAGAAGAGGGATCACAGAAAGCTTGGAAAAGAGCTGGATCTTTTCTCACTTCATGAAGAAGCAGGTCCCGGCCTTGTATACTGGCATCCAAGGGGAGCTCGCATCCGTCAGATTATCGAAGACTTCTGGAGAAAAGAACATTACGAGAATGGTTATGAGATGGTCTATACACCTCATGTCGGAAAGTCTTGGCTTTGGGAGACTAGCGGTCACTTAGGTTTCTATAAGGATTCGATGTATCCGCCGATGGAAATGGACAACATGGATTATTATACAAAGCCAATGAACTGCCCATTCCATATCATGATCTATAAGAACAGCAAGAAGAGCTATAGGGATCTTCCTTGCCGTTGGGCTGAGCTTGGTACCGTTTATCGTTATGAGAAGGCTGGTGCTCTTCATGGACTTATGAGAGTAAGAGGATTTACTCAGGACGATGCTCACCTCTTTGTAACTCCGGATCAGATGGAAGATGAGATTATCGAGGTTCTAAGATTCTCTCTCCATATGCTTCATAGTTTCGGCTTTAATGAGATTCATGCTTACATTTCAACAAAACCGGAAAAGTCTGTTGGAGATGTTGAGAAATGGGATGCCGCTACAGAAGCTTTGAAAAAGGCTGTAGAGAAGGAAGGCTTAAAGTATGATATCGATGAGGGTGGCGGTGCGTTCTACGGACCAAAGATCGACTTAAAGATTAAGGATGCTATCGGACGCGAATGGCAGCTCTCCACTGTACAGTTTGATTTCAATCTTCCTGAAAGATTCGGTCTTACATTCGTCGATAAGGATGGCGTTGAAAAACAACCTTATATGATTCACAGAGCCCTCCTTGGATCTATCGAACGTTTCTTTGGAGTTCTTCTAGAGCATTATGCAGGAGCATTCCCGCCATGGCTTTCACCTGAGCAGATTGCAATAATCCCTGTAGCGGAAGTTGCAAACGACTATGCAAAGGAGCTTGAAAAGAGGCTTAAGAAAGACGGACTTAGAGTTGTTAGCGATCTGTCAAATGAAAGAATGAATGCTAAGATCAGAAAGGCTCAGCAGATGAAGATCCCTTATATGCTCATCATCGGAGAGAAAGAGATGAACAATAATACAGTCTCTGTCCGCTACAGAAATGGAAAGCAGGAATTTGGACTCTCTTATGATGATTTTGTTGCATCAGTGAAAGCGAAAGTAGAAAGTAAGGAACAACTATAAGGGTCGAACTAGAAATATTTTCATCTAGGCCTTATATTATTTAGTAAGGCCTAGCTTGTAGGAGGGAAGATGAACGTTCCAAACAAACTCACGGTGCTTAGACTTATTCTAGTTCCTGTTTTCTTTGTATCATATATGCTGCCAAACTGGTTTGGTCCGGCTTTAAATGTTTTTAGTACTGTTTTGATGTTGTTGTGTTACGCAACTGCTGAGATAACGGATTTGGTGGATGGAAAAATCGCCAGAAAATACAATTTAGTGACAGATCTTGGGAAAGTCATGGATCCGTTTGCAGACACTTTGTCCCATCTGACGTTCTTCGTATGTTTCATGGACAAGGGGATTATGCCATCATGGTGTTTCATTATCATAATGTGGAGGGAGTTTGCAATCCTATTTTTAAGGATGTTGATGATGAAGGTCGGAAAGGCTATGCCTGCAAATATCTTTGGAAAGAGCAAAACCTGTCTCTATGCGGCAACAAGCATCCTTTCCATTGCATATATAGTTGCAGAAACTTTCTTTGATATTTCTGCAGTTGGCGCTACTTTCTTAACTGTTTTGTATGTTGCGTTCGCTTTATCTGCTATCGCATCCCTTCTTAGTTTCGTAACATATCTTAATACGATTTTTAAGAGTAAGGCGCTTTCAGGTCTGACGCGATAATGAGTAGATTATTTACATCTTTTACAGAAGAAGAGAGAAAAAGTATTAGAGCCATCGTTAGTGACGTGGATGACACGATCACGACCGATGGCCTTATTTATCCCGATGCGCTTCAGGCCCTTTTCGATATTAAAAAGGCTGGATTAAAAACAATTTTAGTCACTGGAGGATCTGCAGGGTGGGCTGATGGATATATAAGACTTTGGCCTGTTGACGCCGTTATTGCAGAAAGCGGCGCACTTTTACTATATAAAAAGAACGGTAGGATAGTATACGAAGTCAATCCGGATATTAAAAGCGATCCACTTTTTACAAAAAGAAGGGATACACTCTTAAGGGAGACGAAGGATTACGTCTTCTCTTCCGATCAGTATGCAAGACTTTATGATGTTGCATATGAGAAATCTGTATTAACAAAAGATAAAGAGAAGAAACTCTATGAAATTATAGAGAGTCTCGGAGGCTTTAAGCTTGTCAGCTCTATACATGTAAATGTCCTCTTTGCTCCTATAAGTAAGAAAAAAGGGATAGATGCGTTCTTTCCTATATTAAAAGAAGTATTAAATTTCAACTACTCTTTAAAAGAGTTTTATTCATCTTCATTGGCACTAGGGGACAGTGCAAATGACGAGGCGATGTTTAAAACTTTCAAAATATCTGTTGGAAACAAGCGAGTTAGCGATAATAAAGACTCTTTTTTATACTTTCCAACATATATTACGGATCAATATGGATCGGCCTCATTTGCTCATGTAATATCTAATTTATTAGACAATAAAGAAATATAAAATTTTTGCAATTTCTGATAAAAATTTTTTAAAAATTTGTTGACAAATGACCCAAGTTTGTAGTAGCTTAATTGGGCACGCAAATGATGCAGTGCGAAAAAGATTTTTAACAGATATATCAGAGAAGGGAAGAGAGAAGGAAAGCTAAAGATAACTTTAGCATCAGAAGCGTGGTGCTTCTGTCAATTCAGAAGAAGAACAACAAATGGCGATTAAATAAGTCAGATGTTCAGAAGCGAGATGGCAGGATAAACTTAAGTTAGAAATAGACGGTTAAGCTTCGGCTTGACCGATAACCATGACGGAGAGTTTGATCCTGGCTCAGAACGAACGCTGGCGGCGCGTTTTAAGCATGCAAGTCGAGCGAATGGCCTGCTTCGGCAGGACGGAAGCGGCGGACGGGTGAGTA
>CASENB010000019.1 GCA_949289305.1 uncultured Spirochaetales bacterium
ACGATCTGAACCCCCTGGCGGCCATGGCTGGGTGGAAATACACGTTCCCATCCCGAACACGTAAGTAAAACGCCCATACGCCGATGGTACTGCGGCTCGTCCGTGGGAGAGTAGGTAGCTGCCAGGGCTCTTTTTTTTTATCCATAAACACTCCTTCCAGGGTGATTTTTTTATTCCTTTTGTTCTGTGTGATAGTCTATATATCTATCTAAGAGTTGTCTTAGTGTTTTTATATTAGGAAGCCATTTTAAATGCATTAAGGCTTCTGGCCCTTCCATTGAACTAAGCGGTATGAGTTCTTCTGGTATTTTTGCCATGGTATGATAGCATTCAACTTTTGAAAATAGTTCTCTGATATTTCCTGGCCAAGAATAATTAATAAATGGTTCATAGTCATCAATGGACTTTATCTTTATTTTTTTCTTTATTTCACATTCTTTTCGCTTTATGAGCGGAATGATATCGTCTTTTCTTTCCCTAAGCGGTGGAATTTCTATTTTTACAATTCCTATTCGTGATAGCAGGTCTTCTCTTATATGAAGTTTTAATTCGTTAAAAGGAATTGATGAAGCTGTTATAAGTGTGAAATGTACTTTAATGCTTGAATCGGCTCCGAGCGGTCTTAGATAACCTGTTTCTAATACTTCAAGAAGCATTGATTGAGCGTTCTTAGGCATGTAATGCAGTTCATCTAGAAATAAGACTTTTCCATCAGCAGTTCTTCATAAACCTTTTCTTTCGTCCTGAGCCCCTGTAAATGCACCTTTCACATGGCCAAATAGAGTATCTTGCATAAGGTTTTGATCTAAGACAGAACAGTTGAGGCTGATCAGTTCGCTTTCTTTTGCTAAATATGTTGCAAGAAGGCTTTTCCCTGATCCGATTTCTCCTGTGATATGGATGCTTACTTTTGCTTCAATTGCTTTATCGCAGACTTTCTTTAAATCCAACATCTTCTTGCTTGTTCCCCAGTAGAAAGGAGATCTTTTTTTATTTTTAGTTAGTTCAATATTCAGAATTTTTAATGCAAGAAAAAGGTTCTTAAAGTTAAAGATGCCAAGAACAACCGTATTTCTGATGTGTATTGGATTTTCTATCGCATCGTTTAAAAAAGCAATTACGTATATGTTTCTTTTTGAAAGCTCATACTGCCAGTGCTCTGCCTCATCAAAGTCTTTTGTGATTATACAAATAGAATCATTTTTTATAATCTTGATGTCCTCTTTATTACATATGTAAACAGGGGTCTTTTTGAAAACGGCAGAAATAGCGGTAGCTTTTACATTATCTCCTGCCTTACTTAAAAAATACAAATCTTTAGTCATGCCCATCCTCCGTGCATAAAAAGTTGATATAAGCAGTTAGATGAAAATGACAATAAAAACTTTAACATCTGGCAATAATGAAATCAAATAAAAAATTGCGTTTTGTACGATATTTTTTATAATTTATGTATGGTTAGTATAAAAAAGGATGATTTAAAAGTTATATTTGATGAAAAGGACGGTCTTAGCGTACTATCTTTAACTTATAAGGGGAAGGAGTATGTATTTCTAGATGAGGAAAAAAGAAGGGAAGGAAGAACTTACGGAATTCCGATTCTCTTTCCAACTCCAAACAGGGTTGAAAACAATTCATTCACCTTTAATGGAAAGAAAGTGCTTGCAGAGCGTCATGGCTTTCTGCGTCATATGGATCTCTCTGATTGCCTTGTCTCTGATGATAGGATAACAGCAGAAATAAACTTTAATATGAGTAATGAATATTTTCCTTATGATGCAAAACTTACACTTACATTAAGTGTTGAAAACAATAATCTTTCATGGATATTCAAAGTTGAAAATAAAGGAGATGAACAAATAGCATATGCAATAGCGCTTCATCCTTATTTTAAGAAAGAGGATGGAATGATGGCATCTATTAACACATCTAAAAGGGTTTGTCTTGATTCTGATTGCTATCCGACAGGAGAAACTCAGGATTGCGATAATATCGAAGGATACGTATCTGATATAGACACCGATTCCCTGTTTTTAACAGATGGACCGATGATGGCAACTCTTGAATATAAAGAGACAAAGCTTATAATAAACACAAGTGATGAGTTTAAGTTTGCTGTCCTTTATACTAGTCCCTCATGGCCATTTATTTGTGTAGAACCTCAGAGTTCCTTAACAAATGCCCATAATATGTATCAGAAAGGGTATGAGAAGCTTAGCTCGCTTATAATATTGAATAAGAAAGAGACGAAAGAGAGCAGGATCTCTTTTTGTTTTGAGGAGAAGTGATGGAAGAATTTAAGAAGTTCTGTTATTCGGAAGAGACGGAAGAGCAAAATGCAGGAGAAGGGGTTACAAGAAAAGTTTTATCCTACAGCAATAATATAATGGTATGTGAGCTCCATTTTGAAAAAGGTTCGATCGGATCTATGCATACGCATGTACACGAACAGATTACATACGTCGTAAGCGGTAAGTTCGAGGTAACAGTTGATGGAGAAGTAGGAATATTAAAAGCAGGCGATACTGTTTATGAAAAAAGTAACGCTCTTCATGGAATGAAATGCCTTGAAGATGGCGTTATTATCGATGTGTTTTCTCCTAAAAGAGATGATTTTCTAAAATAGAGTTGACCAAGATCTAAAGATAGTATAAATTCACATAGGCTGGTGGCAATAGCAGGACGGTCATACTCGTTCCCATCCCGAACACGAAAGTAAAACGTCCTTACGCCGATGGTACTGCGGTTCGTCCGTGGGAGAGTAGGAAGCTGCCAGTTTTTTTATTATCTTAGCAAAGCAAATTAACATAATTTCTTTCTTTTGCTAATATTTAGGTATGGAAATCAAATTAAAACATCTTAGAAGAAATTACGGGGCTCTTCATGCGGTTGACGATGTCTCTTTGGATATTCCTTCTAATACGATATTTGGAATTATTGGGCGTTCTGGTGCTGGTAAAAGCACATTGGTCCGTCTTATTTCGATGCTTGAACGTCCTGATGAAGGTGAAGTCTACTACGATGATAAAAGAGTTGACAATCTAGAAAAGAAAGAACTTATAGCGCAGAGAAGAAGAATTGGCATGATATTCCAGAATTTCAATCTCTTTTCGTCCCGAAATGCTGCAGAGAACATAGCATATCCTATGGAGATTTGCGGCCAGGAGAAAAAGGAGATAGATAAGAGAGTTGAGGAACTTCTAGATATCGTAGGTCTTAGCGGAAGGGGAAAGGCTCCTATATCTACTCTCTCCGGAGGACAAAAACAACGTGTTGCGATTGCACGTGCCTTAGCTGTTAATCCTGACATATTATTCTGTGACGAGGCTACAAGCGCACTTGATCCTCAAACTACAAGGTCAATACTTTCTCTTTTAAAAGAGATTCAGAAGAAGATGAATCTGACCGTCGTCATGATAACCCATCAGATGGAAGTAGTAAGGGATGCCTGCGATTATGTGGCTGTTTTGGATGCCGGGAGGATTGTCGAGCAGGGAAAGGTTGCAGACGTCTTTGCAAAGCCTCTTAGCTCCACAACTAAGGACTTTTTATCCAATTTGACAAACATGCATGAGTCTGTCGTGAGATGGTCTGAGTACGGTGGACATTTCACTCTTCGTTTCAGAGGCAGTAAGACTGATGCTCCGATAATATCGACAGTGTCGAATGAAACCGGTGCGATATTCAATATTAGGGCTGCAGGGGTTCAGAACGTTAACGATGAGGAAATTGGAATCATTGTTTGCGATATCGGTCCGGATAAAGACAAACAGGAACTAGCTATAGCATCCTTAAGAGATAAGGGAATAATTGTAGAGGAGGAAGGAAATGGACAGAATGCTTAGCATTGTCTTCACATCGACTTTGGAGACGCTTGAGATGGTTGTTTTCTCTACGATATTTTCTGTTGTAATAGGGCTTCCTCTTGGCATTATTCTTCAGATAACGGATTCTGAAGAGCATGGCGGACTTAAGCCTATGCCAGTTGTTAACCAGATATTATCAAGGATCGTAAATATATTGAGGAGTTTTCCTTTTATCATATTGATAATACTTTTGATGCCTCTTTCAAGATTGATTCTTGGAACTGCAATCGGAACCGAGGCTACTATCGTACCGCTATCTATTGCCGCAGCGCCTTTTGTTGCGAGAATAGTAGAGTCTGCTTTAAAAGAGATAGATCCAGGGGTTATTCAGGCTGCAAGAGCAATGGGATCTACTAATTTTCAGATAATTGTAAAAGTAATGATTCCTGAGTCCATGCCGTCTTTAGTTTCTGGCATAACGCTTACCGTCATCAATTTGATTGGCTACTCTGCAATGGCTGGAGCTCTTGGTGGAGGAGGCCTTGGAGATCTTGCGATCCGATACGGCTATCAGAGATTCAATCCATCCTATATGGTTGCGGCAGTCGTCGTCATCTTGATAATGGTAGAATTAATTCAGGTCATTGGAAACAAAATAAGCAATCACCTCATTGCAAAGAGGTAAAAATGGTTAAAACAAGGAAATGTATTTTGCGCATTTCATTTATTATTTGTGCTGCTTTTATAGTACTTTTCCCTGTTTTTGAGTTTTCTTTATCAGGGTATAGAGATCCATTTGATGTGCAAATTGCACCTTTAGATGTAGATTATAAGGTATATGCAGACGACGATTTGGAATCTCTAACCCTTCCTTTTTCATTTTTTCAAGCAGATAAATCTTATAGACTTTCTTTTACGATGCCCAAGATCGTAAATGGCGAGTCTCTTTCGTTGATTCTTCGTGCTATGGGAGTCGAAGTTTTCGTAGATGGCATACAGATCTACGATTATAAATATCCTCAAAGATTTAACTATCCACTGCTCAGGATGTATCATAATATATCTTTGGATTCTTCATATTCAAATAAGAGTGTCGATATTTTTTATTATCCTTCCTATCCGTTTTTTCATACGATCACAGCACCTTTCTTAGATCAATCAGGGGTAATAAGCTACAATATTTTTTCCCCATATCGTTATGCTTTTATTCTTTTTATAATACTGTTCTTTTCCGGCTGCATCTCTTTAATAATTTCATTCTTCGTGAAAAAGAGTAGTTGCAAAAACTTATTATTGTTCGCTTTTTTAGACCTTGCTGTTGTTTTTTCTCTCTTCTTTTCGATGCTGTTAAGCCAAATTATAGTTAAAAATCCAGCAATCTCTTTTTTGCTATCTAATTTCTTCAAATCATTGATCTCCGTTCTTTTTCTATCTTTACTTAGATCTGTCTTTAAAACAGTCGATGCATTCTCTCTAAGATCCAAACTAGTAAAATTGTCTTTTTTGATAGTACTGTGTTTTCCTTTTTTTCTTGTATTAGCCTTATTGGGCGTTCCTTTCTCTTATATAACACTAGTCTTAGATCCTCTTTTAATAGTTTTCTTTGCATCTGTGTTTGTAATTCTTATTAGACGTAAAGAGAGGAGGGGCTATATTTTTTCCTCTATGGCCTCATTGCTATTGGTTGCTTTTGCTCTTAACTTCACTTCATTGATGTCCCCATATTACAATAGTCATTTTGATGCTATTAATATCGTTTTAGCGTCTTTTGCTCTATTTATTGCCATTATAGAGGCCGCAATAAGTTTCAGTGAATCTAATGAGATGATAGTAAAAGTCGATACATTAATTAAAAAGAGTTATTTTGACGTTTTAACAGGACTCGGAAACTTTAATGCTTTCACTTATTTCATGAATGATTTAGATGGTGTTGGAAGATCTTATTATGTTGCGTTTTTTGATCTAGACAGGCTTAAAAATATTAATGACAATTTGGGACACGAAAGCGGGGACGCAATAATAAAAGCATTTTCAGACGTAATGAAAGATAATGTAAATGAAGATGCAAAAGCTTTCCGTCTTGGAGGGGATGAGTTTCTTCTACTGACTCTCGAAGAATATAATGAAGGATCTAAAGCTGAAGTCATAGCGAATTCTTATTTTGAAAGAACTGGAGAGAGTGTAAGTTATTCAGATGGAACTTTTTTCATAAGAAGCAAAGAAGATATGAAAGAAGTCCTTTATGACTTAGATGGTGAGATGCTTGAAAAGAAGAGGAAAAGGGATGAAAAATAATAGGATTATTGCTGTTTTTGCTCTAACGCTGTCAATCTCTTTTATTTTGTTGGTCTTTTTCTCTTTTTTGTTCTCTTCTTTCGGATTCTTAGATTCTGTAAGCCATAGGCCTTTTAAAACAGGTGTAAAAGTGAGTGTGAATGTTGACGGATTTGAAATGGGGGTGTTTGACGATCCCATATATCTTGGCCCTTTAGAGCCCTTTTCTCATGTTACATACACTTTTACTATTCCTGAAGATTTGCCAGATGGAGATTCCTTAAGTTTTAGAAAAGGGTTCTCAAAATTCGATGTATATATAGATGATGAACTCGTCTACCAGTATTATGAAAACGGAAGGGAGAGCGGGCGCCCTGACTATGGATATGGAACATATTTCTTTATTCCTTTAGAGGAGGGAATGGACGGAAAGAGTGTAAGGATAGAAGCTATAGAACAGGCGGCAGTTGAGGGCGTGAATCTTTCTAATATAAAATTTGGGGACTCTGCAGCTCTAAGGTTGAAATATCTTTGGACGGAAATTGATCCTATCCTTATTGCAGCCTTCTTAATCTTTATGTCGTTAATTACTCTGATAGTATCATTCTTTGCAAGTGAAAAAGAGACGAAAAAGAGCTTGCTTTCTACATCTATATTAGTTGTTATTATTTCCCTATGGCTTTTTTCTCAGTCAAGGTCAAGGCAGTTCTTTTTAACTAATACCGTTCTTCCATCTTCTCTTTCTGCTTTTTCAATGTATTTCCTACCTAGGGCGATCTATAATTATTTCATATCTAATTTCCCCTTGTCCGGAGATAAGAAAGCGACATTTTTCAGCTATTCGTCCTTATTGTTAATCGCACTTTATTTTCTTATTGGTTTGTTGTCGTTTATTGGAATTTATAGCTATGCAGAGGCTCTTAGAGTGGCAACTACTTATATAATTGTATATTTTGTGTCTTTAGCCACCTATGTATTTTTCGAGTTCTTCATTAAGAAAGAAAAGGTAGGCTTATTCCTGCTGATAATATCTTTTATAGTGTTATCTGCTTTAGCAGAGTGGGGCCTTTTGATGGCAGGGACTAATATAAGGGGATCTATCCTTCTTGAAGTTCTTGCAATCTCTATGGTTTTAGTTCTCTTTAAATCATTGTATCTTTATGTGTTGGAAACTCAGGAAATGAAAATTAAAGAGGAACTTTCAGATCTTGCATATAAAGATGGTCTGACAGGTCTAAATAACAGGCAAAGTTATGAGAAGATAATAAACTCTACATGGCGTGGAGGACGATTTGTCGATGTATATATGATCGACGTCAACAAACTGAAAGAGATTAATGATCATGACGGCCATATGGAAGGAAATCGCGTTTTAATGTGCGTGGCAAATACCATAAGCAGTACTTTTCCATATTTTAAGCAAAAAAGATTTAGAACCGGGGGTGACGAGTTTGTCGTAATGAGTCCTTCAAGACTTGGACTTTATCATGATGAGGCGATAAGAAACATTAGATATGAACTTGAAAAAGAAGGTCTTTTCGACATCGTTTCGATAGGGTATTACAAGGCAGATACAAGATTTATTAAGCTTAAAGATGCAGTTGCTCTAGCAGACAGAATGATGTATGAGGATAAGAAAAAATAGAAAATTTATCTTAAAATGGAATTCTTTTTATTGAACAAGAGATAAAATTTAGCTATATTGGACACATCTTAACAGAAAGGAGAGGAAAATGATAACAATTACATTCATTAACATGTTCGCACTCTCCATGATGATGCCCGTTAGGGCATAATATTCTATTTATTTAAATCAATCACATCTTTAATTTAAAAATTTTGAAAATGATAGGAATTTTCTATCTGAATAATAATTTTGATAAGGAGAGGAAAATGAAAAAAATATTAGTTACTTTATTAGTTTTAGCTACTGTTTTCTGTGGCGTTTTCGCTCAAGGAGCTAGTGAAACGACTGAGATTGGAAACACGATTAGAGTTGGTGCAACTCCAGACCCTCATGCAGCTCTTTTAAATCTCGTTGTAGATGATTTGGCAGAGCAGGGATATACTCTTGAAGTTGTTGAATTCACAGACTATGTAACTCCAAATGAAGCATTACAGTCAGGAGAGCTTGAAGCTAACTACTTCCAGCATCTACCATATCTTGAAAGCTTTAATGCTGAAAGAGGATATAATCTTGTGAATGCAGGCGGAATCCACATCGAACCTCTTGCACTTTACTCAAATAATTACTCAAGTGTTGATGAGATCCCAGATGGTGCGACAATTGCAATTCCAAACGATCCTACGAACGAAGGAAGAGCTCTTCTTCTTTTACAGTCTGCAGGACTGATTAAACTTGCAGAGGACGCAGGTCTTGAAGCTGTACCTCAGGACATAGTTGAGAATCCAAAGAATTTGAAGTTCCGTGAGATTGAAGCAGCAACGCTTCCTCGTATCATGAGCGATGTTGACGGCGCTGTTATTAACGGTAACTACGCAATTCCTGCTGGTTTGATTGCAACTCGAGACGGCCTTTATGTTGAGGGTGCTGACAGCCCATATGTAAACGTTATTGCCGTTAAGGAAGGTAACGAGAACAGTCCTGCAATTCAGGCTCTCGTAAAGGCTTTAAAGAGCGATGAGGTTAAAGAGTACGTTGCATCCCGCTATCCAAACGGCGAAGTAATTCTAGTTGACTAAACAAAAGAAAATAAAAACGTTTTTAAGAGGATATGGTTGCCATGTCCTCTTTTTTTCTTTTTGTGCTATTTTATTGGTATGGACAAAATAATCTTAGTCTTAGCATTTATTAATTTCATATTGGTTTTCGTCCTTCTTCTTACTTTGATCAAAGCAAAAAAGAGAAGAGGAGATGTAGTAGATAATAATATCAGCATAAAAGAGAGCCTTGATAGTCTGAAATCTGATAATAACGATTTCAGGGCAGAAGTCTCTTCATATCTTCAAAAAACGATGGATATGAATTTAAGTCAGATCAAAGACCTTTATAGTGCAATCGATGAACAGAATAGAAGGCTCAGCGGTAATCTTGAGAAGATAAATGAAAAACTCTCATCCTCAATTATGGATTTGAGACTGTCAAATAAAAGGGAGATGGATGATTTTTCTCAAACGATAAGAAATGAAATAGAAAAGATCAGGAATGAAAATGAAAAGAGTAAGGAGAAACTTAGCCTTGATATGACTTCTCTGTTAAATCTTGTGAGATCAGATTTGGATAAGATCAGAGCCGATAATGATAAAAAACTTGAAGAGATGAGGAAAACTGTCGACGAGAAGCTTCAGAGTACATTGGATGCAAGACTTAGTGAGAACTTCAAAATGGTATCTCAAAATCTTGATCAGTTAAGATCTGCTCTTTCAGAATTGACGAAACTAAGCCAAGGCGTAAGCGATTTAAATAAGATCTTCGGAAATGTAAAAAGCAGGGGCGTATGGGGGGAAGTGCAGGTTGAGGCAATCCTTTCCGATATTCTATCCCCTGATCAATATGTGAAAAACTTCCACCCGCGTCCTAAGAGTGCGGAGGTCGTGGAGTTTGCAGTCCGCCTTCCAGGTCGGGACGATGGTGAAGTGTATATTCCTATAGACTCAAAATTTCCTAAGGAGGACTATGAGAGATACGTGGAGGCTGCAAACAGCTCTAACGAGAATTTGATAGAATCATCACTAAAGGCACTTAGAGAGAGAGTAAGAAAAGAGGCTCAGGACATTGCGGAAAAGTATATCAATCCACCGCGTACTACAGATTTTGCGATCCTTTTCGTTCCTACAGAGAGTCTTTATGCAGAACTTTTAAGAGATCCAGGATATGTAGATGGAATACAGAACAGGTACAAGGTTATTATCAGCGGGCCAACTACGTTCTCGGCACTTCTCGTAAGCCTTGGAATGGGCTTTAAGACGCTGCAGATTGAGAAAAAGAGCAAGGAGGTTAGGGATCTTTTCTCTAGGATTAAGATCCTAATGGAGAAGTTTTCTCAAGAACTTTTACAGACTCAAAGTGCTATAGGAAGTGCAGGAAAGAGAATTGATGCTGTAATCAAGCGTAATGCTATGATAACTTCTAGACTTTCAAAGATAGAACTCTCTGATGATGAAAATAGCATAGATATTCCAAATATTGCTCAAAACATCGGAGAAATTGAATAAAAATACAATTTTACTTGACTTGTTATGCATGAATATGTAGTATTTCTAAATTAGGAGGCTCCATGAAATTAAAGGGAAGAAGCTTTTTAAGCCTTTTAGATTACTCAAAAGAGGAAATAGAATATCTTATAGATCTTGCTTTTCAGTTAAAAGCAAAAAAGAAAGGCCTAGATCATAGTACGATGGTCGATGGGAAGCTGTTGGAAGGAAAGAATATCGTGCTAATTTTTGATAAGACTAGCACAAGAACACGATGTTCTTTCGAAGTTGCAGCATATGATGAAGGTGCGAACGTAACATATCTGACTAACTCTCAGGCAGGAAAGAAAGAGAGTATCGAAGATACTGCTAAAGTACTTGGACGTCTATATGACGGAATAGAGTACAGGGGGTATAGTCAGAAGCTGGTTGAAGATCTTGCTACGTTTAGCAAGATTCCTGTCTGGAACGGACTGACTGATACGGATCATCCAACGCAGTTTCTTGCAGATATGATGACAGCGATTGAACACACGCATAAAAAGAGTTCTGACATCAAGTTTGCTTATATCGGGGATGGCAGGAATAATGTTGCAAATGCTTTGATGATAGGCTGTTCAACTGTCGGCTCATCTTATGCCGTAGCGTCTCCAAAATCGTTGTTTCCTGATGAAAATCTTTTGAAAATCTGCCAAAAGAAGGCAAAAGAGAATGGCTCAGAAATAATCGTAACAGAAGATCCTAAAGAAGCTGTTAAAAATGCTGATGTAATCTATACGGATATCTGGGTTTCAATGGGTGAAGAAGATAAGATGGCTGAGCGTATTGCACTTTTAAAGGATTATCAGGTGACGATGGATCTTCTAAAAGCAAGCGGTAATCCTAATGTATTATTTGAGCACTGTCTCCCGTCTTTCCATGATTTGAATACTACTATTGGAAAGGACGTATATGAAAAATACGGTTTAAAAGAGATGGAAGTTACAGACGAGGTATTTAGGAGTAAAAACAGCATCGTATTTGATGAAGCTGAAAACAGAATGCATACGATAAAGGCCGTGATGGTCGCAACACTTTCAGATACGTTGACATATTAAAATAAAAGCGGCCAATCGGCCGCTTTTGTTATACATCCATCTCATATAGTCCATGAAGATTGCAGAACCAGTAAAGTTTGCCGTGTTTCTCTTCCTTTAGACAGAACTTAACTTCTTCATCTGCTTTGAAAGTCTTGATCTTTAAAGCTCCGCAGTTGCTTACGAAAGCAATGAACGGGAAGTAGTGCTCGCTTGTCTGTGGGTGATGAGATGTGAAAACTCTTTTTCCATTCTCAACTTTCACATCAAGCTGATGCTTCTCATTAGGTTCTCCTGCAATTTCTAGAGCATTCCAAGTCTCTCCGCAGCAGTTTACGCTTGCCTTATTATTAGAAGTAAATACATTACCGCATTCTTTACAAAAATAAAAATTAGCCATTTTGTTCTCCTTATGTAATATGAATATAAGTATAAATGGAATAATTGTCAATATTATATATTAATTGATAATAATTATCATTAGATAAAAATATTTTTTACAATATCCTTTATTTTTGTCAAAATACAGTGTATTCTTAATTTAGTATGCCAAAAAAAATTGATCATGATGCAAGAAAGGAAAATATTCTTAAAACAGCATTAGAAGTATTTGCCGATGTAGGTTACAGAGAGGCTAATCTCTCTTTAATAGCAGAGAAATCTGGACTCTCACGCCCAACAATATATCAATATTTCAAAGATAAAGACGAGATATATTATTATGCGGTTAAGCTCGTAACAGGGCGCCTTTTCACAGAACTTTCAACTCTTGCATTTGATGACAGCATAGGTGATGAAATTGATAAGATAATTGCAATCTGTACTAAGATTGTAGATTCTGCGATCAATGCGGAGGCAGAGCTTACGAGACTAATGGAGGTCATGCTCCATGAAAAAGAGTTTAACAAGGACTTCTCTGAAATAATTTACAAAAGAACTGCTAAACTCAGTATATTGTTTAAGCGTCTTCTTTCCCGAGGAATTCAAAAAGGCACAATCGTCAAAACATGTTCTGTTGATATGACTGCAAAACATATATTCTCTTTAATGGAATCATTTTGCTTTCAAATAGCATTTTTCAAGAATTTCAACAGGGATGAAAGCATAGATTTTGTTAAATCATATCTTGTTTCTTTTAAAGTTTGAGTCTCTATTGTCGTTTTTCTTTCTTATTATTAATTTATCTATGTGTGTGATGCCTTTTTAGAGGTAGAAAATGAATATAGATAAATATACGCTAAAGATGCAAGCAGCCCTTAATAGTGCTGTTAATATCGCAGAAGAGAAATCAAGTGCAGAGATTAATACATTTCACGTACTTTACGCCCTTTTAGGCGATAATGAAGGTTTGATAATCCCTTTGCTTGAGAAAATAGGGGCGCCTAGCACTGAAATAAAGAATGAGGTCGAGGACTTTTTAAACAGACAGCCTAAGAGCTATGGAGATGTAAACAGAGGGTTATCTAGAGCACTGCAGAAAGTATTGAGCAGGGCAGAGAAGGTTTCTATAGAATTCAAGGACGAATACGTTTCGACAGAACATTTTTTGCTTGCTGCTTTAAAAGAAGACGCAGATGTAAAGAGCATTTTAAACAAGTATGGAGTAGACGAGTCTTCAGTTCTTGAAGCTTTAAAAAGCGTAAGAGGCGATAAGAAAGTTACTTCAAACGATCCGGAAAGCGGTTATCAGGCACTTGAAAAATATTGCCGTGACATGACTAAGCTGGCACGCGAGGATAAACTTGATCCTGTCATCGGAAGGGATGAGGAGATAAGAAGGGTCATGCAGGTTCTCTCCAGAAGGACTAAGAACAATCCTGTTCTGATTGGTGAACCAGGAGTAGGAAAGACTGCTATTGTAGAAGGACTGGCGCTAAGAATTGCAAAAGGAGATGTTCCCGAGAGTCTAAAAGATAAAAGGCTTTTGTCTCTAGACATCGGCGCCCTTGTTGCTGGTGCAAAGTTTAGAGGCGAGTTTGAAGAGAGGCTTAAAGGCGTTGTCAATGACATTGCAAAAAGCAATGGAAATATCATTCTGTTTATAGACGAGCTTCATACCATAGTTGGCGCTGGAGCTGCAGAAGGATCAACAGATGCGTCAAATTTAATTAAGCCTGCTCTAGCAAGGGGTGAACTTCATGCAATCGGAGCTACGACTTTGGATGAATACAGAAAGTATATCGAAAAGGATAAGGCTCTAGAGAGAAGATTCCAGCCTGTTTATACAAAAGAACCAAGCGTAGAGGACACTATTTCCATTCTTAGAGGACTAAAGAACAAATATGAGGTCCACCATGGCGTAAGGATTAAGGATGAGGCTCTAGTCTCTGCTGCAGTTCTTTCTGACAGATATCTGACAAACCGTTTCTTACCTGATAAAGCTATAGACCTCGTAGATGAGGCTGCTAGCCAGATAAAGATGGAGCTTGAAAGTCAACCGGCAGAACTCGATCAGGCAGAACGTAAGATGCTTCAGCTTAATATTGAAAAACAGGCGCTTCAGAAAGAGGATGACGAGCAGAGCAAGGAACGTCTTAAGAAGATTGAAGAGGAGCTTGCGGAAAACAAAGAGAAGTATGAGGTAATGCATGCCAAATATCTCAATGCAAAGGAAAGCATCTCAAATTTGAGATCTAAGAAAGAGGAACTTGAGAAGCTTAAATCAGAGGAAGAGGCAGCCGAGAGAAATGGCGATCTGAGCAAGGCCGCCATGATAAAACACGGAAAAATTCCTGAGCTCCAGAATGAACTGAAGGATGCTGAAGCTAAGGTCCAGAGTCTTGGAGGCGTGCTTAAAGAAGAAGTTACTGAAGATGATATTGCAAAAGTAGTATCGCTTTGGACGGGAATCCCTGTTGCAAAGATGATGGGTTCTGAAAAACAGAAGTACATCGATCTAGATAAGACGCTTTCTGAGCGTGTAATAGGACAGGATGAAGCTATTGAGGCAATTTCCAACGCAATAAGAAGGAATAAGGCGGGGCTTTCTGATGAGCATAGGCCTCTTGGATCTTTCCTGTTCGCTGGTCCTACTGGAGTTGGTAAGACGCTGCTTGCAAAGAGCATCGCATCCATACTGTTTGATGATGAGAAAGCTCTTACAAGAATAGATATGAGTGAATATATGGAGAAATTCTCCGTCTCCCGTCTTATTGGAGCTCCTCCAGGATATGTTGGTTATGAGGAGGGAGGACAGCTTACTGAGGTTGTAAGAAGAAGGCCGTACTCCGTTGTCCTTTTTGACGAGATTGAGAAGGCTCATCCTGATGTTTTCAATATCCTGCTTCAAGTATTGGACGATGGCAGACTGACAGACGGACAGGGTAGGGTCGTAGATTTTACGAATACTATCATCATAATGACAAGCAATTTAGGTTCTGAATATATCCTTAAGGATAAAGAGGGAGCTAAAGAGAATGTTATGAATGCCATAAGATCTGCTTTCAAGCCTGAGTTCGTTAATCGTATAGACGAGATCATCGTATTCAATCCTCTTGGAGAGGCGGAAATAAGGAAGATCGTACGTCTTGAGCTTAATAAGCTTAAAGAGAGGATGGAGAAGAGGGGCGTGGAGCTTTCTTGGACAGATGACGTTGAGGCTCTTGTAATGAAAGCTGGATTCGATCCTGCTTTTGGCGCTCGTCCTATCAGAAGAGCCATACAGAATGATATCGAAAATCCTCTTTCGCTTTATATGCTGAAGGGAGAGGCTTCAAAGAGTGTCAGGTTAGCCGTTAAGGATGGTGCTGTCATTGTCGAGTAAACGGTTGAAATCTTCTTTCGTATCGATATCGAATACAGCACCGACCGTAGCGTCGTATTTATAGATTCCTATGTCTTCCAGATATTCTTTAAAAGGCTTTGAGCTTGTCTCAAGGCCTTTTAAGTCTCTTCTGGCGATGAATACTGGATGTCCTGGATTGCCATTGTGGTAAGGTCTAGAACTTATGCATAGGCTTAAATATCTTAGGCCCATCGTCCAATCTTCTTCTTTTAAAAGCGGAAGGTCTCCTGGAAGTATCGCAACGTCGTCGTAAATTCCTTCAAGCCCTACCAAGATGCTTGAGCGCTGTCCTTCCTTATAGTTCCTGTTTATCCTTATTTCAACGTCGTAATTTTTTAAAACAGTCTTTATTATTTCTTCGTCTCTTCCAAGGACTGCAATGATCCTATCTGACAGGGTTAATGCGCTTTGCAGTGTGCTTTCAAATAAATTCTTTCCTTTAAAAGGCAGGAGCATTTTATTATCTCCCATTCTTTTTGATTCTCCGGCAAGAAGAAAAATTGTCGTCATGCCCCTATTCTAATCTTGCTAAAAAAATAAGAAAAGACGTATTCTCCACATATGATCGCAACTTTTATAAATGCCATTGCAGTTATTATTGGGGCTTTTTTAGGCCTTTTTTTTAAATCGAAAATTAAAAAGGATTTCGAAGAGATTGTTATGACCTCTTCGGGGCTTATAACGCTTGTTCTTGGCTTAGGAATGGCATCCGGCAGTCCTGATACTCTTTCAAGCCTTTTTGCGTTAATTCTTGGAGGCTTTGCCGGTTCTGCATTAAGAATCGAAGACAGGGTGTTGAGTATTGGAAACAAATTTTCTAAAGACGGCGATGATTCATCTTTCGGCATTGCATTCTTAAATTCAAGCCTTCTATTCTGTTCTGGTGCAATGAGCATAGTCGGAAGCATAAATGCCGGGACTCTAGGCGATTACGAACTTATACTTATTAAAAGCGTGATGGACGGTTTTATGGCGATAGTTTTTACATCAGCTTATGGAAAAGGCGTTTTCCTTTCTGCTGCGACTATTATAGTTTATCAGGGATTCTTCACACTTGCCGGGGCTTATATTTCCCCTGTGCTTGGCGATGACGGCATTGCCATAATAAGCGCTGTCGGGGGCTATCTTCTGATAATGCTTTCATTATCTCTTTTGAATTTAAAGAAGGTAAAGACCGGAAATTTTCTCCCCGCATTAATCTTCGCCCCTGTTCTTCTTTATCTGTTTTCTTTCCTGTCAATATGAAAAATGGCCGTTTTATGAAACGGCCATCATTGTTTATTTAACATCTTTGTTTCTAGCATCTTCTAGAACAGTGTCGTCTTTTGCCTTTTTAACTTTGCAAGGACTTACGTTCCAGATGTCTTTTGCGTACTCTTTTATGGTTCTGTCAGAACTGAACTTTGCTGATGCCGCAATATTTAAGACAGCCTTTCTGTTCCACTCTGTAGGATTTTCCTTATAGAGTTTTTCCGCCTCTTCATGCCTGTCGTGATACATTCTGAGGTCTGCAAATAGGAAGTACTTATCGCCATAATCGAACAGACTCTTTCTTAGAGGTTCAAAGATGTTAGGCTCATGGATGTTGAAATAATCAGATTCGATTAGATCAATCATGCTTTGAATCTCAGGATCTTTTTCAACCCAGTCGTACGGATTGTAATCCTTTGAGAGTTTCGATATCTCTTCTTCCGTATGGCCGAAGATAAAGATGTTTTCCTTTCCAACCTCTTCTGCCATTTCAACGTTTGCTCCATCGAGAGTTCCAAGCGTCAATGCTCCGTTACACATGAACTTCATGTTTCCTGTTCCAGATGCTTCTGTTCCCGCAGTGGAAATTTGCTCTGATATGTTCGTTGCAGGGATGATGTTCTCTGCCATTGTAACGCGGTAGTTAGGCATGAAGTGTACCTGTATGAGCTTATTTACCTGGCTGTCGGAATTAATTACGTTTGCAATGTTATTGATGAATTTGATAATCAACTTTGCATTTACATATCCAGGAGCCGCCTTTCCCCCAAATAGGAACGTAGTAGGGGTAAATGATGTCCTGTATGCATCATCATTCTTCATCTTGTTGTAGATCATCAGAATGTTTAATGCATTAAGCAGCTGTCTCTTGTACTCATGAATTCTCTTAACCTGCACATCTATAAGAGTGTCTGGATTTAAAATGATCGATGCATCTTTCTTTAAGAATGATGCCGCATTTAATTTTGACTTGTATTTGATCTTAGCAAACTGCTCTACGAAAGAATCATCATAAGCAAAATCTTTGAGCTTCTTGATTTCATCAAAGTCTGTAATCCATTTGTCTCCGATAGCAGAGCTGATTAGCTTAGCCAGTTCCGGATTTGCGTCAAGCAGCCATCTGCGCTGTGTGATTCCATTCGTCTTGTTGTTGAACCTCTCAGGATAGATCAAATTGAATTCTGGGAACATGCTCTTTTTTAAAAGCTCTGAATGTAATGCAGCAACGCCGTTTGTGCTGTGGCTTCCGATAATTGATAGGTTTGCCATTCTTACCATCTTTGGATTGCTTTCTTCGATGATTGATACTTTTGCGATCTTATCGCTCTGCATCGGGAAATATGATACTGCGTTACTGATAAAACGCTGATTAATCTCATATATGATTTGCATATGTCTTGGAAGCAGGCTTTCAAGCATTGGAAGAGGCCATTTTTCAAGAGCTTCTGGCATTAACGTATGGTTTGTATATCCCATAGTCTTTACGGTGATATCCCAAGCCTCATCCCATCCAAGTCCTTCCTGATCTATTAACAGCCTCATTAATTCTGGTATTGCAAGAGATGGGTGGGTGTCGTTAAGCTGTATTGCCGTCTTGTTCGGGAATTCCTTCCATGTGACGCCGTCCCTCTTTGCTCTTCTGATTGCATCCTGAAGGGAACATGAGACGAAGAAGTACTGCTGCTTGAGTCTCAGCTCCTTACCCATGTATAACGTGTCGTTAGGGTAGAGTACCTGAGAAAGGGTTTCTGCATTAATTTTGTTTCTTACGGCTTCTGTGTAATCTCCGCTGTTGAATTCCTGAAATGAGAATCCTTCAGGACTCATTGCACTCCAGAGGCGAAGAGTGTTGATAGTCTTTCCGCCATATCCTACGACAGGTGTGTCATAGGCCATTCCATTTACCTGTTCTTTTGGTTCCCATACGAAGATATCTCTGCCGTTCTCCCTGTATTGTTTTACATCTCCTCCAAAATAGACAGGAAATACTAGATCCCTTCTCATGATCTCCCATGGGTTTCCGTCTTTTAACCAGTTGTCAGGCTGTTCTACCTGCCAGCCGTTTTTAATCTGCTGGTTGAAAATTCCATAATTGTAGCGGATTCCATAACCGTATGCTGGAATTTCTAGTGTCGCAAGAGAGTCTAAGAAACATGCTGCAAGTCTTCCTAGTCCTCCGTTTCCAAGTCCAGCGTCAGGCTCTTGATCTCTAAGTTCTTCAAAATCATATCCTAAGCTCTTTAGAGCATCTCTTACAGGGCCTTCTATTCCGAGATTAATGACGTTGTTTGTCATCGCTCTGCCCATTAAGAATTCTAAAGAAAGATAATAGACTCTTTTCCCCTTTTTCTCTTTTTGCGTCTTTCTTGTCACATCCCACTGATGAATGATTCTGTCTCTGATTGCAAGCGCAATAGCCTGATATCTTGCCTGGTTGTCGCGGTGATATACGTCAGAGTCGAATGTGTACTTAAGTTGTTCTGCAAAGTCCTGTGCTATATCTTTGCTGACTCTGCCATACCTTGTTTTTGTTTCACTAGCCATTGAATTCTCCCCGTTAGCTTTGGATTTTACAATAGATAAACTTATATAATATATTCAACTGCAAAAGATATGGTAACAAAAATAGGGGCTTTAAAACAGCATATTTTTGCATTATTATATCTTCAAGCGCATGATTTTTTCATTTGAGTTTGAGCTAATTTCAAAATTAGCAAATACATATTGACAAAATATGCCCTTTTGGTTTATCGTGGCTAGTGCATGTTTTAAGAACATGGTTTTTCCCATGGCTGGATGTGCTAGCTTGATGCCCTTGTAGCTCAGTGGTAGAGCACCACCATGGTAAGGTGGGGGTCGCCGGTCCAATCCCGGCCGAGGGCTCTAAAAAGAAAATACACGGTATAAGCCGAGGAGAGAATATGGCAAGTTCAAAGAAGAAAGGACCTGTAGAAAAGATCGCTCTACAGTGCACAGAGTGCAAGCAGAAGAACTACACAACGGAGAAGAACCGCCGCAATACTCCTAATAAGCTAGAGCTTATGAAGTATTGTCCGTTCGAACACAAGCATACCCTTCATAGGGAAACAAAGATTAAATAAGATAAGACATGTCTGGCTCAAGGCTCGTATAGGCCAATAGCTCCAATGGTAGAGCGGCGGTCTCCAAAACCGCATGCTGGGGGTTCGAGTCCCTCTTGGCCTGTAGGATCCTTGAGTCGAGTCTTAAGAGGTTCCAATGAAGAAGATCATCAGATATTTCAAAGAATGTGTTGCAGAGATGAAGAAGGTAAGCTGGCCTACTAGGCAGGTTGTCCTTCAGTCCACATGGGTTGTAATTGTTTCAACTCTCGTATTTGCAATCGTTCTTGGCCTTGTAGACGTACTTCTCGGTCTAGGCCTCGATTTACTATTCTAGGATTTGATATATGGCGAAAGGTTGGTACGTAGTACATACATATTCGGGATATGAGCAGAAGATTGAGAGAATCATCAATAAGCTTAGAGCTAACGATCCTGAATTTGAATTATATTGCACTGGCGTAAGCGTCCCTATGGAGACTGTTGAAGTTCTCAATGAGAAAGGGGAGAGGAAGATGGAGCAGAGGAAAGTTCTTCCTGGCTACATTCTTGTTGAACTCGATCTTGGAGAGAACTGGAGGCAGATCACAACGAAGATTATTAGAATTCAGGGCGTTACGGGATTTATAAGTGCAGATAAATCTGGACTAGTGCCTCCGACTCCGCTTAGTGCAAGAGAGCATCGCCAGATTCTAGAGCGAACAGGAGAGATTGCGCCCGAAAGGACATTCCGTCCTAAGCAGGACTTTGAAAAAGGAGAAGAGGTTCTTGTTATTAGCGGACCTTTTGCATCTTTCAAGGGAACTGTTGAGGATATTGATCTACAGAAAGGTAAATTACGCCTTTCTCTGGAGATTTTAGGACGTTTCACTCCTGTTGATGTAGATTTCTCACAAGTTGAGAAGACAGTCCAGTAATGGACTTTTGATTTTTTGCATAGTTTATTTTTAAGCTATATATACTCCCTTGCAATAAGCAAGGTGGGAGCCTGATCGTAGACAGGCGTTATTACCAGCGCGGCCCCGATACTTTCCAGTCAACCCAGACTAGGGCTAGCGTAAGGAGAAAAAAATGGCAAAGAAGAAGGTTACTGCCGTAATTAAGTTGCAGTGCCCTGCCCAGAAGGCCACACCAGCACCACCAGTTGGTCCTGCTCTTGGTCCTCATGGTGTCAGTGCCCCACAGTTTGTTCAGCAGTTCAATGACAGAACAAAGTCATTTGAAGCTGGACTTATCGTACCAGTTGTTATCACAGTTTATCAGGATAAGAGCTTCACATTTGAGCTTAAAACACCTCCTGCAGCAGTTCTTATTAAGAAGGCTCTCGGACTTGAAACAGCATCCGGAACACCTAATAAGACGAAAGTTGGAAAGCTTACAGATGCTCAGCTTACTGAAATCGCAACTACAAAGATGCCCGATTTAAATGCAAACGATCTAGAAGCTGCAAAGAGAATCGTAGCAGGAACAGCCCGCTCAATGGGTGTAGAGGTGGAGAAGTAAGATGAAAAGAGGTAAGAAATATCAGGAAGCTGTCAAGAAAATTGACAGAACTAAAGCTTATGGACTTGATGAAGCAGTAGGTCTTGTAAAGGATCTCGCTTTTGCTTCATTCCCAGAGACTGTAGAGGTTTCTGTTAAGTTATCTCTTAAAAAGAGCCAGTCTGTCCGCGATACTGTAGTCCTTCCGAATCAGTTCTCAGCACAGAAGAAGATCTTAGTATTTGCTAAGGGCGAGAAAGCACAGGAAGCATTAGATGCAGGTGCTGCATATGTTGGAGATAATGATCTTATCGAAAAAGTCAGAGGCGGTTGGCTTGATTTCGATGTTGCAGTTGCGACACCGGATATGATGAAAGACGTAGGAAGACTTGGACCAATCCTTGGACGCCGTGGTCTTATGCCAAACCCAAAGACTCATACTGTTACAAATGACATTAAAGAAGCTCTCGCAGAGCTTAACAAAGGTCGTGTTGAGTTCCGCTCAGACAAGACTGGTGTTGTTCACTTAGCAGTAGGTAAGGTAAACATGGAGAAGGATCTCATCGTAGAGAACGCACGTGTTGCAATCGAAGAGATCATGAGAAGAAAGCCAAGTGATGCTAAGGGTGATTTCGTTCTCTCTGTAGCTCTCTCTTCTACAATGGGACCTGGAGTCCACATCGATGTTAAGAGCCTCTTAGCATCAAGCAAGAACTAGGAGTGATGATATGGAATACAAGACAAGAATTACCCAGGCAAAAGAGGACGCAGTAAAGGCTCTTCAGGATGAGTTTGGAGCATACAACAGCTTCATCTTCACAGACTACAGGGGGCTAACTGTTGCTCAGATCACTGATATCAGAAAATCTTTAAGAGCTGACGACGCTGCATACCGTGTTGTAAAGAACAGATATGCTAAGATCGCTCTTAAGAACTTAGACAAGAGCGGAGCCGAGGCTCAGATGATTGGACCTACTGCTGTTGCACTTGCAAAGGGCGATACAGCTAACGTTGTTGCTAAAAAGCTTTTCGAGGCTGCAAAGGACAATGGCAAACTTCAGATCAAGGGAGCGCTTGTAGATGGCGAATTCATGGATGCTGCTCAGATTGAAGCACTTTCAAAGCTGCCTACAAAGCTCGAACTCATCGCATCTTTAATGGGAACGATGAAGGCACCTGTTCAGAAACTTGCTGCAACACTCTTGGCTTATGTAGAGTCAAAGGGTGGCGCCGTAGAGGCAAACTAAAAACATACGGTTTCAGTCTACCCGTAACCTGCTGAACCGTTAAAATAAATTTTAAGGAGTAGATAATATGGCTACAAAAGAAGAAATCCTAGAGTCCATTGCTAACATGACTGTAATGGAAGTTTCCGATCTTATTAAGATGATGGAAGAGAAGTTTGGCGTACAGGCTGCCGCTGCTGCAGTAGCAGTTGCACCAGGAGCTGCATCAGCTGAAGCTGCTGCTGAAGAGCCAACAGAGTTCAACGTAACACTAAAGAGCGTTGATGCTGCTAAGAAGATTGCATGTATCAAGGAAGTTCGCGGCGTTACAGGTCTTGGCCTTAAGGAGGCTAAGGATCTCTGCGAGAACGGTGGAGTACTCAAGGAAGGAGCAAGCAAGGAAGAAGCTGCTTCTATCAAAGAGAAGCTTGAGGCTGCCGGCTGCGTAGTAGAAGTTGTTGCTGCTAACTAAGCTTTCATTTATTTTACCTAGGCCGTAGTGCCTAGGAATATGCCATCGGAGACCCCGATGGCATAACGTGTCTATAAAAGACGTAGTTTTTTAATAGTACTTCGGTGCTTTATGGAGGTACATAGATGGGTTCTAACGGAAAACCCTTGAAGAGATTAGACATCGGTTCAGAATTACCAGAAGTCTGCACACTACCAAATCTTATTGGCATTCAAACGGATTCCTATAAGAAATTCTTACAGCTCGATAGGCTTGAAAAAGGTCTTGAGCCTGATCCTGCATATGGATTAGAACATATTTTCCGCACAGTATTCCCTATTAAGAGTCCTAATGAGGATATGATTGTTTATTACAACGGTTATACCGTAGACATGGATGGAATCAAATACTCAGAATCTGAGTGTAAGAAGAAGGGAAGAAGTTTCGGTGTTCCTGTAAAGGCGAAAGTCACGTTATCCCTACGTTCAGGTGAAATGAGGGAGAAAGAGATCTTCTTTGGTGATTTCCCTCTGATGACGGATCGCGGTACGTTTATTATAAACGGGGCAGAAAGAGTTATCGTATCCCAGATCGTAAGATCTCCTGGTATTGTTTTTAAACTTGGAAAGAGGATGGACTCTTCATCCGTATATTATGGAACGCTATACCCATATTCTGGAACTAAAGTCGAGTTCGCACTAACTAGAAAGAATGAGAAGATCGATACTAAGAAGAGTGGAGACATTACTTCAAATCAGGAGAAGAAGAGAGTTAATAACATCATCCAGGTGTCGATTGGTAAGAAACCTTTCTTAGTCACATATTTCTTACGCGTTCTCGGTATCGATACAAGAGAGAAGATTATTAGCGCATTCTATGCTTCTGAAAGCATCAGCACAGCTGAGGACTATGGCGATCAGAAGTTCTATAGCTATAAAGATATCGTTGTTGACAATGAGATCATCTACTGCGCAGGAGATGAGTTAAGAACACTTGACCTAAGAGAGTTGAGCAATCTCAATATTGCAGAGGTTGAAGTAATTGCTGCTGGTGGAAAAGACATCGACCACCCTGAGATGGCAATAGTAAAGACTCTTAGAAGGGAAGCTCTTCATTGTCCTCATTATAGAAATGAATCATCTGAGGAGTTCCAGGCTGAATACATCAACCAGATTGTAGAAGCATGTAAGAACGCACTTCCTCAGAACCTTAAGACATTCCCTGATCCTGCTAGAATTATCAATTACTTCCAGGAGATGTTCTTGAATTCACGAGGTTTCGATCTTTCAAATATTGGTCGCTATAAACTCAATAAGAAGTTTTATGGCATGAATGAGGCTGAGTATAAGACAAGCACCTCTTTACTCCCTGAAGATGTCATAGAAACTGTAAGAAACCTCGAATTATTCTGTGAAGGAGAAATTAAGGAAGACGATATCGACGCCCTTGGAAACAGAAGGGTTAGAACGGTCGGAGAGCTTCTCCAGATTTCTATCATGGATGCATTCTCCCGCATGGCAAAGACTGCAAGGGAGAAGATGAATATCGCTGATGATACTGTAAAGCCTCAGGAGATCATCTCTATTAAGCCTATCGTAGGTGCGATTAAAGAGTTCTTCGGTTCATCACAGCTATCACAGTTCATGGATCAGGTAAACCCATTATCTGAGCTTACACATAAGAGAAGAGTTTCCGCACTCGGTCCTAAGGGAGGACTTTCCAGAAGCAGCGCACGCGCTATTTACGAAGTTCGTGACGTACACTATACGCACTATGGAAGAATCTGTCCTATTGAGACTCCAGAAGGATCTAACATTGGTCTTATTCTCTCTCTTGCAAACTATGCACGCATCAATGATCTCGGATTTATTGAGACTCCATACAGAAGAGTTGTAAACGGCATTGTAACAAACGAAGTTAAGTACCTTGATGCAAACGATGAAGAGAGATGCAAGATCGCACAAGGAAACGCGAAAATAGACGAAGAGGGACATTTCCTAGAGGAAGAGGTTTCTGTAAGAGGAAATGGAGACTATGGAACTGCTCGCCCTGAAGAGATCGACTGGATGGACGTATCTCCAAAGCAGGTAGTATCTGTTGCGACATCCCTAATTCCGTTCTTAGAGCATGATGACGCTAACCGTGCTCTCATGGGTTCAAACATGCAGCGTCAGGCTGTACCGCTAGTATTCCCTGAGGCTCCAAGGGTTGGAACTGGAATGGAGCAGAGAGCCGCATATGACTCTGGCGTTCTAATCAAGGCAAAGAGAGGCGGAACCGTTAAGTATGTATCCTCTACTAGAATTGAGATTCTTGTAGACAAGGCTGAATCTGAGATTGAAGGAGAGATCGATACATACCAGGTACACAAGTTTGAGAGAACAAACCAGGATTCCTGTTTGAACCAGAAACCTATCGTAAACCTTGGAGATCATGTTGATAAGGGAGATGTTCTTGCTGATGGTCCTGCAACGGACAAGGGAGAGCTTGCTCTTGGAAGAAACATTCTTGTAGGATTCGTTCCATGGAACGGATATAACTACGAAGACGCTGTATTAATCAGTGAAAGAGTTGTACGAGAAGATATCTACACATCAATCCATATTAAGGAGTTCAGCGTAGACATAAGAGATACGAAGCTTGGACCTGAAAAGCTTACAAAAGATATTCCAAATACATCTGAAAAACTTTTGGAGCATCTTGATAACGATGGTATCGTATGTGTCGGAACATATGTACGACCGGGTCATATTCTTGTAGGAAAGGTAACTCCTAAGAGCGAGAGCGATACTACGCCAGAGATTAAGCTTCTTAACTCTATCTTCGGTGAAAAGGCTAAAGAGGTAAGAGACTCATCTCTTAAGGTTCCTCATGGAACAGAGGGTACTGTTATCGACATCCAGCATCTGCAGAAGAGCGAGAAAGATGAGCTGCAGCCAGGGGTAGAGCATACAATCAAGGTCTTAATTGCTACAAAGCGTAAGCTAAAGCAGGGAGACAAGATGGCTGGTAGACACGGAAACAAGGGTGTTGTATCCCGTGTGCTTCCAGAAGAGGATATGCCATACATGGAAGATGGCACTCCGCTTGACGTATGTCTGAACCCTCTCGGTGTTCCTTCTCGTATGAACATCGGACAGCTGATGGAGACACAGTTAGGATGGGCAGCCGTAAAGAATGACGTATGGTATAAGACGCCGGTATTCCAGAGTGCTTCAATGGAACAGATCGAGGCAGAGATGGTTAAAGCTGGTCTTCCAAAGAACTCTAAGATCCGTCTCTACGATGGAAGAACAGGTGTTCCATTTGTAAACGATGTATTCTGCGGTTACATTTACTATCTGAAATTGCACCACTTGGTAGATGATAAGATGCACGCTAGAAGCACAGGTCCTTATTCTCTTGTAACACAGCAGCCTCTTGGAGGTAAGGCTATGTTCGGAGGTCAGAGACTTGGAGAGATGGAAGTCTGGGCATTTGAGGCATATGGAGCGGCAAATACGCTTCAGGAACTCTTAACAATTAAGAGCGACGACATGAAGGGTAGGGTGCAGATTTACGGATCAATCGTCAAGGGCGAGCCTACAAAGACAAGCAGCATGCCAGAGGCATTCAACGTTCTTGTTCAGGAAGTAAGAGGTCTTGCGCTCGATATGTCCGTATATGATGAGAATGGCAAGCAGGTAGCGCTCACAGAGCGTGATGAAGAACTGATTGCTAAAAAAGAGAAAGGTACTTTCTAGGAGGAGAGAATGAAGGAAATTCAGGATTTCAGCACCATTAGAATTAAGCTCGCTTCCCCTGAGCAGATTCTCGCATGGAGCTACGGCGAGGTTAAAAAGCCGGAGACGATTAACTACAGATCTCTCCGCCCTGAGAGGGATGGATTATTCTGCGAACGCATTTTCGGAACCACTAAGGAATGGGAATGCTATTGCGGAAAGTTCAAATCAAATAGATATAAGGGAGTTGTTTGTGACAGATGCGGCGTAGAAGTATCTGATACTAAAGTACGCCGTGAGAGAATGGGACACATAACACTTGCAGCCCCAGTTGCGCACATTTGGTTCTATAGATCAACACCGTCAATCATGAGCTACCTTTTGGATATCAAGAGAGTCGAGCTTATGGAGATCCTCTCTTATGAGAAGTACGTTGTAATCGATCCTGGTACGCACACAGATGAGCTTAGAAAGAATCAGGTTCTTTCAGAAGAGCAGTATGATAGCTTATACGACAAATATGGCGACACATTCAAAGCAGAAATGGGAGCAGAGGCTATCTATGAGCTGTTAAAAGATCTCGATCTTCAGGCACTTTCTGATGAGTTAAGATCACAGCTTAGCCAGAAGGAAGGGGCTAACAATAAGATTGACAGCAAGCTTCTTTCCAGAATCCGCTATTGCGAGGATTTCTTGCAGAGTGGAAACCGCCCTGAGTGGATGATTCTTAAGGTAATCCCTGTAATCCCACCAGATCTACGCCCTATGGTACAGCTTGACGGTGGACGCTTTGCAACAACGGACTTAAACGAACTATATAGAAGGGTTATTAATAGAAATAACCGTCTTGATCGTCTAATAAAGATCCAGGCTCCAGATATCATCATCCGCAACGAGAAGAGGATGCTTCAGGAGGCTGTTGATTCCCTATTTGACAACTCCAAGACGGCAAACCCGACAAAGGGATCTTCAAAGAGAGATCTTAAGAGTCTTTCCGACGCACTGAAAGGTAAGCAGGGAAGATTCAGACAGAACCTTCTTGGTAAGCGTGTAGACTACTCAGGAAGATCTGTAATCGTTGTTGGACCAGAGCTTAGAATGCACCAGTGCGGAGTTCCTTCTAAGATGGCTTTAGAGCTTTATAAGCCGTTTATTATGAAGAAACTCGTACAGGATGGAGTTGCACAGAACATCAAGAGGGCAAAACTCTTAGTAGAGAGCGAGGCTCCTGAGGTATGGTCAATTCTTGATGATGTAGTAAAAGAGCACCCTGTTATGCTTAACCGTGCTCCTACCCTTCACCGTCTTGGAATTCAGGCATTCGAGCCAGTTCTTGTAGAAGGAAAGGCTCTAAAGCTTCACCCGCTCGTATGTCACGCATTCAATGCTGACTTCGACGGAGACCAGATGGCTATTCACGTACCTCTTACGCAGGCTGCGCAGCTTGAGTGTTGGACACTTATGTTGTCAACTACGAACCTTCTTGACCCAGCAAACGGAAAGCCTATCGCATTCCCAAGCCAGGACATGGTTCTCGGTATATTCTATTTGACGAAAGAGATGCTTCCGCTAGAAGGGGAAGAGAAAAAGAGATATAAGCATTTTGAGTCTATTAACGAGATAGAAGTCGCAATAGACACAGAGAGCGTAACATATAACGAAAAGATCTATTTCCGCTTCAAGAAAGGTCTTGAGATCATTAATGAAGACGGATCTAAGACTGTAGCAGACGGAAAGAGCTGGACAGCTACTACTGCAGGAAGAATTATCTTCAATTCAGCAATTCCTGAGGGAATTCCTTTCCAGAACTACTGCCTTGGAGATAAGCAGCTTAAGAAGGTTATTGGTGAGACTATCAAGAACCATAAGCCAAGCGTTGCTGTAGAACTTCTTGATTCTGTAAAGGATCTCGGATTTAAATACGCAACACTATTCGGTGCTACAATCGGTCTATCTGATATGATCGTTCCTGAGAGCAAGAAGGAACTCATTGAAGAGGCAAACGAGAAGCAGGCACAGGTTGTCGAGCAGTATAACGAAGGTCAGATCACTCAGGAAGAGAGATACAACCGTGTTATCGAAGTTTGGACAGAGACGAACGAGAAGCTTACAAACGTGCTGATGGATGAGCTCAAAAAGAGTCAGAGGGGATTCAACCCGCTGTTCTTGATGGCTGATTCAGGAGCTAGAGGTAGTAAGACTCAGATCAGGCAGCTTGGCGGTATGCGTGGTCTTATGGCTAAGCCTAACGGAAAGATCATCGAACTTCCAATTAAGAGCAACTTCAAAGAGGGACTCTCAATCATCGAGTTCTTCATATCTTCTAACGGTGCTCGTAAGGGTCTTACAGATACGGCTCTTAAGACTGCAAAAGCAGGATACCTCACACGTAAGCTCGTCGATGTTGCACAGGATGTAGTCGTATCTGAAGAAGACTGTCAGACTATCAACGGCATCTGGACTAGTGCTGTTCACGATGGAGATCAGATCATCGAATCTCTATCAAGCCGCATAGCAGGATCATGTCCTGTAGAGGATGTATTGCACCCGCTTCTCAAAGATGAGAATGGTAAGCCTGTAGTTCTTGCAAAGGCAAATGAAGAGATAAGTGACGAAGTCGCTAAGAAGATTGAGGATGCTGGAGTTGAAAAAGTGCTTCTACGTACAGTTCTTACTTGTGAAAGCGAGCATGGCGTATGTAGAAAGTGCTACGGTAGAAACCTTGCAACAAACAGAACTGTTGAAATTGGTGAGGCTGTAGGTATTATCGCTGCGCAGTCAATTGGTCAGCCAGGTACTCAGCTTACTATGAGAACATTCCACGTTGGAGGAACTGCAAGTACTTCCACAAAGGATAATAAGCTCTCATTCGACTATCAGACGATCATCCGTGAGATTAAAGGACAAGTTATTAAGAGAGCCGATGGAACATCGCTATTCCCAAGAAAGGGACATATCACTATTTCAAAGGTTCTTGAGGAGATCACAGGCCTTTATAAGAGCCTCCTAGTAGAGGACGGATCTTCTGTTGTTAAGGGATATCCAATGTACATCTCAACAGGTGGAACAGAGGTTATTTCTAAGAATAATGGAAGACTCTGCACGATTGGAGAGAGAACATTCGTTCTTTCAAGTGCGAACGAATACAAAGTTCCATCAGGCGCTGAACTTCACGTAAGGGAAGGGCAGGTAGTAGAGGCTGGAGACGCGATCATCACATTCGATCCGTTCTCTTCACCTATTATCAGCGATGTAAGCGGAACTGTAATCGAACTTGCAGACTTTGTTCTCGATAAATCTTATAGAAGGATCTTCAACGAAGCAGGCGAGAGTGAGCTTATCGTTGTTCCATCTGCGCAGCTTGGTCAGTTCCATCCTACGATCATCATCGAGGATGCAAACGGAGATCAGTTCAGATTCCCGATCCCTGGCGGATCTTACATGGTTGTAAAGGAAGTCGGAGAGGTTGTTGAGGCTGGAGACATCCTTGCTAAAGAGGCAATTGACAGTGCGACTACAAAAGATATCGCTGGAGGTCTTCCTCAGGTTGACTCGCTTTTTGAAGCAAGGCATGGAAAAGTTGCTTCTTCAAATAAGGTTAATCCGATTATTCTCTCACGCGTTAACGGTACTGTTACGAAGATCGACACCAAGTCCGGTTCTGGTTCTACGACAGTAGTTATCAAGGACGTGTTTGGAAAAGAACATCCTCATAAGGTATATACTAAAGACGCACTTCTTTCCGTTAGAGAAGGAGATGAGGTAAAGGCTGGAGATCAGCTCTGCGATGAGACAGTTACAAGCCGCGAGGTTCTCGATGTTCTTGGAGAGAACGCAGTTCTTTCCTTCCTTGTAGAGGAGATTCAGAAGGTTTATCGTATGCAGGGTGTAGAGATCAACGAGAAGCACCTTGGAATCATCATCCGTCAGATGCTTAAGAAAGTTGAGATCGTAAGAGCTGGAGATACGAACTTCGTTAAGATGCAGAGAGTCGATAAGAACCTCTTCAAGAGGGTTAACGACGAGGCAAAGAGGCAGGGTAAGCAGCCAGCTATCGCACGTCCTGTTCTACAGGGTGTATCAGAGGCCGCACTAAGCGTAGATTCATTTATTTCTGCAGCTTCGTTCTTAAGTACTACTAAAGTATTGACAAATGCAGCTATTGCGGGTAAAAAGGATGAGTTGCGCGGTCTCAAGGAGAACGTTATCATCGGGCACCTGATCCCAGCAGGAACAGGTATGAAGAGGTATAGAGAAGTTCATCTTGAGGATGAGCGCCTGCTCGCTCTACAGGCCGAAAAGGACAAGGAGAGAAAGAGCAATAAGAGTTCCTCAGTATCTCTTGCTGAAGAGAAGGAGATCGAGGATTTAGCAGATATGAAGACTCTAGGAGATGAGGCCGAACAGGAAATGGAAATCGTTTCCGAAGAAGATTAAGGGTTGTTAATCTGGCCAGAATCTCATGCTGACTAGGGATTTTCGATAGCCGCTGCCTGTGCAGCGGTATTTCTCCCTTTTTTGTGAGGATTGGGAGAGAACAAACAAAGGAGCGTATCGTAAGATGCCTACTATTAATCAGCTAATTAGGAAAGGCAGGCAGAGGTCAAAGAGCAAGACTAAGAGCCCAGCCTTAGAAGGATGCCCACAGAAGAGGGGTGTTTGTACACGTGTTATGACTGTAACACCTAAGAAGCCTAACTCAGCGCTTAGAAAGGTAGCAAGGGTAAGACTTTCAAATGGAATCGAAGTTACAGCTTATATTCCAGGTGTAGGACACAACCTACAGGAGCACTCTGTTGTTCTTATCAGAGGTGGAAGAGTTAAGGACCTTCCAGGTGTTCGTTACCACATTATCCGCGGAAGCAAGGATACTCTTGGTGTTAACGATAGGAAGAGAAGCCGCTCTAAGTACGGCGCTAAGAAGCCAAAGGCCTAATGGAGGGAAGAGAAAATGTCTAGAGGTTTGAACGTCCCTAAAAGGGCTACTGCAGCAGATGCCGTATACAACAGCGAAGTCGTTGCCAGATTCATTAACAGAATGATGGTTGACGGAAAGAAGAGCATCAGCACAAGAATCCTATACAGGGCACTAAATAAGATTGAAGAGAAGTCTGGAGAGAAAGCTATTGACGTATTTACAAAGGCTGTTGAGAACGTAAAGCCTGTTGTAGAGGTTAAGAGCAGAAGAGTTGGTGGTGCTACATACCAGGTTCCTGTTGAAATCAAAGAGGGAAGAAGGGAAGCACTTGCAATGAGATGGATCATCAACGCAGCAAGAGGCAGAAACGGAAAGACTATGTCCGATAAGCTTGCCGATGAGCTACTTGATGCATACAACAGCACAGGATCTGCTTTCAAGAAGAAAGAAGACACACACCGCATGGCAGATGCAAACAAGGCATTCAGCCACTTCAGATTCTAATCATAGAGGTCTCCAAAAAGGAGGCCTTTTTTGTTACACTTTTTCCATGTACATTCCAGATTACGACGAATACTATTCTCTTAAAGCGTATGCAGACCGTTTTGTTTCCGATAGCGACGATGTTTTGAAGATATTCTTTTCAAAGCCTTCAACGCTCAATCTAATAACACTGTGGGAAATTAAGAATGATAACGATACTTTCATTAAGGATAAGATGACTTTGTATCATGAAAGATCTCTTAACGGTGAAGAGTTTGAATTGAGAGAGCTGATCAGCGCGTTGAACCTGCTGTGTGTATTTATAGAGAATGGCGATGTAAGAGCCCATATCGACATTTATAATGCATTTATCTCTTTTTTAACTGAAAACGGTATTAACGTATGAAAAAAGGAGACCTCGGTCTCCTTATGAAAACTCAATTAGCTAATGCCTCTTTAATAGCCTTTGCAAGCTGATCTGGGCAGCTCGTGCTTTTTAATCCGCAAGTGTTTCCTTCTAGAAGATCTGCGATTTCCTTCGCATCCCTTCCTTCGCAAAGCTTTCCAATTCCTTTTAAATTGCCATTGCATCCGCCAATAAAGGAAAGATTGTGAATTCTATTCTCATCATCGAGAGAAAATAGAATCTCCCTAGAACAAGTTCCATGTGTCTTATAAGTAAAATCTCTCATGAAAGAGAAGATACTACTTTATACATTTTCAGTCAAAGAGTGTTTGTAAATATTGACAATGGGGGGGGGTAATTGTGCTAGATCTATTTTAAGGGGTAGTAACTATTATTAATAGTTCTCTCCTAAAAAATAGGAGATATCATGAAAAAACAAAGATTTAAACTGTTATTCATTTCACTCCTTGTAATATTATTAGCAGGTTGCCCTTCTGGTTCTGAAGTCAATCCTGGAGACAGTTTTACAAGCAGTGATGGCTTACTGTATTTTAATGTAAGCGAAGATGGTAGTTATTTGACTGTAAGTGCGAATAATGATGATAGCTTTCCAGAAGAATATACGATTCCTGCAAGTTATAACGGTATCCCTGTTAAGGCTGTTGGAAACTTTAGTTATATTACTTCGCTTAAAAAAGTTATAATTCCTGAAGGTATTATTTCGATAGGTTGGCTTGCTTTCTCTGACTGCACAAATTTAGAAGAAATTGAACTTCCATCTTCTTTGCAAACTATAGGAGCTGAAGCTTTTGCAAATACGTCAATAAAAGAGATTGAACTTTCTGAAAATATCTCAAATGTCGGCACTCGTGCTTTTAGCGGATGCTCTTCACTGGAAAAAGTAATTGTTCCTTTTCCTGTTGATAAACTAACTTATTGGGATACAGGATGGGATTACGATATTAAAGAGAAAAAGGTGTATAAAGGGGGAATAAATGATGTTTCTTATTTAATTTCCTCAGATAGGACATACTATATATGTTATGGTATTCCAACGGGAAGTACATTGACAGAAGTTGTCGTAGAGTCAATGCATAATGGTCTTCCTGTAAAAGGAATAGGGTATCAAGCTTTTACTGGAAGCAATATTGAGAAAATTACTCTTTCTGATAATCTAGAATATATCGATGAATGGGCGTTTAACGGATGTTCGAATCTTAAAGAGATAACACTTCCTGCTTCTGTGGAAACAATATATGATAAAGTTTTTTACGTAAGTGGCTTAGAAAAAATCTATATTCCTGAAAATTCAAGACTTGCATATATTGGAATGGAGGCTTTTGCTGCTACATCACTGACAGAATTTTATATTCCTTCAAATGTAGAGTATATTGGGCGTAATGTTTTTAGAGACTGCACAGCTTTAGAAAGCGTATATGTTGATGCTGTTGCCTCATATCCTCGCACATGGGATTCTTCTTGGAATTATGATCTTGAGGGGGAAGGAATCGTAAAGATGGATCCAGATCCAGATAAAACTTATATTTTCTTAAATTCTGATGGGAAGTCCTACTATGTTGATGGTCTTTCTTCTGAAAGTACAATTACCAACATAGAAATTCCAAATACTTATAACGGTCTTCCTGTAACAGAGATTGGCAATAATGCATTTAATGGATGTAAAAGTCTTGAAAGTGTAACACTTGGAGAAAACATTGAGATAATAGGGTGGAATACATTTGTTGATTGCATATCTCTAAGCAATATCATTATTCCTGATTCTGTAAAGCAGATTGGATTTAATGCTTTTGAAAACACAGCAATAAAAGAGATTGAAATTCCAAGCAGTATAGAAGAGGTTGGAGCTGCAGTCTTTTATAACTGTCCAAAGTTGACAGATGTTTATCTTCCATTTAAAGAAGGTGAGACTCCTGCAGGTTGGAGTTCCATTTGGAACAGGGGATTAAGCGATAATGTAACAATTCATTATTCTGATTCAGGAGATCCTGAAGATCCAGATAACCCTGGAACAGATCCAGGTGATCCAGATGAAGGAGAACTGCGTTTTATTATTGATACTTATGGTCTTGCTTTAGATGCGCTTGTAGGAGATATACAGCTTGGTAACATTCCTGATGGTGTTACGACAGATCCTTCAAACATCTTAGGTGCAAATGAGTACACAATTACTATGAATAATGTTTCTTATAGTTTTGGTTCAAACAATTTTGTATTCAATGGAACATATGAATATAAACAAGAGTACTCAATGACTGAAGGTTCATCAACGAAAATAGTAGATTTAACTGAAGGTTCTTCCATAGACGGAGTTCCACATACTGCAAAATGGACACAAACAACAAGTTTTGGTGGTGGAGGTTCTAGTGATTCCATTACAGATGCGGTTGTTGATGGTGTAGAACTAGAAGATCAGATTACAGAAATGTAATTATTTTATGGCGTACTCATTTTTCGGGTACGCCTTTCTTTTTTACTTTCATGCTGATTTTCGTTACGAACTTGCTCTCATCTTCCTCTACAAGGTGTGCTATCGGGTATTCTTCATAGCATGGGCCAGTTGGAATATAGTTCATTTCCTTTATGGTATCAAGCATTTTCAAATAGTTTTTATAGCAGTCTTCCCATTTGCATTTGAAGTAGGAGACGGCATAGAGTCCTTTTGTAATTTCTGCATTCTTTTTCGTACCGTTTTTTGAGAAAAGTTTGCTTCTTTTGGCGTAGTTGCTCTCTTTGAGATTGTCCATGTCAAACATGAGCCCTGCAGTCTCCGTCCAAGGTATTGAGAACTGGTACATAAAGTCCTCATAAGGCTTATCGAAAGTGAACATAGAGGCTGAGTAGTCATTTTCTTCACTTAGGCTGATAGGTATTCTATTTGTTTCCCTTATCTCGACAGTCCCATAATCAAAAGATGTGGCAGGCTTTACCTCTTCGATTGTTGATTTAAGTACTTTTGCCCGTTTTTTTAGTTTTACGATTTCGTTTTCGATATTTCCCACCGCATCCTCGGCAAGGGCAATAAATGACTCTGGGCTTCTTTTCTTCGTGAATTCCCTAATCGTTTTTATCGGTATCCCAAGATCTCTTAAGTTTATTATCGTATCTAGAAGCTGAAGTTGGCTTACAGAATATGTTCTATAGTTGTTGTCTTTTCTCTCTTCAGGTGAGAACAATCCTATTTTATCATAATATAACAGGGTGTCTCTCTTAATTGCAAACAAGCGAGCCATCTCGCTTATGGAGAAATCATGCTTATCTGACATATGACCTTCCTTGACTATGGTGTAACTCCATAGTTTATATCTTACAACGCATATGAGTGAATTAAAAGAATCCGAAGAGCTATTTATTTCTACAAAACCAGTAAGATTATTTTTCAAAGCATCAATTCCAGGGGCAATAGGGATGCTTGCGTCTTCCACATATTACACAGTGGAGGCGGTCCTTGTTGGAAGAATGCTTGGTGAAAATCCTTTTGCGGGGCTAAATCTTGCTATGCCGTTCATTTTGATTGCTTTCGGCCTATCAGATTTAATCGGGGTAGGATCCTCAGTTCCAATATCGATTAAATTAGGAGAAGGAAAGAAAGATGAGGCGGATAAGGTATTTTCACTTGCAGTTGCCCTTATTTTCATTGTAGGACTTATTTCAGGACTAATATTCTTCTTTCTCGCTCCTTCGATATTCCGATTGATGGGAGCTCATGATGAAATTGCATTAGCAGCCACTCAGTATATGCGAGTTTATGCGATATTCACTCCATTTGCTTCAATGGTTTTTGCTTTTGACAACTATACGAGAATCAGCGGCAAGATTAACAAGAGCATGTACGTAAATATCATGATGAGTGTGCTTTGTACGCTTTTTCAGGTGCTTTTCCTTGTTGTTTTGCATCTTCCTATCGGTTTTGCAGCTCTTGCATCCTCTCTTGGAATGCTCTTTTCGACGCTCGTATATATGTATCCTTTCTTTAAGGGTAGGATGCTTTTAAAGTTTAGGCGTCCTGAGTTCAAACTTTCCTCAGTAAAGATAATAATTGCAAACGGCCTTCCTTCTTTTTTAAGCAATATGTCTGGCCGTATTGTTTCTATCGTCATGAATGCGGCCCTTCTTGCCGTAGGAGGCGCTTCCGCAGTCTCTATTTATGGAATACTCATGAGCATCGACGGCCTTGTTATTCCTACGATGTATGGCCTATGCGATTCTCTTCAGCCTGCCGTAGGCTACAACTGGGGTGCGGGGAGAAAAGACAGGGTGCGCGCAATCGAAAAGTGCTGCTATGTAGCTGCGATTGCATTGTGTTTTGCTGCCTTCTTCCTTCTTGTATTATTTCCAGAAGGCGCTGCAAGACTGTTCGTAGAATCTGATATAATCGTCAGTGGCGCAAAAAGCGCGATAATAATCTTTGCTTTCAACTACCTTGTAAGATGGTTGAATTTCTCAACACAGAGCTTTTCTGCATCCATAGGGCGTCCTCTTTTTGCTACGGTTATTTCGATATCACAGGCCTTCATCTTCCCGATTGGCTTTATATTGGTTTTATATCCGCTCGGTCAGATAGGCCTGTTGTCAAACATAACGGCATCTACGTTCGCAACTGCCGTCATCGCATTTATTGTCCTTCTCAAGTTGTTCAAGATAACTAGCTATAAGAAGTCTGCTCTGTCTTAACCGAAGATAGAGAAGGCCGCAAATAAGGAAGAGGCTAGGGATGCAACTAGAGAGACTACGGTGATCTGTGTGTTTATTGAAGGTCCTGCAGTGTCTTTATACGGATCTCCTACTGTATCGCCGATAACAGCAGATTTATGCGCATCGCTTCCTTTTCCTCCTTCATGATCAGCTTCGATATATTTTTTTGAGTTGTCCCAGAGGCCTCCGGAGTTTGACATGAATAGTGCAAGAAGAAGTCCGCTTACGATATTGCCGACTAAGAATCCTCCAATGGCCTTGCTTCCTGCGATAAAACCTACAAGAAGGGTGGAGACTATGGCTACAAGGCCGGCAGGTATCAATTCTTTGAGAGCTCCTTTTGTTGCGATATCTATGCATTTCCCGTAATCTGCTTCTGCTTTCCCTTCTTTTAAACCTTTTATCGTATTGAATTGCCTATGGATCTCGGCAACCATTCTTTCTGCATTCTTATCAACCCCTAAAATCAGCATTGCTGAGAATACTGCTGGAATTGCAGCTCCGATTAAAAGTCCGAAGAATACCGAAGGATCCATGATGTCAAAACCATTAATCAGATCTTTTCCAAGTTCTCTTAACGCGCTGTTTGTCTCGCTCATGAAAGCGCCTAGAAGAGAGATGACTGTAAGTCCTGCGGCTCCTATTGAGAAACCTTTCGTAACTGCTTTGACTGTATTGCCCGCGCTATCTAATTCATCTGCAACTTTTATAGTCTCTTCTCCTAAGCCTCCCATCTCCGCAAGTCCTCTTGCGTTATCTACTATCGGGCCATAGGCGTCGTTGCTTATTATCATGCCAACGATAGAGAGCATTCCTACTGCAGCCATTGCAATTCCAAATAGCGCATAGCCTTCTCCAATCGGTTCGCAAATCTTGTAAGAAACAAGCGAAGAGATTGCTATTCCTATCATTGCAGGGGCTGATGATATAAAGCCGTAAGATGTTCCTGAAAGTATTGTAAAAGCAGGTCCTGAAGATGAAGCTTTAGCAACCTTCTTCACAATCGGTTTTGTATCATCTGTAAAGTAGTCTGTAGTAAGTCCTATGATTAGTCCGACTATGAGGCCAAGAGCTGATGAGAGCCAGATGCGCCATGAAAAACCTTCTAAAAGCGCAGTAGAGACCGCAGTCAGTATTAAGAATATGGCTGTAGTAACGTATGTGGAACTGTTTAACGCCCTTGTAGGGTTTCCATCTTTCCCTACGCGAGCCGTCATTATTCCTATAATCGATGCGATAAGACCTAAAATAGAGTAGGCGAATACCATCTCTGTTGCAGCAAGACTGCCGCTAAGACTTTGTGCTATTACAAGAGCACTCGTCATCGCCGCAACATTAGAATCGAAAAGATCTGCACCCATTCCGGCGACATCTCCGACATTGTCTCCAACATTATCTGCGATGACGGCAGGATTTCTAGGATCATCTTCAGCCATTCCAAGCTCCACCTTTCCTGTAAGATCTGCAGCAACATCTGCTGTCTTAGTGAAAATTCCTCCTCCAGCTTTTGCAAAAAGGGCAAGTGAACTTGCTCCAAATGAAAATCCGAGTAGAATGCTCGCTTTCCCTGTAATCATAAGAACGAAAGCAACTCCGAACAGAGAACATCCTACGACTAACAGCCCCATTACAGAGCCGCCTCTGAAACCTAAGAGAAAAGCGTCTTTTAGCCCTTTTTGCGCTTTTTCTGCACATCGTGCGTTTGAAAGAGTTGCAACAAGAATTCCTATTTTCCCTGCGAGGGCAGATAATGCCGTTCCTGCTAGATATGCAATCGCAGTTAAGACGTTATCTGCAGGATTCGACTTCCATATGGGGTGTGGAAACACAATCAATATTAATACGGCAACCGCAATAGCAAAAGCTGCAAGAAGTTTGTATTCCCTCTTTAAGAACGTGTTCGCTCCATCTTTTATCAATAGCGATATTCTTTCGATTTCCTTGTTCTCTATCTTATGTTTTTTTACCCACAGATAAAGATAAAGAGCGAATAGGAATGCAACTGCGGCTGTTAAAAAAGATACGATATAAAACACAAACATCTATAGCCTCCTAAAGCGGCGGCTATCTCCAGTGGATAACCACCAGAATTTCCATATTTTAAGTTTAACATAAATTTTAATTGTCATGTGGAAAAATAAGGAGGATGCAAATAACATAAATCTTTTTGTACTTTTCAGAACAAAGAATAAAAAATGGAAGGCAATAGGGCATGGCAGAAATGATCTAAGTCTTTCTAAGAAAAAAACTTTTTAAAATATATTGACACTATTTTTATTTTCCCATATTATGGCAAAGGTGTCTTTAAGGGCTAAGATTCTCTTAAGACGGAGAGCCAAACCGGTTGCGGCGTTGCATTCAGGTGGTTCCAGAAACGTAGATTTTTTTCACTATTAGATACGTATGTCGCCAGGTTTGACCTGCTGACCTCTGGAAAACCAAAAGCAAAAGCAATCAGTTTATCTTTCAAACCAGTAAAGGCTTGGGCCTTTATAAAAATATTCTTTTTTGAGTTGTGACAAGAGTCACAAGGAGGAAACTGATGGCTAAGGAAAAATTCGAAAGAACGAAGCCACACGTAAACGTTGGTACTATCGGTCACGTTGACCACGGTAAGACAACTCTTACAGCTGCTATCACAATGCACTGTGCAAAACTTTTCGGTGACAAGGCACTTGCTTATGATGCAATCGACAACGCACCAGAAGAGAAGGAAAGAGGTATTACTATCAACACTCGTCACGTTGAGTACCAGTCAAAGAACAGACACTATGCACACGTTGACTGCCCGGGCCACGCTGACTACATCAAGAACATGATTACTGGCGCTGCTCAGATGGACGGAGCTATTATCGTAGTAGCTGCAACAGACGGTGCTATGGCTCAGACAAAGGAGCACATTCTCCTTGCTCGCCAGGTAGGTGTACCTGCAATCATCGTATTCATTAACAAGTGCGATCAGGTTGACGATCCAGATCTAATCGAACTCGTAGAAGAGGAGATGAGAGATCTTCTTACAGAGTACGGATTCGATGGAGCTAACTGCCCAGTTATCAAGGGAAGCGCATACCTCGCTATGACACAGCCTGACAACCCAGAGGCAACAAAGTGCATCGACGAACTACTTGATGCAATGGATGAGTACATCCCACTTCCTGCACGTGCTGTTGATCAGCCATTCCTAATGCCAATTGAGGACATCTTCTCAATCAGCGGAAGAGGAACTGTAGTAACAGGAAGAGTTGAGCGCGGTGTTATCCACGTAAACGATCCAGTATCTATCGTAGGTATCCGTGAGACAAAGAATACTGTTGTAACTGGTGTTGAGATGTTCAACAAGCTCCTTGATGAGGGACAGGCTGGAGACAACATTGGTGCTCTTCTAAGAGGTGTTGATAAGAAGGAAGTTGTAAGAGGACAGGTTCTTGCAAAGCCAAATTCAATCACACCACACGCAAAGTTCTCTGGAACAATCTACGTTCTAAGCAAGGAAGAGGGTGGAAGACACTCCCCATTCTTCGATGGATATCGCCCACAGTTCTACTTCAGAACAACTGATATCACAGGAACATGCCACCTACCAGCTGGAAAGGAAATGGTTATGCCTGGCGATCACACAGAGATCAACGTAGAACTTATTCACCCAGTTGCTATGGACAAGGGTCTTCGCTTCGCTATTCGTGAAGGTGGACGCACTGTAGCTTCCGGTCAGGTTACTGAGATTCAGGACTAATCTGATAATATATGTGCTGGCCGAGGAAAACCTCGGTCGGTATTTTTGATTTTTGGAGATTTTTTGAAATGGCAAACGAGAGAATTCGAGTCAAGTTAACAGGTTTTGAAACAGAATTAGTAGAACAGAGCTCAAAAGCTATTGTTCAGACTGTTGTTAAGGCGGGAGCAAAAGTATCAGGTCCCGTACCACTTCCGACTCGTATTAATAAGTATACTGTCTTGAGATCACCTCACGTTAATAAGAAGAGTCGCGAGCAGTTCGAGATGAGAACACACAAGAGGTTAATTGACATATTGGACCCAACACAGAAAGTTGTGGAAGCCCTTATGAAGCTTGAACTTCCAGCCGGTGTGGACGTAGAAATTAGACAGTAAAGTTGAGGTAAGAGATGTTAGGGCTTATCGGCAAAAAAGTTGGAATGACACAGGTGTTTGACGAAAACGGCA
>CASENB010000020.1 GCA_949289305.1 uncultured Spirochaetales bacterium
AACATCATTCTACCACAGCACTCACTGGGTTCAATTACTCATGAGTGCTTTATTTATAACATTTTACTTCTATGTCTTTTAGATCTTTAGCTTAATATAATGAGGGCTGCCAGAAAATTTCGACTTTCTTAACAGCCCCTAATTTATTTTACTCATACCTTTTAACTAACAACTATCTCCCACAAAAGACTATTGATGATATCAACGCAGACAAATGTACATTGAAGAGTATTCAGTTCCATTTATCTTTACATTTCCAAAGCGCCATAGGATGTTTTTTCAATCTTTGAAGAGTAAGTTCATCTGAAAATAATAGCTCAGGCCTGTATTCATTACTGTTGAATGAATACCAGAATTCCAGTTCGTTATCAGTCTCTGGAAGTAGAAATCCTTTGAGATATGAAACTACCCTATCCTGAGCAACTTCTAGATCAAAGAATTCGCCATGCCGTAAAACTGGAAGCAAATCAGTTTTGATCTTCTGTTTGGGGATATGCATGATACGACAGAAATCAAAACCATCTGGTGCTCTTTCTGATGCAATTGCACTATAGAAAACAGTGCATCTGCGTACTGTAGCTAAGCTATCCTCATCAAGCAATCCATATTTCTGAAGGTTGAAGATATCATAGAGATCTCTTGCCGCTGCCCTATTCATAAGAGCAACAATTTTGGATGAGAAGATTTCGATAGGATCAACACTCAATACGCTTAATGGTTCTGTCAATCATGGCAGTACTATATTCCTTCTGGATGAAGTGATTATATGTGATCGAAGCATATAATTGATTTCAATTTTCAGATTATCCTTTATTCCTCCTGTATTTGTGTATTCAAACACAAAAGAGTCCAGGGCATGATATCTTTTTGACTTCGCACTTAGCTGATAACCAGAAGAGGCCATATATTTCTGAAGGAGAGAAGTTATCCGTTCTTTGTCATCCAGCATGACTTCTCGTGTGACATCTTTCTCATAGTCCAGATCTATATCAACGGAAAGACGTGGCAAATCAAAGATCGTAAGATTGATTGCAGTGCCACCTTTAAGAGCAAGGCAATCAGAGAGCATCGGAGACTGCTCAATAAACCTGAGAACATCGACAAGTCGGCATACTTTTTCAAACGTATCACGGACAAATCCTAATTTCCTAGCCTGTCGTCCCAGATAAATCCTATCAAAAGGCATCATGATCTTTCCACCCCCTTGTCAATAAAAGACATTAAGTCATCAGGAGCATATAGCTTCCATCTTTTCTGAAGAGGAACATTCTTTTCCTTGCTGAAATATGCCTTACTTTCTTTCAGATGTTTCTCGCATTCATCAAAAAATGATGAAGGGAGATTTAGTTCAGTCTTAAAGAATTCAAGAATATATCCCGTTTTCTGATATAGCTTTCCACAGTGATACATTGCCAAAGCTGAAAGCAGTTTATCAGCAGAGAGCGATGGAAGAAGCTGTATGCATCGCAGAAGTTCTTCAAGCCCTCCGATTTTCTCAAAATCAGCAATACTGTCGATTATAGTACGTTCTATAGAAGTGACAGAAACTCCATCAGGGAGCTTTAATACCCCAACATCTCCAGGAGAGTCAATAATATGATAATCCAGACCATCATAAGAGAATGGCCTAACGTGCTTATCTGCCGATATATACACTTCATAGAATACCTGATTGGCAAAGCCATAATACTCAAGAGCGCTATGATGAGAAACATATGCATTATCAGATAGTTTCGATGCAATCTGGAAACGATTTGGAATAGGCTGATTCGTTTCTAAACTGATAACAGCATAAAGATCACGGCGCACCCGTTCTATATATCCTTTTTTCAAGAACTGCCTGATATGCCAAGAAGCAGCACTTTCCGAACCTGTCAGAGTTGCCATCTCTGTAAAATTAAAGCATCGCATATACGCAAGTTGCCGATATAGTTCCATAAAAAAACTCTCCGTATTTCTATTATACAACAAAATAATAGTAATTACTCATGTTTTGATTAAAAATAAAAATATTATTTTTGATTTAATTCAAAATAAGCGTATAAGCACATGTTTTGCTACAAAACCGAAAATGATAATGATTTTCCCTGCTGATAGTCTACTTAGCACAATCTGTAGCGAAGCAGACATCACTGCTACTCTTGATGGCCGCACAGCCTTAGGAACTCAGATATATGAAAACCTCGATATCCCTGAATCCGTAGAGACTACTCTGAAACAGAGTAGAATACTACCTGCAACCAGAAATACGATCCACCATCGACACTTCACAAAAATAAGACAATAAATCTTTCAGCATCGATGACTTCCCTAATCTTCTGTACATAGATCTTAGGAACAACTATATCAGACTTAGCATCAACGACATGACAAAATTTTCATATTCGAGGTGAAGCCAAACAATATCTCTTACATAAACATAGTCGGAAACAACACCTGTAACTACTATCAGTTTACAAACAATAGAGACAATATTCCCTTGTAGCAACTTCAAATTATCATGAAAAATATGACAAGACCATCATCTATGATCATTCCGACGGTAAATACACAGGTCAGACCTAGTACATCCAGTTAGTAGCTCTTTGGCAGACATAACAGATACATGGAATATTGGCCAAGAACTTACTATATGTACTAATTTTTCAAGAAGTAAAAAAACTGTATGACATTACAGTTCCCTTTGCAGGATATGTAATTCTGAAACTAAAAGGAGTGAGCTTGATTATTGAAGTCAAATGGCATGAAAATACAGGGGCTAAAAGAATTAGCAGAAATAGGATTTGATGAAATCTACAGCTCCAACGAGCTATCTTCATTAGAGAGTTTTATTAATGCTCATTTAGAAAAATGCGGGATAACAGACGAAACTTATATAACTAACTATATAAATGCATGGGAAGGCCGCCATACGATAAATTAAATTAATTTCTAGGGGCTTTGTTGAAGTTGTTCAAAAGCCCCTATTACATTAGTTCAGAAATCCTTGCTTAACAAGAAATCCGCAATATGGATAGTCTTAATTCCCTGATAATTTCCTCCGGCATATTCATCATTTAGAAGAACATACTTTGGATAGTTGTCATCAATCTCCAACAGGCGGCCATATTCACGTTCACGAGTACTGCCACTCTTGATCTCATTCGCCACTTGCACATATATCTTTTCTCCCCCTTTTGTGGCAATAAAATCGATTTCATATCCTTCCAGTTTGCCAACATATACGGTATAACCACGTCGCAGAAGTTCAAGATATACGATATTTTCCAGCATAGCTGATGTACTATCAGCATTATAACCAAGGACGCTGTAACGCAGTGCAGGATCTGCAAGATAAAATTTTTCTTGTGTTTTTAGTATCTCCTTGCCCTTAATATCATATCTGCTGCAACGATGAAGGATATATGCACTTTCAAGTTTGGTTAAATAATTATATATGGTTTCGTTATCAGGCGACCTATTCTCGTTTTTCAGATACTTGGAAATAGTTGCTGCCGAGAATGTATTGCCTACATTATCAAAAACATAACGAACCACACGCTCAAAAAGATCTATTTTGCGGATATTATTTCTTCGTACGATATCGGTAAAAATGGTAGAATTATATATATCACGGACAATAGAATATGCTTCATCTTTAGTATACTCCCTCAGATGAAGAGCAGGAAAACCGCCAAAGAGCAAATAACGCACAAGTTCCCTGTGCGGATCGTCAACTACCGTAAATTCGTTGCGAAATTTCAGATACTCGGAAAAAGATAACGGATAAATACGAAATGTGATATAACGCCCTGTCAGATAGGTAGATATCTCCGATGACATCATTTTGGAATTTGAACCAGTCACATAAATATCCACATCATAATCAGACATTAAAGAATTTACGACCTTTTCCCAGCCATTAATCTCCTGTATTTCATCAAAAAAAAGATAAGTTTTTCCTTCTGTGGAAAGCTTTATCTTGATAGTATTAAATAGTTCTTTCGCAGTCATATCCTCATATTCAAGAGAATCAAAATTATAATGGAGGATACGATCATGGCTAACACCGCGTTTTTCAATTTCAAAAGATAGCATTTTCATAATGGTAGATTTACCACAGCGACGCACCCCTGTTAGGATCTTTATAAAAGGCGTATCCATATATGCAATAATCTTTTCAATATAATCAGGTCTTGAAATCATAGGGAAAATCCTCCTGCACTATAGATTATACACCAAAATCATCTGATTTTAAAATATTTTTGCGGATATAAACCGCAAAAGTTTTTAATAATACATAGTTTAGCGGTTTTAAACCGTTACTATTTCTCTAAGCTTTTATTTCAATCTACAAGATAATCTTTTAATAGAAAATCCACTACTTCAACATGAAAGATTCCGTTTTATAGAGTGGCATCAGCTCATGTCTTGTAATAACTATTTTCATGAATGAATTTTAGAAAATTCTTACCTACCCTTTTTATCTTAATGCGGCCATTCACTTTTTTCTCTATATCCTTTTCTAGATATTTATCACAGTTGACAATCATAGTTCATCCAGATTGAAAATATTTGCATTTCCATGCAAAAAAATTCAGTATTAATTTTCCTTTTTTTTTAAGCTGCATACCGAATTAATTATGATTGGCATATACGTTATATTTTTTTGAAATCAGACATATAGATTCCATATAGCTCATAAAAAGAAACTCAATGTTGACACCATATAAGAGGTAAAATACCATTATTAAACATTGGAGTATCTATGAAAGATTTACTTGGATATTGCGGACTTGACTGCAAAAAATGTGACGCATACATTGCAACGGTCAATGACGATCAAACACTAAGGGAGAAAACGGCTACCCTCTGGGCTAAGCTAAATAACGCACCAATACTTGCGGAGCATATAAACTGCGAAGGCTGTAAGAATGACGGAAAGAAAACCATCTATTGCGATAGCATGTGTCTAATACGTAAATGCGCAATAAAAGAAGGAGTAAGCACTTGCGGAGAATGTAGCAACTTTGAGGTTTGCCAGAAAATAAGACCTTTATTAGAAAGCAATCCTGAAGCAATGGAAAATTTAAAAAGACGGGATATGTAAATTCTTTCAAATGTAATTCGTCTTCATTTATGCTAGAATCAGGAGCGGAGAAATATTTGTGAACGATGATCCTTTTAAGGAATATATTCGAGAGATAGAACCGGGGAAACAATATAAAGGTTATGCATGGCATACTGCTATAGGACTACAAGCAGTAGATGGTCTAAAACCATCTGCTTATCTTGTATCAACGGCAATTCGCAACATAGAGGGTGAAATAACACTCGATGAAGCAAACAAACTTCTGCATACCTACTATGAAGAAAACCCATCTAAAGATAAAGAAGATAGAACAGAAGAAGCGGATAAAGTTTCAGTAAGAATTGCAACAGTACTATCTGAAAAAGCTTTTAGCTTTACTCCAAACGAATACATTTCTATACACCGAAAACTCTTTACAGGCATCTATAATCATGCAGGATACATACGTACATATAATATTACAAAAAAAGAATGGATACTTAATGGAGAAGCCGTACTCTATGGTAATGCAACAGAACTACAAGCAACTTTAGATTACGACTTTTCAGAAGAGAAAAGATTCTCTTATCGTTATCTTTCTATGGATGATATTATCCATCACCTAGCTCTCTTCATATCGCGCTTATGGCAAATACATGTATTTGAAGAAGGGAATACTAGAACTACTGCCGTATTTTTTATCAAGTATTTAAATACTCTTGGATTTAATGTCACAAATGACACCTTTGCAGAAAATGCATGGTACTTTCGCAACGCCTTAGTAAGAGCCAACTATAATGATCTGGAAAACGGTATCTATGCAACAACAGAATACTTAGAACTATTTTTAAGAAATCTCCTATTGCATGAGAAAAACCCACTTCATAATAGAGCAATGCATATAAGCGGAATCTTCAAAGAAACTGAAAAACCGGACATTCAAACTGAAAAACCGGACATTCAAACTGAAAAACCGGACATTCAAACTGAAAAACCGGACATTCAAACTGAAAAACCGGACATTCAAACTGAAAAACCGGACATTCAAACAATATTTTTACAAAAGACAGCAAAAAATATTATCAAACTTCAAAAAGAGTTTTCAAATGAGAAAATATTTGGACGAACAGATTTAATTGAAATGCTTAATATTAAGCCATCAAGAGCTTCTGAACTTATAAAACAAATGCTAAATAATGGAATAATAGAACCCGTATCTGGATATGGAAAAGGAAAATACAGATTCAGATAGAAACTAAATATAATGGGACAGAAATTAAATCTGCCCCATTATTTATAAATTCTAATTTAAAATCTTTCCGTCAATTGATATCGTTACAACATTTAAAGGCAATGCCTTTCCGCTTCTCTCTACGGCATTCTTTACTGCATATTCAAGGCCTTTGCAACAGGGGACTTCCATCCTTAAAACAGTTATTGCCTCTATATTATTACGCCTTATAATCTCTTCTAACTTTTCAGAATAATCTATGGCATCTAATTTCGGACATCCAATTAGCGTTGTTCTTCCATTTATGAAATCCTCATGGAAAGATGCATAAGCATAAGCAGTGCAGTCTGCTGCTATTAGCAGCCTTGAGTTCTCAAAGTATGGGGCGCTGAAAGGGGCAAGTTTTATCTGAACAGGCCAATTAGACAAAGCGCTTTCTACATCCCTAATCTTTTTAGTTTCTGCATTTTTTCTTTCTATGGTCTTTGATAGAGATCCTGGACAGCTAAATTGAGAAAGATGCTTTTTTACCTCTTCTTCATTATAGGCAACAGTCTCTTTTTCTATAATTTCTATCGCTCCTACAAGACAGGAGGGAAGACAGTCGCCAAGGCCGTCGCAATAGTCATCCCTGATAAGCTTTGCTTTGCCATTTACTATTTTAATTGCACCTTCATGGCAGGCATCTGCACATGCGCCGCAACCATTACATTTCTCTTCATTAATATTCACAATTTTTCTTTTCATAACGCATAAATTGTATTACTCTATATACGTTATGTCTGTTGAATTTTCAACAAAAGATTATATAGATGTACTTAAATGCTCATATCTTTTTTCATCCCTTACTGAAGATGAAATATTATCCGTACTTTCATGCCTTGATGCAAAAAAGAGGGATTACAAGAAAGATGAGCTAATAATAAAAACCGGAGAAAAAGCTGATAGCATCGCTATTGTGCTTTCAGGTTCTGTCTTAATAACAGAAGAAGATTTCTGGGGAAGACGGAACATCATAGCAGTTGTAAAGGAATCGGATACGTTTTTAGAAGCATACCTTGCATCAGGAGAGAAGGAAGTATTTGTAAACGTAAGCACTCAAAATCAGACTTCCATACTCTTTTTGAACTTCGATAAGCTGTTAAACGTATGCCCTTCAGGATGCAAGCATCATAAAACTATGCTAACAAATCTACTTAAGACGATTGCAAAGAAGAATATCATATTGTCAAATAAGATTTCCCATCTGGCAAAAAGAACTACAAGAGAAAAACTAATCTCTTACCTATCTAGCGAAGCAATAAGACATAACAGCAATGAATTCGATATCCCTTTTACCCGTGAAGAACTTGCAGATTACCTTTCTGTAGATAGAAGCGGACTCTCTACAGAACTTGGGAAAATGATAAAAGAGGGTCTTATTAAAACAGATAGAAAGCATTTTATCCTTTATAGGGATTAAAATGCTTCATGACTTTTTTTATAAGAAGCACCCCACTCTTTTAAAGATGTAAGCACAGGATCTAAAGAAGAACCAAGGTCAGTAAGAGAGTATTCCACGCGAGGAGGAACTTCTGCGTATATCCTTCTTATTACAAGTCCGTCATCCTCCATTGCCCTAAGCTTTTCAGTTAAGACTTTCGTAGATACAGATCCGATAGATTTCTTAAGCTCTCCAAAACGTAATGTGTGATTCATAAGATCTCTAAGTATCAAGACTTTCCACTTATCCCCTATTAGCGACAGCGTAACTTCAACTGGACATGCCGGCAGTTTATTTTCCATATTTTCCTTCATTACTTCCTTTTTATCTCTTACTTTAAAATAGATTCTAAGAATTCTTTTGTCAACAATAATAAAAAAGTTAAAATTTTTTTATTTTAACAAATTATTCGTTTTTTGTATGAAATTTCCAATCGTTACTTTTTAGTAATAGGCAATACTTTCTTTTAGGTAATTAGAATATAAAAAAGTGCTTACTTTTCAAAGTAAAGTTTTGGTGTTAGCTTATTTTCCGTAGCTACAAAAGAAATCATATCAAGGAGATGCAAAATGAACAGAAAAGATATCAAAATGGAAGTTGGAGAGATGATGGTATACGATTTAAACGGATACCGCCTACATGCATATAACACGAAGGACGCACTATCAGATGAAGTATTCATCGTAGAAAAAGATAAGAGAGCGTTCGTAATAGAAAGCCCATGCTTTTTTAATAATATTAAAGAACTTGAATCATACATCAAAGAAAACGGAATTCAAATTGAAGCCGTATTACTTGCATACCATGCAGCAGGTGGAAGCTTCTTAAAAGACGCAAAGAAGATCTCTACAAAAAATGCTGTCGAGTACAATACAAAAGGTGGAGGCAAGGCCCTTGTAGATAACTTCACATCAGCCTTCGGCTCTTCATTCGACAGTTCTCTACACGTAGCAGATGAAATAATCGAAGAAGGCAAGAATACAATTGCTGGAATCGATTTAAACATCTGTCTTACAAGCGATGCATACGACATTGAAATTCCAAATATGAACGTTGTATATACTCATATGCTCGGCCATGACTGTCACTCAATTGTCGCAGGAGAGAGCCATGCAGATCATATAATTCACACTCTTAACGACTACATTAAAAAAGGTTATGATTTCGCACTCTCATCCCACTACACACCAGAAGATTTAAAGGATGTAAAGACGAAAATCGAATATCTTGAAAATCTGAAGAAAATTGCAACAGAAGCAAAGGACAAAGAAGACTTTATTGAAAAGATGAAAGAATCCTACCCAGCCTACAGCGGAAACAACTACTTAGAGATGACAGCATCTTTCTTCTTTGCTTAATCATGACCACCAGCTTAGCTGGTGGTTTGGACTAGCCCTATAAGGGCATGCTACCGGCAAGCGCTGGTACGCGCCCTGAATGCGACCGCCTTCCGCCCCTCTTCTTCAGGCTGCCGCTCAAGCGGCTACTTGCACTGTCTTATTTTCTTTCCTTTATTTTTCACTTGCCTTTCTTTGCCGGCTCACCCGTAAACGGGTCGAACAGCTCCTTCATTACCAGCTGCTCGTTGTCCTTGTCCTCTGCAAG
>CASENB010000021.1 GCA_949289305.1 uncultured Spirochaetales bacterium
CCATCTTTTTCTCGAGGCCTCTCCTGATGATGCACCCTCTTCAATAGCACGTACGCTGAAGTCCATTTCAGCTGTACACATCTTCACGGCTTTCCCGAAGCTTAAGGAACGCAAGTTCTGGGGATCTGGGCTATGGTCCCGCGGCTGCTACTACGGAAGCGTCGGTGCCGTTCCTGAAGAGAGTGTGAAGAAGTATATTGAAAACCAGAAATCAAACATTGGAGGTACCGAATGATGAAATGTCCAATATGCGGCAAAGAAATGTTCAGGGGGAACAGTCATATCGTCAGGGAGCATGCCATTCAGCACGAATGCCATATTCAAGTCTGAGAGAAATGATGTGTGCCCCAACACTATTCTGGAAAAGATAGCGAACGCTTATATCTGTATGGACTCAGGCCAGGTATTTGCAATCTACAAAGTGAAATGATTAAATCCGCATTCATCCTGCAGGACAAGCCTGCCAGGTTTTCTTGCGGCAACTTTTATAAAAACACTTAATTAAATACTTAGACCCAATATTCACATATCTTATTAAGAGCAAAAGAAAAAGTGAAAAAGAGGAAAAACTCTATTGACAAAGGATTTTCTCTTTCATATATTGATAGAGCTAATTTTTATTTGGAGAGATGTCCGAGTGGTCGATGGTGGCAGTCTTGAAAACTGCTGTGGGGAAACTCACCGGGGGTTCGAATCCCTCTCTCTCCGATATTTGGAAAGGTGCGAGAGAGGCCGAATCGGGCTCCCTGCTAAGGAGTTGACCTGGTAACGGGTCCGGGGGTTCGAATCCCCCCCTTTCCGAATTGTTTTGAGACTATAGCTCAGCTGGATAGAGCATCAGTTTGCGGAACTGAGGGTCAGAGGTTCGAATCCTCCTAGTCTCGTCTAAGCAAAAAAGGAAAGATGTCCGAGTGGTCGAAGGAGACGGACTCGAAATCCGTTGTAGCCAATTTGGTTACCGAGGGTTCGAATCCCTCTCTTTCCGTAACCCCAAATAAAAAATCAAATACATTAAATACGTTCATTTTTTATAAAACAGGTATTGCATTTACCTCTTATTTCCTTTATTGTTAGTTATAGCTAACCTACAAATAAAAACAAACCTTTTCTTTTTATTCACAGAAGAAAGAAAGGTTTAAAAACTAAAGTTAGACTAGTCTAACATATATGAAGGAGAATGGAAGAATGACCTTTTCACGACTATTAACAGAACACGCATCTGCTACTTTAGCCGGATTGAAATCTGCAAGTCTGATATCGCTTAAAAACATTGACGAAGAGATATCACACACTATAAGCAGTCTAGAGGAAAAAGGCGTTTCTTTCCTTTTATTGAAGAACAAGAGCGGTATGGATCTCCTTCTAGTTTATAGAGCAAAACTGCTATTTAAGGCCATTAACGACAAGGAAGCAAGAACTTGCCTCTCTTCTTTCGGTTATAAGGGATCTTTAATTGATCATCTTAATCATTTGAGAGAAAGATTTCTTTATGAAGACTTCCCCCACGAGATAGGGTTCTTTTTAAACTATCCGACAAGCGATGTGAAAGGATTTATAAAGCACAAGGGCAAAAACTATAAAAGGTCCTTAATGTGGAAGGTATACGGCAACGAGGAAGAAGCGTTAAGCCTTTTTAATCGCTTTGAGAAATGCAGGAAGGTTTACATATCCTGTTATGAAAAGGGTTTTGATATTCAAAAGCTCTGCGTAAGAGCTTAAGGAGGAAATAAATGAAAATTGCAATTGTGTATTTCTCACAAACGGGGAATACAGAGGCTATGGCAAACAAGGTTAAAGAAGCATTAGAGGGCAAAGCCGATGTAGAGATATTTACATCAGACTCCTTCGATACTTCAAAAGTCGAAGAATTTGATGCATTCGCATTCGGCTGTCCTGCAATGGGAGCTGAAGTTCTGGAGGAAGAGAGTTTTGAACCGATGTTCACATCCATAGAAACCGAACTGGCTGGAAAGAAGGTAGCACTTTTTGGTTCATATGGCTGGGGAGACGGCGAATGGATGCGATCATGGGAGCAAAGATGCAAAGACGACGGAATTAACGTGACTTCCACAGTTATTGCAAACGAAACACCGGATGAAGAGGCAATGAAAGAACTCGAAAATCTAGCATCAAGCCTACTTTAATCATTATCTGTCTGCCAGTGAAAGTGCCAGGTATCTGGCATTTTCTTTTTATATATAGAAAAACTTTTAAATAGATTTTAATTTGTATAAAACAACAACAAATAATAGCTATATTAAGAAAAGATATTATAAGGAAAAATAACTTGAAATAAAACATTTCTAAGACGAGTATCGCCTTTTTAATTACAAATATTAAAATAAATTAATTCTTAAATTATATATTCTATTGAAAAATAGATGTAATGCTATTAATTATTTTATAAAACAAGATAACTTATAAACAATTAAACAAATTATTTAAATCAATAAAAACGAATAAACATGTTTAAAAACAATTAATAATAAAAGAATATTACCTTATTGTTGTAAAAAACGAATTAAAATAAACTTCATCATATGGATTTCTGCAAGGAAAGCAATTTCAGGAAAAACAAGATATCTCTTATTGATTCATAAAATGTGATTATAAGGATATTTTTATATTTCTTATTCTTTTAAGTTGACAAAGTGTAAGCTTTTAGCTTTAATTGTATAAGCTTTGGAGAGGTGTCCGAGTGGTCTAAGGTGCACGATTGGAAGTCGTGTGTGGTCAAAAGCTACCGGGGGTTCGAATCCCCCCCTCTCCGTTTGGCGACAGATACCAGGCTACGTAAGCCACCCAACCCCGTCAGGATCGGAAGGTAGCAGCGGTAAGTGGAATTTACGTGAGACCAGGAGCATTTGTCGCCTTTTTTTTATCCCGAAATTGGCAAGAAGACACCATCCTCTGCAGGGTGAAGATGAATTGCCTGGTGTGCATGACTTGTTGATGATATTAACATGATATGGTAGAATAAATTATGGATGAATCGGCACGCATCGGAAAGAACAGGGAAATCAAGGAGCACGGCAAGGAAACCCGTGCCCGCCATGCATCGATGCGCCCCGTTGTCATTGAACTGAAGCTCGATCTGAAATGCCTGAACAGGACCGAGCAGAATAAGCTCCGGCACTACTTCGCACAGTGCCGCTGGCTGTGCAACTACCTCATATCCCTTGATGCTGATGCCTTCAGGACGTTCAATACAAAGACAAGGGACATCACATCCCTGGATAAAGACGGCAATGCCGTCGAGCGCCAGCTCTCCATGCCTGCGAAGTTCATACAGACAGTATATTCCTCCCTCAAACAGGACATGGCTTGCCTTGCAGCAAAGAAGAGCAAGACAGGCAAGAAGAACGGCAAGCTTAGGTTTAGAAGTGAATACAAGACAATAGAGCTCAACCAGTATGGCAATACCCACTGGGTATGTTACACAGATGAAGGCAATAAGAATGGGAAATACCGCAATACAGTTCACATAGCAGGTATCAAAAGGCCCATAAGGGTGTTCGGGATGGAACAGATTCCACACGATGCGGAATTCGCCAATGCGAAGCTGGTGAAAAAGCCGTCAGGAATATATCTGATGCTGACCTGCTATGTGCCAAGACATGAAGGCAGCATTGATCAGGAAAGAAAGCCTGACATCGGCCTTGACTTCGGCATAAAGACGACGATAACCACCTCTGAAGGAGAGAAATTCGACATATCAGTCCGAGAACAGGAACGCCTCAAGGGCCTGCAGAAGAAGCTCGCCCGTCAGAAGAAGGGCTCCAGGGGCTGGTATAGCACGAAGCATCTCATACAGAGGGAATACGAAAGGCTCGCCAACAGGAGGCGTGCAAAGGCCAATCAGGCATACCATGACATCACAAAAGGAAGAAAGCTAATTGCCATTCAGGATGAGAACATCAAAGGATGGCACAAGGGGCTTTTTGGAAAGCAGGTGCAGAACAGTGCGCTTGGAACATTGAAGGCAAAGCTCATTGCAAATCCCAATGTGCTTGTCGTAGACAGGTTCTTTCCGTCGACGAAGATGTGTCCCAGATGCGGGGCCATCAATGAGGGCATCACGCTCTCAGACAGGGTATTCGCATGCGGGTGCGGGTACACTGAGGACCGCGATGTCAAAGCCGCAAAAACGATGCTTCTTGCAGGAAGGCATATAATGTCCTGCACCCGTGCGGAATACACGGGTACTCCGGAGGAGCGGAAGTCAGACTTCAATACCTCGTATGAGGTATGGGAGCATTCTGCGAGACGCCCTGAGATGGGAAAGAGCCCGGAAGCTCCATCCTCTAAGCGTCAGCGAAGGATGGAGTAGTTCACCTTAGATATCTTACTGTATTAAATGTCAACGACCTTCAGGACTGGAGGCTTGGACGTGAGTGTTTTACCCACTGGCTCCGTTGCCGGTTTACCAGTGGCACCCCATCCATACGGCTGATTGACTGCAGCCTGCCCAGATTGCTGGACCCGGGTGATGTAATTGTCGCGGATATTGATGGCGGCATTCACATCTGCATGCATGCTGTTGCCGCAATGCCTGCAGACGTATCTGTTTCCTTTCCTTGATGCCTTGTCGATCGTCTTGCACACCGAACACTTCTAGCTCGTATACCTCGCATCCACAAACTCCACCCTTATGCCGTTTCTCTGGCACTTGTAGGCAATTTTGAACTCAAGGTCAGTCATATCGTCAGGAAGCATGCCATTCAGCACGAAGGTCATATTCAAATCGGAGAGGAATGATGTGTGCCACAACACTATTCTGGAACACAATAAATCTTCCAGATTGTTATGTTTCTTTCGAAAACCCTTCACTTCAGCACTACCTCGAAAGAGTTTTTCTCTTATGCTATACTGTAAAAAGGAGGACAGCTTGCCTTACGAAGTTACAGCGACAAGGAAAAGACCGCAAGATTTTGAATCGTTAATCGGGCAGGAGTTTGTAGTATCTACGCTCGAAAATGCCATAAAAGAGAATAGGATTGCTCATGCATATCTCTTTTCAGGTCCACGAGGGGTTGGAAAAACAAGTTCGGCAAGACTGCTTGCAAAAGCTTTAAACTGTATTAACGGTCCAAGCGCACATCCATGCGGAGTCTGCGAATCCTGTGTGAATATCAAAGCCGGATCATCTGTGGATGTAATTGAGATAGACGGCGCAAGCAACAATGGCGTTGATGCGGTAAGGGCTATAAAAGAGGAAGTATTGTTTCCCCCTCAAAGTTCAAGATATAAGATATATATAATAGACGAAGTCCATATGCTCAGCATAAGCGCGTTTAACGCACTTCTTAAGACTATAGAAGAGCCGCCTGAGTATGTAATATTCATTTTCGCAACAACCGAGCTTCAGAAGGTTCCTCAGACAATACGAAGCCGTTGTCAGCAGTTCCATTTCCAGTTAATAAGCCAAGAAAACATCGTCAAATGCCTCAAAAGCGCATCTGAAGATTTAAATATAGAAGCAGACGAGAATGCCCTTTACTGGATAGCAAAAGAAGCTGCAGGATCAATGAGAGATTCCTACACGCTATTCGATCAGGTTGCAGCATTCAGCGAAGGACATATAACGCTTGAAAAAATCAGGGAGAAACTTGGGTTAGCAAGCTCTGATGCAATATCATCGATATTGAGATACTGCTATCTAGGGCAAAGTAGCGATGCCATTCTTGCCCTTGGCGATCTTTTCATGCAAGGTTCTAACGAAAGCCAGATAATAAAGGAATTCACATCTTATATCCGCACTCTGCTCTTTTATAAAGAAGGTGTAAGGCGAAGGGAGATATTGGGATTTGACGAAAGCGATCTGGCTAAAGACCTTCTAGATCTTTATACGAAAGACATGCTTGAGACGATACTAAAGGCTTTTCTGGATCTCTACAGGGAAATTAAGACTTCCCTTTCTCCTAGATTCGAGCTTGAACTTCTTATATCTAGGCTATGTTCAATAAGATATTTATCCACCCCAACTTCTATTGTAGAGAAGCTTGATGAAATTGCCAAAGCGGTAAGCAGCGGGAAATTTGAGATTGAAAAGAAAACAGTAACAGTTCCTCTTTCTATTGGAGTTAAAATTGAAGAGAAAAAAGAACCTGTAAAAACAGAGATAAAACAACAGGAAGCAGAAAAAAAAACTGAAATAAAAGAACTAAATCCTGTAAAAAATGAAGAAATAAAAACAAGAAGCATAGATGAAAAAACCCTTTTAAAGGATATGTCTGCAGAATTCAAGAAGTCTAATCTGAATTTGGAAGCGAGATTCATAGATTCTAATGTAAAAAGCTTTACTTTAGACAATTCTATGCTTACCTTGGTAATGGATTCTCAGATGGCTGTAGATAAAATCCTTTCCAAAAGAGGCCAGATAGAAGCGATAGCATCAAGAATCACAGGAAGCAGCATTCGCCTTCAAGTCGAACTTTACAGCCCGGAGAAGAAGACGTATTCAAAAGAAATAGAATATCTGAGAACAATATTTAAGAACACAGAACCTTATGAGATCAAAGAGGAGGCAATTAGACGTGAACAACCCGTTCGAAATGATGAAGCAATTGGCCCAGATAGAGAAGATGATGAAATCGATGAAGGCTGATCTGCCCAAAATGACGGCAGTAGGATCATCAGGAGCAGGACTAGTTGAAGTAACTATCAATGGGGATATGCAGGTACAGGAACTGCATATTAATCCTGTAATCATCGAAAAAGACCAGAAAGATATGATGGAAGTTCTTATACAGAGTGCTTTTAACGATGCAATTCAAAAGATAAAGGCAAATATGGAAGATGCGGTAAAGAGATCCATCACACAAGGGGTTAATTAAGGTGAACGCAATAGAAGATCTCGCAAGGCTGATAAAAAAACTCCCTGGGATGGGAGAAAAATCGGCTTTGCGACTCAGCTATCATCTGTTGAAGACAGACGACACATATAATAAGGCGTTAGCTGAAAGAATTGCTACGATAAAAGAGAAAATCCATCCTTGTCCAATATGCGCAAGCTATACAGAAGACGATATCTGTGAATTCTGCAAGTCCGAGACAAGAGATAAAAGCCTTCTTATGGTAGTTCAAGAAAGTCAGGACACCGTTACAATAAACCAGGCAGGAATCTACAACGGCCTCTTCCATGTCCTTGGAGGAGCCATTAACCCATTAAACGGCATAGGACCTGACAAGCTGAGAATAAAAGAGCTGCTCGAAAGAATAGACAATGGCAGCTTCAAAGAGGTCATAATCGCAACAAACCCTACAGAAGAGGGAGATACTACAGCAATTTACATCAAGAGATTGCTAGAAGGTAAAGATTTAACAGTAACACGCCTTGCTTCAGGTCTCCCAATAGGAGGAGATCTTGGCTATGCGGATAAAACAACACTTTTAAGATCGATAAAATCAAGAATCAAGATCTAATGCTTCTCTCTCAAGATAAAGCAGAAGGGATATTATAAAAAGCACGATAGAAGGAATTATTATCAGGTGGGGAGAGGATATTATAAGCGCCCTCCCATCTGCCATAATCGAACCAAGCGACGGATATGTTATAGGAATTCCGGCTCCAAGAAAAGAAAGGGATGCCTCGGTTAAGATGGATGAAGAGAATATGCTGAGGCTCTGTTGTAATACTTCGTCTTTTAAATGAGGAATGATGTGGAAAACTGCAATTTCTGCCCTGTTCATTCCAAGGGTTTTTGAATAGAGGATAAAATCCTCTTTTTTTATAACAAGAATCCTTGAGTATGCCGTCTGTGCGATATTAGGAATATGAGAAAGGCTTATAGAGACTATCAGCACTAAAAACCCAGGACCGAATATTGAGGAGAGAAAGAGGGCAAGAAGAATTGAACTCAAGCTCTTCATGATCCCAGAAATGGTGAAAGAGACTGCCGATGTTGCAGCATTTGACGCCATTAAAAATGCCAGCAGAACGCCCAAAGCTGTTGAAATAACTGTAATAAAGAATGAAAGCGCTATAGATATCAGCGCACCAAGAGAAACCCTTTCTAAAAGATCACGTCCGAACGTATCTGTTCCAAAAGGATGAGAAAAAGAGAGTCCTGAGAGCGCCGCATCCTGATCTATTGCGCCTAGTCCTGCATTTACGCAAAAGAATGATATCAAAAGTATAAATAAGACAATCGGCACATACTTCTTTCTATTCATCGCTATCTCCCGCCCTGTAGTCTAAAAGAGCCAGCACTATCTTAGATATGGCTTGAATAAGCGTGATAAAAAACGAAAGAAGCATTATCACGGTAGTTACAGTTCTGACATCACGCTGAAGGGATGCGGAGACTAAAAGAGAACCAAGGCCTGGAAGAGAGAAAACGGTCTCGGTAACAGCAGAGCCTGAAAGAAGCGTAAGGGATGCTTCAAATGAAAGGGACACCAAAGAGATCGATGCAGGCCTTAAAGCCTCAGTAAAGACGACAAAATCCCTGCGCCTTCCCATTGAAACAGCCCCAATTATATAGCCTTCATTCATTTCACGTTTCAAACTCTTTTTAAGAACCCTTGAAAAGAGAGCGGTATGCATTAGTGCTAGAGAGAGTGATGGCAAGAACATCGTTCTTAAATTCTCATAAAAAGAAACAGAAAGAGGAACAAAACCGCTTGTAGGAAATACTGGCAAGCAATATGAGAAAAGGAGCATCAATAAAAGTGCTATTGAAAACGAAGGAAGAGATAATATGATTATGAAAAATACAGATGTCGCTTTATCAAAAACACGTCCTTCATTTTTTATGGAGAAAGTTGAAATTATTATCGAAAGCGGAATTGCTATGACAAGGGTCAAAAGCATGAGCTCTACCGTTAAAGACGCCCTTGAGATTATCAGAGTCTTAATACTGTAGCCTTGAAGATTGCTACCCCAGTCAAGGGTAAAGAAATTTCTGATAAAAGATATATAACGAGAGAAGAACGGCTCTCTTAGACCGCTGCTTACGGCTATCTCCTCTGAAAGTTTTTCAGTAGAAGACTCTCCAAGAACATATAAAGATATGTCTCCGGACGAGAATGAAGAGAGCGTAAACACTAAAATAGAAATAATTAGCATCGTTAAAAGAGCCATGGAAAGCTCTTTCATAATCTTAATCGCCACTTCTCTTCGCATTGTAAAAATGATTTCCGTCCTCTACAATTATCCCTTCGATATTACTCCTATATGCGTTGATTGTGCTATAGTGACCGGTAACAATTACAGGCAGATCAGACCAGAAGAAATGCTGCGCATCCTTCCAGATATCAGACGCCTCCTCTATCGTTTTTGCATTTGACAATGAAGCCATGATATCATCTTTCGTATCGCTTACATACCATCCTGGATATTCCGAACCAAGAAAAAGCTTCATCTGTGGCAGAGTTACGGATGAAAATGCTGATACGAACATATCGTAATCGGCACTGTTGTTTCTTCTATCTAAGAATCCAACCCAGTCCTGAACGATTATCTCAACGTTGATCCCAACATCCTCTAGCATGCTCTCTGCGGCAACTGCGATCTTATCAAGATTAGAGAGGTTTGATGTAAGAATTCTGAAAGGCTCTCCGTTATAATTCGCATTCCTTAACGCCTCTTTTGCTTTTTCAACATCTTGCTCAAGATATGGATCGCCTTCGACAGAAAACAGCGTCTGCTCTTTTTCCATATAATCTGAATGGACGTTAAAGCCGTAATCGCCATAGCAGGCCCTCATCAGATCCTCATAGTCAAGGGCATAAGCAACAGCCCTTCTGAAATCAAGAGAGGATGATAAAGGGCTTTTCTTATTAAAGACCAATGCGATTGCACCGCTCTCTTCTCCCCCGACAAGAGAAACGGACTCTTCTTTTCTTAAACGAGGCATATCGTGGCTCATGACGTCATTTATGAAATCATAATCCCCTCTTAAAAGCCCAAGAGTCCTTGTTGCAGCCTCCTGAACTACATAAAACTCTATATTTTCAAAATATGCCTCTTTTGAAGATGCCAATCCCTCTTTTCCTTCAACTCCCTTCTTCGTATAAGCGTCAAACTTTTTCAGCTTAATCATGCTTCCTGGGCTAAACGAATCCAGTGTATAAGGACCGCTGCCCACAATGTTCGTAATTAATCCGTAATCGTTTTCCTCTAGCGAACTCTCTTTTGCAATAACGGCGCTCTGAGGACTTGATGCAAGAAGATAAACGAAAAGATAAAGAGGATTATCGCTCTCAATTACGACACTGCCATCATCAGGGAAAAACCTTGCATCTCCTGTCATGTTAGAAGCAGCTTCATAACAATCTATATATCTGTTTAAAGAGGATGATACATCGTTTTCATTCATGAGAGAGCCGTCATGCATCATAACGTCATTTCTAATAAATATCTTCAGCTTCCTTCCCTCTTCGCTTATCTCATACCCTGTTGCAAGTTCAGGAATCACCTCTCCATTTGAGAGTACGAACAACTTCTCATAAACATGCCCTACAAGTATGTCCCTAAGAACCCTGCTTGTAGATCTCATGACATCAAGATTCGCAACATCCTGTGAAATTGCGATTCTTATCGTATTGTTATCTGCTTCTTTATTGCAAGAAAAAAGAAGAATCGAGGTTAGTATTAATAAAATGACTTTCTTCATATCAAAAATATAGGCCACCTTTAAGATGGCCTTACATACTATAGCTTGTCAATAAGCATAGAGCACTTTCCACTCGGTATAGGAAGCGTCTTTTTCTTATCCTCATCAAGAATATGAATAGTGAAGTAATAAAGCTTTTCACTTTCAAGCCTTATCTCCCAGCCTCGTGCATTCTTATTAGACAATATCGTGATGTTGTTCTTCTTTAAAGAGAGTTTTTCAATGCCCATCTCCTCAAGCTCCTGCATCGTCCAGTATACTGTCTTTCTTGGCAGTGAGATATCAAGACCTACTATATTTTCAATTGTCAGCGTAATAGTAACAAGAGCAAGCATCGGAAGATAGCGTTTCCTGTTCTCTATGCTTGAAAGAGCAGCCCCTTCACTTGACGGACGATAGATCTCATACGTTTCTCCCATAACTTCCTGATCCGGATGCAGTGTATCAAGTATGTAATACATATGCCTTATGGCACACTCTCTTGCAAAGACAAACGAGTTGTAGTTCATCAGCCCTCTAATCACCATATATGTGCAGAATGGGACTACGCCGCACTTGTATCCATTTCCCTTACTGTCGAAATACTTACTTGATTTAGGAACAGTCGGAAAAGGATTTTCAGTTCCAAACTTATTATCGTCTTTCAAAGCATCAATTAAGAATGATGCATACTCATCGTTTGGAATTTCTGCAAGAAGGGTATAAAAACCTCCGATATGAGGATTTTTAATTATCTTCTCATTTTCATCGAGATCGTAATAGAATCTGCTCTCGCTATCCCACATCATTCCATTTATTCTGGTCTTGAGGGAAAAATAGATCCTCTTATAGCGGAAAGCAAGTTCCTTATCGTTCAATATATCCCCAATATTCGCCATATAAAGGGCGGCTAACGCTACAATTGAATTGAAGTCAACAGTATATACGGCTCCTTCCCTTTCTAGGTCATGCATTTCAGTTGACGCATACGGAACTCTATAAAGACCGTTTGGATCCTGAAAATGTTCTTTTAACCACACAAAATACTTTTCGATGTACGGAACTACATCTTTAAGCCTCTTCTTATTTCCAATCTTATGATAGAACACGTACTCTACATAAGGGAAAAGTGGAAGCGTAAGTCCTAAAGGATTGTCTTCCGAGTATATCGGCTCAAGGGTGTTGATATCATACTCAGATGCTATAGCGCCATCTTCATTTTGCCTTGAGTAGAAGAAATCGACCATTGAATATGGAGAATAGGTCTGGTTGCTGTACACAAGAAAAAGAGATGAAAGCATTACATCAAAAAGCTTGATCGTGGAACTTGACTCATGCGTATAGAAGCCCTCTGGAAAAGCAGGATTTTCGTCACCTTTCTTCCATATCTCATCTATCCACACCCAGGTTCTGTCATACATATCGACAAAATCCTGATCGTAGAAATGTATTCTTGGCACAAAATCTTTAACCACTTATTTCTTCCTTATTCTGATAAAAAACTAACAATTTTTGACCGTTTAACTCATTATATAGAATAAATCATAAGACGCCGAAAGTCAATGAATTTTTTTATCACTCTATTTTTGGAAATATAAAGAATTAAACGAATTATATTAATTTTTTATCCCTTGACAGCACCTATTGAAAAACAAACACGCCCTTCTCTATTATGGAGATAGAGAAGTCTTTTCCGTCATCCCTGCTTATGACCTCTCCATCAACATGGCTCGAAAGTACCCCTCTTTTACTTATTATCTCGACGCTTTTAGTTCTGTAGCTCTCAAAATCCTTTTTACATTTCAAATGTGTTCCGCGAAGAAACCTGAACACCGCACTAAGAAGAGAAAATCTCGTAAAAGGATGAACTGTGTACATTAACTCAAAATAACCATCATCAACAACTGCATTAGGTGCGAGGATAAATGTAGACCCCATTCTTCTTCCGATGCTTATTGAAATCTGCTGTGTTTCAACATCTCTAACCTTTTCTTCTGTCTTTATCGTAACGCTATATGGCTTAGGAGGATTGATCATGATTGAAATGAAAGCGAGAATATAGCTTATTATTCCGTTAACGTGTTTAAAATCCATTGCCAAAAAGGTTACAAGGGGCTCAAATCCATACCCATTTCCATTAAGGAAATATCTCCCTTCTGGATAATTTCCGCCTTTTACGATTCCGACATCGACCCTTTTTCCTCTACTATTAAGTATCTTGGCAATCGCATCATCTGCACTCTTAATGCCATAATTCCAGGCGATATCATTTCCACGTCCTATTGGGATTATACCCATTTTAACGTCTTTACCGCTCTTCATTATGCCGTTAATGACCTCATTTACAGAGCCATCACCGCCACATGCGATAACAGTCTCATACTTTCCTGAGACAGCCGCATCAAAGCTGAGCTTCTCAGCATGACCTTTTTTCTCCGTATAAGAGACGTCGAGATCTATGCCTTTTTCCTTAAAGACGGCCTTTATCTTTTCAGCCTTCTTTTTTCCATTTCCTTTGGAAGAGTTTGGATTGATTATAAGCAGAATGCCGGGCATAAATGTATTTATAGCAAAATATGGCTTTCTTGTATATTTAATTTGACTAAACAATCCATCTTCTATGTTATACTCATGCTATGGATAATAAATGCATTAAAGGCGTTTACCTGCCTGAGAAAGAAAGTGTAAAAGACATCTACATAGAAGATGGATTAATCAGCGAGATAAAAGACAGTGATTATGAAAGCGGAAAAATCGCAATTCCAGGCTTCATAGACACTCATATTCATGGCTTTGCAGGATCAGGAGCCGAAAGCGGAAAAGAGGATGAAATATTGAATATGAGCACAGAGCTCATAAAATATGGAGTCACCTCGTTCTTCCCAACGCTTTATACGGACACTGTTGAGAACATGGATAAAGCATTAATTGCAATTAACAGTGCAAAAGGGAAAGAAAAAGGCGCAGAGATTAAAGGAATACATATCGAGGGCCCTTTCATAAGCGAAAAAAGGATCGGAGCTCAGAATCCTGATGGACGAAAAGATGTAAACATAGAACTTTTCAATCATTTTCTCTCATTAGCTCCTGGCCTAGTAAAAGCCATGACTACAGCACCAGAATTAAAAGATTCTGACAGACTTGCAGCAGAAGCAAAGAAAAACAACGTTGTCCTTCTTGCAGGACACACTGATGCAACATTTGAAGAGACGAAAAGAGGCTTTTTAAGCGGAATAAGGCACGCAACACACCTCTTTAATGCGATGAAAGGCCTTCATCACAGAGAACCCGGAACAGTTGGGGCTATTCTCTCTTTAGACGACATGACGTGTGAAATCATTGCAGACGGACTTCATGTAAATCCTGAAGTCTTTAAACTCGTAGTAAAGATCAAAGGAGATGACAATGTTGTTGCAGTTACAGACTCCTTAAGGCCTACAGGACAAAAAGAAGGACCGTTTTTAGCTAATGGCGTTCCTGTCGTCTTAAAAGACGGATTATGGGTAACAAAAGGAAGAGAAGATCTTATACAGGGATCGTCTTTGAACATGCATAAGGCATTTAAAAATCTCGTATCATGGGGAATAAGCCTAAAGAGCGCTATAAAACTTACAAGCACAAATGCATGCAGAATCTACTCTCTTGACTGCTTAGGCGAAATAGAAGTAGGAAAGAAAGCAGATATTCTAATATTGAATAAGAATCTGGATATTTTAGAGGTATACAAATGTGGTACGACAATTTAAAAGATAAAAGAATGTGGAAGATCTTCGAGGAGATCTCAAGAATTCCAAGAGAGAGCGGAAATGAGAAAGCTATCGGAGACTTCCTTGTATCCTGGGCAGAGGAAAACGGCTTTAAATCAGCTAAAGACAGCGTAGGCAACGTAATAATATACGCAAAAGCAACAGAAGGATACGAAAATGTAGCCCCTCTTGCCCTTCAGGGACATATGGATATGGTCTGCGTAAAGACGGCAGAAAGCAACCACGATTTCAGCAAAGATCCAATTGAAATCATATATGATGGAAAGTTCGTAAAAGCAAAAGACACGAGTCTCGGAGCTGATAACGGCATTGCCATTGCAATGGCACTCTCTTTGATATCAGATCCAAAAAGCAAGCACGGCCCTATAGAAGTAATTATCACAGTAAGCGAGGAAACAGGTCTTGTAGGAGCATTCAACCTAGACCCCACACTCGTAAGTGCTAAACGCCTAATCAATCTTGATAGCGAAGAAGAAGGCATTATCTACATTGGATGTGCAGGAGGCGTCGATCTAAAGAGCACTATCTCGTTTAAGAGAGAAGAAAATCCATATAAAAAAGGATACAAGATAGAAGTAAAAGGACTTCTCGGCGGACATAGCGGAAGCGATATCGATAAGGAAAGAGCAAATGCAATCAAAATTCTTGCAAGAATATTAAAGGGCCTGAACAAATATGGTTTAAGCGAGATAAACGGAGGAACTAAGAGAAATGTAATTCCATCTAGTGCATATGCGGTAATCTCATCCGATTCAAATATCGAAAAGAAAGTTGAAAAAATAGAAAAAGAGCTTCAGAACGAACTGAAAAAATCAGATCCGGGGCTACTCATAACAATTGAGATGGTAGACAATCCTAAGACCGTAATAACATCTAAAAAGAGGAAAAAGATCGTGGATGCATTATTCTGCGCACCACACGGAGTAAAGGCAATGAGCACTACGATAAAAGGAATCGTAGAAACCTCAAACAACCTTGCCATAGTAAGAACTGAAGAGAATTCACTATTAGTTGAAACTTCTATTCGAAGCAATATTGCATCAAGCAAAGAAAACCTTAAAAAGACAATCGAATGCATATTCACGACATTCGGCTTTAAGTGCACAGAGAGCGATGACTATCCGGAATGGGAACCAAATCCAGATTCTCCGTTATTAAAAGAAGTTGAGAAACTATATAAGGAAATTAGCGGTAAAAAGCCAAAAGTAACGGCAATTCATGCAGGACTTGAATGCGGCATAATTAACAAACGTCTAAGCGGAATGGACTCCCTATCAATGGGACCTGATCTCTTTGATGTCCACTCTGTAAACGAACATATAGTTGCAGAGTCTGCTGAAAGGGTTAATGCCCTTTTAAGTGAAATAGTGAAAAGGATGAAATGAGAAAAATAATGGCAATTCTATGCGGCAAGGAAAAACCATCTAGTGAGATACTTAATGAAGAGTACCCTGTCGCATTAAGAAAGGCGGGATTTCTTCCCTTTATCATCAATAAAGAAGAAAGTGGTGAGATCATAAGAAAAACGATAGCTTCTATCTCATCACTTGTTCTTCTTGACTCATCTAATTGGCAATACAAATACATCAAAGAGGCTATAAAAGAAAAAAAACCGATCCTTGCATTAGCAGACGGATTCTTTTCAATCTGCTCCTATTTCGGTTCTTCTGTCGAAAATGGTATTACACAATTTAAATGCATCAAAATAGAAAAAGACAGCATGCTCTATGAAGCAACAAAAGAAACCAACATTCTGACAGATTTAAAAGCAGAAAAAAGCGTGACAAAACTATCAGAAGAATTATATGTATCGGCAATGGATAAAAGCCAAAACATATTTGCAGTAGAAAACAGAAAACAAAAAATAATTGCAATGCAAAGCCCTTTGAGCGCATCTATATTTTCTTATTTCAATCTGTTATGCGGAGAGTGATATGCAAATACTTAATTTATTCAATCCACTTACATACAAAAGGGAAGATTACGATTTCAACAGCCTCTTGATAAAAATGCTGAAAGCTGAAAAAGGATCGGATTCTTTCATCCTATATTCCATATCATTTGACGACTCGTCTTTAAAACTAAAGAAGATCGATTCAGGTTTTAAAACACCTCTGACTAAAGAAGAGAAAGATAGAATAGAATCTGGACTCTCTCCTATCGTAAGAGACGATGATGACACGTCAATACCAAGCGGCAAATACTATTTCGAACAGTATCCAGATTTAAGCGAAGAACAACTTCTTTCTCTAACGTTTTCACAGATAGCAGCAAAGAAAGGCGGCAACAATCTCTTATACGTCAGACTCTACAAGGAAAACACTTTAGAGCTTGTAATGCAGGCTTTTCGCCCTTGTATGCTTTAGCCGATTTTGGTTATATTCATCTTATGCAAGTTGAAAATCTAGCAGAGAGTCTAAATAGAATCACTCTGAATGACGGAAGAAAAATTACATTAATAGGTACAGCACATATATCATCTGGAAGCGTCGAACTTGTCGAAAAAACGATAGAAGAGGAGAATCCAGATAGAATCTGCATCGAGCTCGACGAAAGCCGAATGAAGAGCAAGAGCGAGAAGCAGAGCTGGGAGAATATGGATATCCGAAAGGTCTTCAAAGAGGGCCGCGGATTCTTCCTTTTAGCAAATACCGCCCTTGCTTCATTTCAAAAGAGGATGGGAGAACAGACCGGAATAAAGCCCGGAGAGGAAATCCTCACAGCCGCAAAGATTGCAAAAGAGAAGAACATACCTCTATCCCTTTGCGATAGAGAAATACAGGTTACGTTTAAAAGAGCCTGGGCAAAGTCGAGCTTCTATAATAAGTGCAAACTCCTTGCAACTTTGATATCCGCAGCATTCTCAGATGAGAAGATAACAGAAGAAGATATCGAAGACTTAAAGAAGCAAGATACTCTTGAGACCATGATGTCAGAGATTGCAAAAGAACTTCCAACAGTGAAAGAAGTTCTTATAGACGAAAGAGACAGATATCTTGCAACTAGCATTTACAAGCAGGAAGGAAACAACAAGGTCGCAGTAATAGGCGCTGGGCATATGGGAGGCGTTATTAAGACGATAGATAGCCTTGAAAAAGGAGAAATAGATAGCGACATAAGTGAAATAGCCTCTGTTCCTCCAAAGAAGAAAAGTTCAAAATACCTATCATACATCGTACCGACTCTTATCGTCCTACTTGTAATACTGGGCATTGCGATAAACGGATGGGATCAAGGACTAAGGATGTTCTTATATTGGATGGCAGCATGTGCAGGATGCACTTTCGCATCTTCAATCTTTTCTCTTGCCCATCCGTTGAACATCATAATATCGTCCATCACTGCACCTTTTTTCGCTCTAAATCCGGTTCTCGGAGTCGGGATGCTTTCTGGAGTGCTTGAAGCGACATTCAGAAAGCCAAAAGTAAAAGATTTTGAAAATATGACGGACGATGCAGGAAAATTAAAAGGATGGTATAAAAACAGGATACTTCATGCGCTTCTTGCATTCTTCTTATCGTCAATAGGAAGCATGATAGGAACGTTTGTAGCATTTCCAATGCTTATTGCAAATCTTTAAAGCAGAGCCTCGCAAAGACAAAAGCGAGGCTTATTTTTTGTGTTCTCGATACATCTCAAAAAGAACAATGCTCAATGGCAATATGGAAAAGGCTATAGTATGAGTTCCAAGCCTCTCCCCGATGAAAGAACATAATATTCCTCCAAGAACGAACGTCCCAATTAGCCCTGCATGATATCCGCTTTTCTTTAAAGCCTTCTTATCATTTTCTGCGATTGCGGTATATAACGAGGCTCCGCATCCTCTTAAATGTGCAGTACAGAACAGAGTGGACATAGCAACCCCACGGGCTTCTTTAAAGCTATTGAACTGCATACTGCTAATTAGCGCTATCGTAACATGAAAGATTACAAACGGAGTGCTTTCCGGAAGAAAAGATAAAAATAGAAGAAGAATCGTTTCTGATAGAACCAATACGGGAGGCCATTTTTCCTTTAATTTCGATATGAACATCTGAGATAGAAACGAACCTATGAAAAACGTCGATATGGGAACTAAAACAGAAAGAGCCCCATTTAAATTTCCCTCTGCAATATTTAAAGCAAGAATAAGAAGATTCGCAGTTTCTGCATTAGCAAAGACGCCGCCTTTTAAGAAATACGAATACGCACCCATAAATCCGCCAGAAAGCATTAAGAGTACAAACGTATGATAGCGATGAGTAACGGAAGTATTATCTTTCATGTTGAAAAACTATAATTAAATCTTCTTATTTTATCTATACGCAGATTTTAGATCATTTTGCCAAAAACATTCTTTTTTGTTATCTTTTATTTACGCAAATAATTTACACTCTTTGTAATCTTCACTAACTAAAGCACCGCTTTTTCTAAACTACAAATTTTTTCCATAAGGAGGAAAACAAGATGAACATAACGGATATGAGGAGATCTAAAGCGCATCTATTCAGCCCATCAGCACTATCTCTTGACGTAACAGATCCTGAGTTCTCAGATATTATCTCACGCTTTGCTTTCACAGAAGTCACTCAATTCGGAGATTTGGAAACAAGAGATAAGATACTTATAAGTCTTGCTTGCGTAATTGCATCAAATGGAAAAGAAGCGTTCCATATGGTTTTAAAAGGCGCTCTAAAAGCTGGCATAAAAGAAGAGGAAATAAAGGAACTGATCTATCAGAGTACGGCATATGTTGGAGTTTCAGGCATCCTTTACTATCTGAGAGAAACAAATAAGGAACTAGATAGAAAAGGTCATGATTTTTCACATGAAAAAAGGACGACGATCAAAGAGGAAGAGAGAAGGGAAAAAGGTGAAGAGGTGCAAGTTAAAATATTTGGACCTGAAATGAAAGGCAGTTCTTTAAAAGGTGATGACGAGAGCAGGCACATAAGCAGATGGATAAGCGAAAACTGCTATGGCGATTATTACACTAGGGAAGGATTAAGCCTGAAAGACAGAGAGCTAATAACATTTACAATTCTTTTATCATCAGGATGTACTGATAATCAATTGAAAAGACACATCCAAGGCAATTTAAATCTAAATAGAAGCAGAAAGGAACTGATAGAAGCAGCTAGCGAATGCATTCCATTTATCGGTTATCCAAAAGTACTAAAAGCTATAGATGCGATTGATGAACTAACTCTTAAGACCAAGAGCGCTGACTAATGCGCTCTTTATGCTCTTGACATATACAGTTTCTTCATTGCTTTTTTTGTTCTTTATGTAAGGAGAGATAACTAAATCAAATCCAAGATCTGCAGCGGCTTTCAATTTTCTATCGAGAAAAGGAACGTTCCTAACCTCACCTGCAAGAGAAAGCTCTCCAAAAGAAACAAGTTTCGAAGGAAGAGACCTATTTAGCCTTGAGCTGTATAAAGCTAAAGCAAGAGGAAGCTCTATGGAAACATCATTTAGCTTTACGCCTCCTGCAACATTTACATAGACATCCTGATCGTTTAATTTAAGCCCTGCATGACGCTCTAATATCGCAGATACGCGAGAAACTCTCGCAATGTCTATCTTATCAGAATATATTCTTTGCAGCCCTGTTTTAGCAGGTACGACTAAAGCCTGTATCTCTACGACAAAGGCTCTTGAACCTTCCACGATGGATGAAAATGCAATTCCTGGAGGCAGATCGTCTTCATCCCTTGTAGAAAGGAATACCTCTTTAGGATCCTTCAGCCCATGAAGCCCTTTCTCATCCATCTCGAACAATCCGATCTCATCTACGGAGCCGAATCTGTTCTTAGCAGCCCTTAAAAGCCTTATTCCGTTTTCAGCACTCTCAAAATAAAGAACAGTATCTACCATGTGCTCTACGATCTTAGGTCCTGCGATATTGCCATCCTTTGTAACGTGTCCTACGAAGAAAATGGAAGATCCTATCTTCTTCGCCACGTTTGAAAGTACGAGGCAACAGGCTCTGACCTGATTAGGAGAGCCTTGCATAGACGCAACAGAAGCGCTATAAAGCGTTTGAAGGCTGTCGACAATGATAATCTTCGGTTCAATCTTTTCGATCGTCTCTTCGAGCACCTCGAGCCGTGTATCGCAAAATATAGATATATTTGAAATGTTTAAATTAAGACGTTCGCCTCTAAGCTTAACCTGAGAAGGAGATTCTTCTCCAGATACATAAAGAACTTCATTATCTTCTGATAGATGTGAAAGCATCTCAAGCATTAAAGTCGATTTTCCAATCCCCGGCTCTCCTCCTATCAAGACAGAAGAAGGAAGCATGACGCCGCCACCAAGAACCCTATCAAGTTCATCAAACCCAGAAGAAAGCCTCACGGCATCATCAGATCTTATCTCTGATAATTTTCGTATTTTATTATCGCTTGATGGGGAGGCTGAACCAACTTTAGTTTTATTAGGAGTACTAACTATCTCTTCTTCAAACGTATTCCAACTATTGCATTCAGGACATCTGCCCATCCACTTAGATTCGGTATGCCCACATTCTGAGCAGACATACCGTTTTTGCACTTCTTTCAAATTATCTCCTAGAAACTAAGAAGTTCCACGCTGAAAATCAAATATGAATTAGGAGGAATTACTCCAGGATATCCATATTCGCCATATCCAAGTTCAGGTGGGATGATCAAAGTTCTCTTCTCTCCTTTCTTCATCGTCTGAAGAGCCTCGTTCCACCCTTCTATCACCTGTCCGATCCTAAACGTTGCAGGCTCGCCTCTCGCAATTGAAGAATCAAAGATTTTTCCATTCAACAGGCTTCCTGTATAATGTACCGTAACGTTTTCCCCATATTTCGGACTCTTATCTCCTGAACCTTCTTGATCGATTACATACATAAGTCCGCTCTTCGTTTTTGTAGCATTAGGATAGCGGTTCCTGATCTCATCTAAAATAGCTTTTCTCTCTGCTTCAAGCTTTTCCTGAGCCCTCTTTTCAGCATCCATAACATATTTATCGAATGCAGCACCTGAGGTATCGAACGCCTCAGCATCCTTACCGACTCTTATAATCTCGACACTGTTGATCTTATCGCCAGTTTCAATATTGTTCACAACATCCTGTCCTTCTACGACATGACCGAATACCGAGTGTTTTCCATCAAGCCAAGGAGTTGCAACATGGGTAATAAAAAACTGGCTTCCATTTGTATTTGGGCCTGCATTTGCCATAGAAAGTATGCCTGGACCAGTATGTCTTAAAGAAGAATCAAATTCATCTGGAAATCTATAGCCAGGACCGCCTGTTCCGTCTCCTTTAGGACATCCGCCTTGAATCATAAAATCCTTAATAACACGATGAAACATCAGGCCATCATAAAATGGCGTTCCTAAATCATCCATATTAAGACTGCCTTCTGCCAGTCCAACGAAATTGCAAACAGTCATTGGAACTTTCTTATATTCCAAAAACAAAAGAATATCACCTTTTGAAGTATTAATCTTTGCGTAAAGACCGTCTTTTAATTTACTTTTATCCATATTAATTCCTTATATTATAATTAATTATTCCTCAAATAAATCATCTCCGTCACTTAAAAACGAATAGATTCTTTCAAGCTCTTTCTGACTTCTGAAACGAACCATTAAACGGCCTTTGTTCAGTGTTCCTTTAATCTCAACCTTCGCACCAATTGCAGTAACAAACTTCTCTTCAATCAAGCTGATTTCAGGATCCTTTCCTTTATCCTTCTTCTTTTGTATTATTTTCTTTCCCTTGTTATATTCTTCAGCAAGGGACTCAGCCTCTCTAACAGAAAGGTCATTCTCTACAATCTTATTTCTCAATAGCATCTGATCAGAAGGATTAATTAAAGATAATATCGCTCTTGCATGACCACTTGTAATCAAACCTGAAATAAGATCATCTTTAATTGTATCAGGAAGATTTAAGAGTCTTATAGAATTTGTAACTGCAGATCTTGATTTTCCAACTTTTTTCGCAACCTCTTCTTGGGTATATCCAGATTTCTGTATTAAATATTGATAAGCAAATGCTTCTTCTATAGGATTTAAGTTCTCTCTTTGAACATTTTCAATTAAAGATACTTCCATCCTCTGTATCTCTCCAAGACTTTTTATAATACTTGGAATATGCTCAAGACCTGCAATTTTAGATGCTCTATATCTTCTCTCTCCTGCAATTATAGAATATTTTCCAGGCGCATACTCTTCTACGATTATGGGCTGAATTACCCCCTGACTCTTAATGGACTCTGCAAGTTCATTTAAAGAATCATCATCAAAGCTCTTTCTCGGCTGGTTAACATTCGCAGAAATAGAAGAAAGAGGTAAATAAACAACCCTTTCTCCTGTATCTACTTCGGTATTATCCTTTTTCAAAGGAATATCGAAAGACGGCGGAGTTAAAGGTACTTCTTCTTTCTCATTTTCAGAAAGCGGAATGTTTTCTATCTGGGCATCGTAATCAAAACCGGACAGCAAGGAGCCCATACCCTTACCTAATCCATGTTTTCTATCACCAGGCACGTTCTACAACCTCCTTAGCTAAAGCAGAGTAGGCTTTAGCTCCAACATTGTTCTTATCGTAGACATTAATCGGCATTCCATGGCTAGGAGCTTCAGAAAGACGAACAGAACGAGGAATAATTGTTTTAAATACCAGATCTTTAAAATATTCACTGACATCGTCCACAACATCCTGATTTAAAAGAACTCTTTTACTATACATAGTGAAAAGGATTCCCATTATTTTTAATTCAGGATTCAATGATCTTTTGACGTTTGTAATAGTCCTCATTATAAGGTTCAATCCTTCCATTGCTAAATATTCGCATTGAAGAGGAATAATTACATAATCTGCCCAAGCAAGAGCATTCATAGTCTCAAGACCGATAGAAGGAGGACAATCGAGTAAAATAAAATCAAAAAGTTCATCAAGCTCTTTTAGAGCATGCTTAAGGTAAAATTCTCTCTCGTTCTCATCAACAAGCTCTACAGTTAATCCAGCAGTATCCACAGATCCAGCAATAAGACTCAAGTTTTCAAAAATTGTTTTTTGAACTGCATCTATTGCATTCTTCTGTCCTGATACGACTTGATAGATAGTAGCCTTTCTACCATCACCAGAGACAGCACCGGTCAAATTAGCCTGAGAATCAAAATCCACCAAAAGGACTTTATATCCCATAGCACCTAAAGCTGCGCCAAGATTGACGCAAGTAGTAGTCTTTCCTACACCTCCTTTCTGATTAAAGAAGATGATTTTATGAGCTTTCATATAAATAACTATAAAAAAATAATATATAATTGTCGATAAATATTTTACTAACTTGACCCCATCTTTATGAAAAAGTATATTGATGACACGGAGGACAACTTTTATGGAAGAAAAAGTTAAAGAAGCAATAGATGCAATCCGCCCAGCATTACAAAACGACGGTGGAGATATAGAATTTATCAGAATGGAAGGAAATGACGTATATGTAAAGCTTGTAGGAGCATGTGCTGGCTGCCCAATGAGTCAGTTAACATTATCTAATGGCGTACAAAGATATGTCAGAGAAACTGTAGACAAAAATTTAAATATTATTAACGCTACATTCTAAATTTAACATCCAGCTTTTTATGAGCTGGATTTTTTAATGTTTCACGTGAAACAATCAAAAAAATAATCATAGATTTAATTATTTTACAAATAAAGAAGGATATAACATTTTCAAAAATCGAAATAATAAACAAAAAAAATTCTCCTATAATTTAAAAACCAGCAAAGAAGAAAATATCATCAATACAAAATTAAAGTAAATTTTCTTAAATACATCACCTCTTCAGATTAGCTGTTTAAATTTTCACACTATTAATTTTTTTCTTTGTATATACTGCATATTTATTACAACAACTACAAAGCAAGCATCTTTAATAATTTATTCTTGATAAAATGAGCTGTAGTCATAAAAAAAACAATTTCACTTTTCATTACATGTAATTTCAAGACTTTAAACTTTGCAAATTATCAAAACATATTTAAGAAACTAACAACTCAAGAGAACACCTAAAAATTTTCTCCTAGAAGTCTCATACATAATAAATAATACTATATTATTTAGTTTCCTAACCATTTAAGCATATGAATATTCGCAAAAAATTATATAAGTCTAAAATTTATATAAAATACCTTAAAGAATGCGAAATACAATATTACAAATTTTTAAGTACAAATAAAATTATTTTTCTAATGCTAAAAAATAATCTATATAAAATGAAAAAAAACAAACGTCTATCAAAAAATTAAATAAGTATCACACATACGCATATACTAAAATCAAACATATCAAAAAGTGCAATACTACAAATTATTTAAATGTTTCACGTGAAACATAAGGAATATAAAATTATTGCCGAAACAAAAACAAAATCCATTAATGTGCTTTATTAAGTGATTAATTATAAATAAACAACTATAATTATAAATTCTAAAAATCTAAATATTTAGATTCATTAATAATAAAACAAGAAAATAAGTTATATTATAAAATTATATCTTAACGACCAAACAGATAAAAAAGAATAAGCAATAAGGAAATAAAATAAGGGAAAGATTGTTTCACGTGAAACAATACTGTAAAAAAGTAAACGTTGCTTGGTTTTCTCTTTAAAATTTAGGTAAACGAAGTAAAATCTTCGATTTTCATACAAAATTCCAAGGTTTTTTGATTATGTTTCTATGTATAGTTTCAGAAATATGTTATTAAAAATCGATGTTTTTACCTATTTAATAGGTAAGTTTTTAAACATTTTAAAGACTAAAAAAGCCGATGTTTTTACACCGGCTTTTATATCATGAGTTAATTTTTGTACAAACTACTGTTCAATTGTTGGATTTTCCGTATTTTCATCCATTTCAATATCATCTTCGTCTGTTTCTTCTTGGTAAGAAGTAATTGCCATTGCATTAATGCTATCTCCGGTCTTCTTGAATGCAGCAACCTTAACGCCTCTGGCGCTTCTTCCCTGAGTGGAAATATCCTTAGTATGTACTCTTATAGCCTGACCTTTCTTAGTCATGAAGATTACATCAGTGTCGTCATCTACGGCAAATGCGTCTACGATTCCGTTTTCTCCTTTTTCAATCGTGTAGATTTTCTGACCCATTGTGCCTCTTCCATGATTCATGAACTCGCTAAAGCGTACCTTCTTGCCTTTTCCTTGCTCAGTAATCATAAGGATATCCTTACCATCTTCAACTCTGACTACTCCTACGAGCTCGTCATCATCAATAAGTTTGATACCTCTTACGCCGTGAGTGCTTCTTCCCATTGTTCTGATGCTAGAAGCTTCGGTTCTAAGTCCTTTTCCATTCTTCGTAATAAGCATTACATCGTCTTCGTCATCTACGAATACAGACTGTACGAGTTCATCTCCCTCATCAAGTATAATAGCTTTAACTCCTCTGACTTTAGCATTAACAAAGTCGTTCAGCCTTACCTTTTTAGTAACGCCAGCTTTTGTTGCCATCAAGATGTACTTATCCTCACTGAATTCCTTAAAGCTTATTATCGCAGTTACCTTCTCATTGTTATCAATCTGGATAATGCTCTTCAGACTTGTTCCTTTCGCCGTCTTTGCGTTTTCAGGAATATCAAAAGCCCTAATATAATAAGCTTTACCAAGATTAGATACGAATAAGATATAATCATGGCTGTTACAGATAAAGAGATGCTGGACGAAATCATTATCTACAAGCTTAGCTCCTATCGTTCCCTTTCCGCCCCTCTTCTGAGCTCTGTATTCATCAATAGGTATTCTCTTGGCAAAGCCTTTGTTCGTAATTGAGATTACAACTTCTTCCTTCTTAATGAAATCTTCTGGAGACGTATCTTCAAGCTCTCTTTCATTAATTTCAGTTCTTCTTCTATCTCCATATGTCTCACCGACTTTTATAAGCTCGTCCTTGACAACGCCAAGGATCTTCTTTTCATCAGCAAGGAGTTCCTTATAGTAAGCAATCTTACCTTCCAGCTCTTCCAATTCCTGCAAAATCTTCTCTGTTTCAAGATGTGAAAGACGTCCAAGACGCATATCAATGATGGCATCCGCCTGAATCTGCGTAAGATTAAATGCTTTCTGGAGCTCTAAAGATGCGATATTATTATCTTCGCTTTCCTTTATGATTCTGATAACTTCATCTATGTTATCAAGTCCAATCTTAAGACCTTCAAGCACATGAGCTCTTTCTTCCGCTTTTCTTAAATCAAAGCGGGTTCTTCTCTCGACTACCTCTTTTCTATGTGCTACATAAGCCTCTAACATCTCTTTAAGATTAAAGAGCTTCGGAGCACCGTTTTGAAGCGCAAGATTGTAAACATTGAAATTGCTTTGAAGTGCAGTACGTCCAAATAGCATGTTCAAAACAATATTTGGAACAGCATCCGCTTTTAGCTCTATAACGATTCTTATTCCATCGCGTCCTGACTCGTCCCTGACAGCTGCAATTCCTTTTATAACCTCGTCTTTTCTTAATTCATCGATCTTCTTTACAAGCTCGCTCTTGTTAACTTGGTAAGGAATTTCAGTAAAGACAATCTTATCATGGCCTTTTTCATTTTCTTCAATTTCATATCTGCTTCTGATAACTATCTTGCCTTTTCCTGTCGTATATGCGTCCATTATGCCTTTTTTTCCGCATATGATGCCATATGAAGGAAAATCAGGTCCTTTGATGTATTCCATTAACTCAGGAATAGTAATATCAGGATTATCAATTAAAGCTGCAATACCATTAATAACTTCAGTAAGATTATGTGGGGCTAAGTTAGTAGCCATACCAACTGCAATACCTGAAGATCCGTTAACAAGTAAGAATGGAAACGCAGATGGAAGTACAGAAGGCTCTTTAAGGCTTTCATCATAGTTAGGAGTGAAATCTACGGTCTCTTTATTTATATCCGTAAGCATCTCTTCTCCAAGTTTTGAAAGCTTAGCCTCTGTGTACCTCATTGCAGCAGGTGGGTCGCCATCAATAGATCCGAAGTTTCCCTGTGGCTTTACAACAGGGTAGCGTAATGAGAAATCTTGTCCTAAGCGAACTAAAGCATCATAAACTGAAGCGTCTCCATGTGGGTGATATTTACCTAGTACGTCACCAACAACACGTGCACACTTCTTAGTCTGGCTTGATGCTTTAAGACCAATATCCCACATATCGTATAAAATTCTTCTATGTACTGGTTTCAAGCCATCCCTGACATCAGGAAGTGCTCTAGAAACGATAACCGACATAGCGTAGTTAAGGTAACTAGTCTTCATCTCCGTAGAGAGATCAGCTTTAATAACCTTACCTAGGTGTTCTTCTTGAATATTTTCGTCCATTTTTCCTTCCTTATATGTCAAGCATGCTTACATATGTAGCATTCTGTTCTATAAATTCACGTCTAGGTTCTACATCCTCTCCCATTAGCATGGAGAACACTCTGTCAGCTTCCTCTGCGTCAGAAAGCGTTACTTGGCCTATCATACGAGTTTCAGGATTCATAGTAGTCTCCCAAAGCTCTTCTTTTTCCATCTCTCCAAGACCTTTGTAACGTTGTGCGATGACTTTACCTTCGTCACCCTGTGCATACTCGTCTATTATCTTCTTCTTTTCTTCTTCCATATAGGCGTAGAAGACTTTCTTTCCAATTGTAATCTTGTATAGAGGAGGCATTGCAAAATATACGTATCCAGCCTCAATCAATGGCTTCATATAGCGGAAGAAGAATGTTAATAAAAGAGTTCTGATATGAGATCCATCGACATCAGCATCAGCCATAATGATGACCTTATGATAACGAACTTTGCTCAAATCGAACGTCATTTCCTCTCCAGCGGCCTCTTTTGCGTCATGATCAGCCTTACTCTCATTATAACGTGTAATACCTGCTCCAATTGTCTGAATTACCGGATGAAGCTTATCGTTGTTAAGAACTTTAACTTCCTGAGCTTTCTCAACATTAAGCATTTTTCCCCAAAGAGGAAGAATTGCTTGGAATCTGCTGTCTCTACCTTGCTTTGCAGTACCGCCAGCGCTATCGCCCTCAACAATGAATACTTCACACTTTGCAGGATCTTTTTCTGAACAATCTGCAAGCTTTCCAGGAAGTCCGCCTCCCTCGTTCTTCTTTCTTATATTCTCTCTTGCCTTTCTTGCGGCAACACGTCCAAGAGCTGCATTAGTAACTTTCTCTAAAAGCTTATCTATTGCATCAGGGAATTCATCAAAATAGTTTGTAAGATTCTCATAGACTAAAGAATCAACTACACCTCTAACAGATGAATTGCCAAGCTTCATCTTTGTCTGACCTTCAAACTGAGGCTCAGGAATCTTTACAGATACTATTGCAGTAAGACCTTCAGCAATATCTGAAGCCTCTAAGCTGTCCGAATACTTTTTAAGGTACTTCTGACTTTTTTTAAGCTGATTGTTAAGACATCTAGAAAGAGCTGTTCTAAAGCCTACAAGGTGTGTGCCGCCTTCTCTAGTGTTAATGTTGTTTACGAACGTATAAATCTTTTCGTCGTACTTATCATTATACTGAAGCGCAACTTCAACAGACACCTGCTTTTTAGATTCAATCGTCTTTACACCCTCAAATGAAATAGGATCGAAAAGGGTTGTCTTATATTCATTTAGATACTTTACGAAAGAAGAAAGACCTCCTTCAGCATGTAAAGTGTCTTTTCTTATTAAATCGCCTCTTTCATCTGAAAATTCGATCTTTATACCCTTATTCAAGTAAGAAAGTTCTCTAAAACGATTTAGTAATGTGTCATAATTAAAGCTATTTCGCTCCATAATTGAGAAATCTGGGGTAAAACGAACGAATGTTCCAGTCTTATCTGTATCTCCAATTACTTCTACATCTTTCTCTGGAATTCCCTTATGGTATACCTGCCTATAAACCTTTGGAGCACGATATACGATTACTTCAAGAGTATCGGAAAGTGCGTTAACACATGAAACGCCAACTCCATGAAGACCTCCAGATACCTTATAGGCATTATCGTCGAACTTTCCTCCTGCATGAAGCTGTGTTAATACTACTTCAAGAGTACTCTTGCCCTCTGTAGGGTGCATGTCCACAGGAATACCTCTTCCATTATCTAAAACAGAACAGTACTCCTCTCCATTTTCTCCTTTTTCAAGCTTAACGACGATGGTATCGCAATATCCAGCCATAGCCTCATCTATGGAGTTATCAACAACTTCATAGACAAGATGGTGAAGACCATCAATGCCAGTACTGCCAATATACATACCAGGGCGTTCTCTTACAGGTTCAAGTCCCTTAAGGACTTTGATTTCATCGCTAGTATAATTCTTACTAGCTTCTTCTTTTCTGTTTTCTTCGCTCATATCTTTCCTTTTGCCTTGGTCTAAAAAAACGAAAACTCGTTTATCATGCTACTTAGCGCATTAATTAATTATATATTATTATATTAATAAAAGCAAGAAGAATACTAAACGGCATTTTGTATTCAACTTTATACATGAAAAAGAATTATAAAAGAAAAAGATGCCAATTTCAAAATTACTCTTGAAGAAAGCGGCTTAGGCAGTTAACATATTTCTCACGAGATTGATAAAATGTTGAAAGAACTTTGGGAACAAGCTGAAGAAAGACTGGCACAAACGATGCCTGCATCCACTCAAGTATGGTTAAAAAACACACACTTTGAAAGCGAAAGCGATGATACCATCACGCTATCATTTGCTTCTTCATATTATCGTGATGCATTTAAAAGACACTGTCTTGATCAGAGTTTGAACGTTCTTGAAGATCTAACAGATAAAGATATAAAAATAAATCTCGTAATAAGCAGCGCACCTCAGGTAAATGCAAATATCGAAGAAAAAAAGATCACGCACCTTTCCGAAAAGAAAAAAGCTGTAAATGAAACGCTTAACAAAGATTATACTTTTGACAATTTCATAGTCGGAGAAAATAATCTTTTCGCATGTAACGTCGCAAAAGTAATATCTACTAATCCAGGCATTAGTTTCAACCCTTGTCTGATTTACGGTGGAGTAGGACTTGGAAAAACACACCTTATACAGGCAATAGGAAACTACATATACGATCATAATCCTAAGATGAAAGTCATATATGTCACGGCAGAGACCTTCACAAACGAACTCATTCAAGCAATAAGCACAAAAGCAGGAAATGCTAAGTTTAAAAATAAGTACAGAACAGCAGATGTTCTTCTGATCGATGACATACATTTCATAGCGGACAAGGAAAGCACTCAGGAAGAAATCTTCCATACATTCAACGATCTGACAGAGAGAAATAAGCAAATCGTATTTACTTGCGATAGGCCGTTAACTGAATTACGTGGAGTGAACGAACGACTTATTACAAGATTCAGAAAGGGTGCAAATGTAGATCTTCAGCCACCTCAATATGAGACAAGAATGGCTATCGCTCTAAAAAAATGTAAAGACCTTAATTTCAAGATATCTCAGGATGTTCTTGAATATATTTGCATGAACATAAAAACAAACGTAAGGGATCTTGAAGGCGCTCTCACTACGCTATATTCGTTTTCAGAGCTCGTAGGACGTGAAATAACGAAAGAGATAGCAGCAGAGCACATAAAGAACTTCATTCCGACTGAAATGATAAAAAATACAGAGGTCACAATAGACCAGATAATCAGTCAGAGCGCATCGTATTTTAACGTATCTACGTTTGATATTCGTGGAAAAAGCAGAAATAAAAATGTCTCTCTTGCACGTCATATAGCAATGTATCTATCAAGCGTACTAACTAATCTTTCTCTAACTGAGATAGGCAAGTATTTTGATAGCAAAGACCATACGACAGTCAGCTATGCAATTAATAAAATTAAGAGTATTGAAGAGAGCGATGAGAGCATCCGAAAAGCTACGGAAGCCATAAGAGAGAAACTCAAGAAGTAAGAGTAAATTTCAAAACCACTTTTTATTATTAACTATTTTTTCTCAAAAAAGGGGTAGTTTTCCACTATTTTTGGGGAAAACCTGTGGAAAACTCGTTAATAAGCTGTTTAAAACATGTTTATAACTTTTGTTTTTTCCACTGCTTTTTTACTATTTTTTCTTTATCATTTTTATGTACTGTGGAAAGCTGTGAATAACTTTCGAAGTTATCCACAAAGTTTTCCACAACGTAATATACTTTAATAAAATGAGTTAAATGAGTTTTCCACACTTTCCACACCCTCTACTAATACTACTACCTTTTATATATATTGATTTTTAGTAGTAAATAAAGAAATGAGGAAAAAGAGAGAAAAACAAACTTTTTTATGATATATTAAATCTAATAGTTTTAGGAGGATTAAATGAAATTCATTTGCCCATGCGAAGATCTCAGAAGAGAAATACTATATGCATCGAACTTCACAACAAAAAGAAATGCATTATCTATTACAAGTAACGTCCTATTAATTAACAAGAACAATACTTTAACTATAAAAGCAACAGACAGCAAAAACGGATTTACATCCTCTATTGCAGTTAATACGGTAATTCCAGGATCTACGACAGTTCTATGTGAAAAATTTGCAGACATTCTTAAGAACATAAAAGATGATGTGGAGCTTGAAATCACAGAAGAAGGCGATAATCTTTCTATCAGAAATTCAAAAGAATCGAAGTTCATAGTAAACATGAGGACTTTGGAGGCTGATAAATTTCCAGAATTAGAAGAAGCTCCGGAAGATGATTATTTCACTTTAGGACAGAGTCTGTTTTTCGATATGGTTGAAAAGACAAGTTATGCCGTAGGACATGATGAATCAAGATTCTTTTTAACAGGCGTATATCTTGAGTATAAGAATGACAAACTTGTAATGGTTGCTACTGACGGTAAAAAACTAAATTGCGTACGTCGCGAGTTTGATAGGCAGATTGAAGAATTTGTTCCTTCAATCGTACCTGTAAATTTCCTATCAAATCTTAAAATGATAGGATCAGGTGACGGCGTATTAAGTTTGACGTTTAAAAACGGATATGCATTTGCTGAGATCGAAGGAAGGTATATATATTCATTATTAATTTCTGGAAATTATCCGAATTATGAGAGAGTAATTCCAAAGTCTTTCGAGTATAAGGCAGTTATTAATAGAGAAGAGATGTTGAATGCTATCAACTTAATTGCTGTAACAATTGAACTAAAAAGTAAGAAAATAATTTTCGAAATTAATAAAGATGGAATAATGATAAGCGGTGAAGATTCTGATGGAAACAGCAAAAACGTTGTCAAATGCGACTACGACGGACCTGTAATTAGACTTTCATTCAATTATAACTTCCTTCTTGATGCGATTAAGAGAATTGAAGGTGATGAGTTTATTATAAGCTTTAACAACTCATCCACTGCAATTGGTCTTACAAGCAATCCTGAAAGCGACTATATCTTTATTATCATGCCTATGCAGGCCTAAGATGAGATTTGAAAAGATAAGAATAAATAATTTTAGAAACATATCCTCTGCAACTGTAGATGTTAACGCAGAGGATATTGTTCTCACTGGTGAGAATGCTCAAGGAAAAACTAATTTTTTAGAAGCAATCTATACTCTTTGTTATGCTTCTTCTTTTAAGACTAATAATTTGAAAGAGGCCATTAAACACGGCGAAGATGGATTTTATATAGAGGCTACATTTTTAAATGAATACGACGAAAGGCAATATATCAGTCTTTCTTATGATGGAAATAAGAGGACTATAAATTTAGATGGAAAAAAAGTAACAGATAGGAAAGAGCTTATATATAATTTTCCATGTATAGTTTTCTGTCATGAGGATATTGATTTTTTAAAAGGCGAGCCTGAGACTAGAAGAAAATTCTTCGATCAGATGATGAGCCTTTCTAACCCATCGTTTTTAGATACTATAAGGCTTTATAAGAACGTGCTTGCAAAAAGAAACGCTGCAATAAAGATGAATGATCCTTCTTTGATGGGACTTTATGATGAACGTCTTGCAAAATACGGTCTTGAAATAATGAATGAGCGTGAAGAGGCCATTAAAAAGTTCAATAACGTATTTCCTATTATTTTTTCAAACGTATCTAATGGAAAAGACGATCTTTATATACAGTATCAAAAGTCATGGAACAATATGGACAATGTAGAAGAGATCGTATCATACCTTTCAGAGAGCAAAGAAAGGGATTTAAAAATGATGACTACGACAAGCGGAATACATAGAGACCGTTTCGTTGTAAAAGACAGTATGGGATCTTTTAATCAGAGCGGATCTACAGGACAGCTTAGGCTTTGCTCTTTAATATTTAGAATAGTTGAATCACTTTTGTTTGAAGAGGCTACAGGTAAAAAGCCTATACTTCTATTTGACGATGTTCTTCTTGAACTGGACAGTACGAAAAGAAGTTTGTTTTTAAAAGAGATAGACTCATACGATCAGGCATTTTTTACGTTTCTTCCTAACGAAATTTATTTTGATAAGCATCATAAAAAGCCTATCTGTTATAATGTAAAGGACGGTAAATACTATTTATGAGTGAGTACTATAAAGATGCTAAGGATGTCCTGAAAGAAATAATGGAAACTCTTAGTATAAAAAAGAATGAGAAAGAAGAAATCATTAATAGAGAGTGGAAGAACATAGTAGGGCAGAAGATATCTACATACGCTTCTTTTGAAAAGGTAGATAAGAAAACGCTCTATATCTCTACTGACGATAATGCTTATCTTCCTATGATACTTTCTCAGAAGAAAAGAATAATTGAAAAATACAATAAAATTTTAAAAAAAGATAAGATTTTATATTTACATGTAATTGTTAAATCTTATTAATTATTTATTTTATAATAAATTAAATTATAAAAATAATAGAAAAATAAGTTTTTTTATTAAAATAATCGAAAAAAATAGTGCTTATAAACATCTAATTTCATATGATATTAGTACTTGACGCTAATTTGAAGTATCTATAAAATTTCATACTCGGACACGTTTGTCCTTATAAAGAAAAATACCGCTATTTTAGCGAAGAATTATTTGGAGACTACCATGAGCAACAAAGGCAAGAGAACTTACCAGCCAAGTAAGAGAAAGAGAACAAGGAAATTCGGTTTCCGCGCAAGAATGGCTACGAAGGGAGGACGTCTCGTACTTGCTCGCAGAAGAGCAAAGGGCAGACATAGCCTAACCGTAAGCGATGAGAAGAAGCCTTACTAAGACTAATATCATCAGAAAGAAAGAAGAAATTGATCGCATTTTCAAAGATGGAGTTAAGTTTTCATCACAGAAGATGCGATTAATTGCTCTTAATAACGGTCTTAATTACGATCGTTTCATAGTGATACCTGTAAAACACTATGGAAATTCAGTTGAGCGTAATAAAATAAGAAGACAGACTAAAGAGATCTTTAGGAAATGGGAAGGCCGTTTAATAGAGGGTTCTGACAATCTCGGTGTAGATATCGTCTTGGTAGTTTATCCTGGAAAGGTTTCTTCTTTTTCCTTGCTTGAGGCTAATATGAAATCATTATTAGTCAGGATAAAGAGGAAATAGCTCCTATTACATCTCTTCATGCAGAGTTCCTATTCCAACTTTCCTCGGATAAAAATCATTAACAAAGGAGATTAAATGGATAGGAATACAATTATAGCAATAGTCCTATGTACAATCGTAATCATCTTTTCAACTACGATCCAGACAATGTTTTTTTCTCCGGATCCTTCCACTTATACAACGGAAACAGTTGAAAATGTTGATAATATTGAAAGCAATGTTTCTACAGGTCCAGAAGAAGCGTACGGACGTGACTTCTATGCAGTAGGAGAAGATACCACATCAGATCCTTTTGTAATAGAAAACGAGGTATCTAGAATTACATTCAATCCTGTTGGAGCATCAATCGACAGCGTACTATTTAAAGAGCATTTAAGCGATGGAGAGCCTAGCGAGCTTATTTTTAAAGACAGCGACGATATAAATCCATTCATGCTTTATGCTGGTGATGATACAGTTAATCCAATAGATCCTGTTTTTAATTACAATATAAGTAATCTGGATGACAGAAGTATAACACAGATCACATTTTCTCGTGATTTTGATACCAGAGACGGCAGAAGATTTAAAATAAATAAGATCTACGCAGTGCCAAATAATGATGAATATATGGTACAGCTGGTTGTAAATATCGAAACTGAAGATGGTTCAAGAATTCCTCTAAATTACAATGGATATACATATACTTTAGGTTTTGGTCCTCAGGTAGGCCCTGAATTTGAATCTATCGGATCTGCTTATGACTATAGAAGAATTAACTACCTAAGAGACGATAAAGGCGGTAAGAGTAACGTAAGTTATTCAAATGGAGTATTTACATATGACGAATTTGACTCTGATGAATTCATTGATTGGATGAGTCTTACAGGTAAATATTTCGTATCTATAGGTATCCCTGAGACGGAGAATATAATAAGCAAATATAGTGCAACCAATGCTACATACGATAGCGGAGTAAGTCAGGAAAACTATTTCTATTTCACTAGAGAGAGTACTTCTGAAGCTTCAATTACAGATGTTTATTCATACTATCTCGGACCTCAGGACAGGGGAGAACTTACAAAATACGATAGAGCTGAAGATAATGTGTTCGGACTTTCTGATCATAGGCTAAAAGAGGCTATGGATTCATCATGGCTATGGTGGCTAGAACAGATTCTTAACTGGTGTCTTGCATTTATATATCGTTTCATTCCTAACTACGGAGTTGCTATTATCATTCTTACAATCATCATTAAGCTGCTTCTCCATCCGCTTTCAAAGAAGGGTACGGAATCTACAGCTAAGATGAGTGCATTAACTCCTAAGCTTAATGAGATTAAAGAGAGATACGCAGACGATCCTGAGAAACAGAATATGGCAATGGCAAAGCTGTATAAGGAAGAAGGTATTAATCCTATGTCCTCATGCTGGCCTATGCTTATTCAGTTCCCAATTCTTATTGCATTCTACGGACTATTAAATAAGAATATCGATCTCAGAGGTGCTATGTTCATTCCTGGTTGGATTACCGATCTTTCCATTCCTGAGACGATTTTTACACTTCCGTTTAACATTCCATTCCTTGGAAATCAGATTCACCTGCTTCCAATAGTTTATACGCTCTCCATGATATACAGCATGAAGATCACGCAGCAGGCATCTTCTGCCGGTCAGGAAGGAATGATGAAGTTCATGACCTATGGAATGCCGATTATATTCTTCTTCGTTCTTTATAATGCGCCTTCAGGACTTCTAGTTTACTGGACATGTACTAACATTATTTCTATTGGTAGCCAGGTATATGTAAACAAGAAGAAAGGCCAGCAGTTCAAGCTTGAACTTCAGAAAGAAGACGAAGAAAAGGCTCTTGCTAAGAAGAAAAAGAGAAGGAAGTAAATATGTATAGGGATTTTGAAGGTAAAACAGAGGCTGAAGCGCTTCAAAAAGCAAGAGAAGAACTTCAGCTTAAAAACGATGATGTTTATGTAGAAGTTCTTGAAGAGAGCAAGAAAGGCTTCTTCAAGAGAAGTTATATTAAAATTCGCGTCTATTATGGAGAAGAAGAGAAAGAGGACATAGAAAAGGCTGTTAAAGCGGAAGATGAGAATCTTAATAAATCTATAGAGCCAGAAAGCGATATAGAACGCAAAATAGTCTCTTTCGTTGAAACTCTTATTTCAAAGATGGGATACGAGAGCACAATCACTATCACAAACAGAAGAGATAGTAAAATCTCTTTAAATATCGAGAGTGACAACTCCAACATCCTTATTGGAAGAAAAGGAAAGAACTTAGATGCCATCCAGCTTCTTGCAAACGTCTACGCTGCAAAGCTAGATGAGGATGCAAAAGTCGTAATAGACAGCGAAAACTATCGTGCAAGACATGAAGATCTCATCGTAAGAGATGCTATTAAGAATGCAGAGTACGTTAGAAGAAGCGGAAAGAGTAAACTTCTTGAACCTATGAATCCATTTGAAAGAAGACTCGTACATACAGCTCTTAACAACTTCAAAGGTGTTGAAACGAAGAGCGAAGGTGAAGGAGTTTACAAACAAGTAAGGATCATTCCTACAAACCCTAAGAGAAAATAGTAATTGATAATTTGCTAAGAATATCCATGAAACAAAGAGTATAAAACTTCAAGTTTCATGGATTTTTTTATTATAAAAAAAGCTGTTAGCAACATATGCCAACAGCTCTTCATAGTTTTTAATATCTATTAATAGTTCTTTCCAACTAATTCAAAATATGCCTGAGGATGTGCACATACAGGGCATACTCCAGGAGCAGCCTTTCCTACGTGGATGTGTCCGCAGTTTCTGCACTTCCAGATCATCTCTCCGTCTCTGCTGAATACTAAGCCGTTTTCGACGTTCTCTAGGAGCTTGAGATATCTCTCTTCGTGCTCTTTTTCGATCTTTGCAACACCTTTAAATAGAGCTGCAATCTTTGTAAATCCTTCTTCCTCTGCTTCTTTTGCGAATGTTGCATACATATCTGTCCATTCGTAGTTCTCGCCAGCTGCAGCATCCTTTAGGTTTTCTGCTGTTGAAGGGATGTCTCCGCCTTCCTGTAGAAGCTTGAACCAGAGCTTTGCGTGCTCTTTTTCATTGTCTGCTGTCTCTAGAAATAGAGCTGCGATCTGCTCATAGCCCTCTTTCTTTGCTTTTGAAGCATAGTAAGTGTACTTGTTTCTTGCCTGGCTCTCACCAGCAAACGCAGCCTGAAGGTTTTTTTCAGTCTTTGATCCTTTTAGTTCCATATATTACTCCTTTGACCTACAATCTGTGCAGGTGCCTTCAAATATTAATTGATAGGAAGATAAATTAAAGTCTTTATCATCCATCACTAAAGCCTCTTTTAACACATTATCGTTTAAAGACAGAGATACATCGAATATTTTACCACAGTTTTTACACTTTGCGTGAAAATGGGGATTAATATTCTTATCGTATCTGTCAGAACCACATCCGAGTTTAGGAACCCTTTTTATAAGCCCTTTTTCTTCTAAAGAACTTAAGTTCCTATATACAGTCGCTTTTGATATATGAGGAAAATTTTCATGTACTGCGTTATATACTTCTTCAGCAGTAGGATGTCCCATCATGTTTATCAAAGTGTTATATGTAACTTCCTTTTGTAGTGTCTGTCTTACCTGTTTCATAATCTTTAGCGATAATTGTTATCAATAAGATACATTTATTGATAACAATTGTCAATAAGAAGTTGGAAAATTAGATTCAAGATAATCTCTTAGCTCTTTGCTCTTATTCTCATTGAACTGAGCTCCTATCTGACTTATGATCTCTCCAGCAAGAAATGAAGCTATTTTTCCTGAATCTGAGACGCTGTATCCTTTTTCTACTCCATATAAAAATCCTGCAGCATACGTATCTCCTGCTCCTGTTGTATCTACAGGCTTGCTGCTTCCGTATACCGGTATTTCAAATATCTCTCTATTTTTAGATATGTAAGATCCTTTTTTACCATTTTTTATAGCTGCAACAGGGCATAGCTTTCCAATGCTTTTCGCACATTCATATGCATCGTAATTATCTATTAGGAATCTTGCTTCTTCGCTATTTGCAAATACAATATCTACATACTCGGTTATCAGATCGAAGAATGTTTGTCTGTAACGTCCTACTGCAAATGGGTCTGCTATATCGAATGCTACTAGAAAACCATACTCTTTTTTCTTTTCAAGAACTTTTCTTATTGCCCTTTTCTGGCTTTCTGTATCAAACATGTAACCTGTAAAATAGAAAATATCTGCATTTTTTACGCTTTCAAGATTTACATCTTTGCTATCGAAATTTCTATTTGCACCTAAATAAGTACACATAGTCCTTTCTCTGTCTTCTGTTATAAGTATTATTGACGTACCTGTAGGGGAGTCATTTTTTACAAGTTCGTCATGAACGGAAGTCTCCTTAAGTCTTGCCTTATACATATCTGCCATTTCATCTTTTCCTATTCCTCCCGCTAGATATGTTTCAACTCCGAGACATTTTAAAGTGACCATCGTATTAGGACATGAACCACCGCATGAATATTTAATTTCTTTCTTCTTTAAATATGTGATTATCTCTTCTCTTTTATCTTCATCAATTAAATTCATTGTTCCTTTGAAAAGAGAGAGATTTTTTATGTCTTCATCCTTTACGAAACAAAGCAGATCTATTAAAGGGTTTCCAATTCCATATACCGACATACCAAGATTATAACATATATAAACCATTTTCTCTCTATTTTATAAAAGCTTGAACCTTTTAAATTTTGACACACCATATATGGTTTTTTTAGAGTTTTCCACAGGTTTTCCACAAGGGTGTGAAAAACTCGTGGAAAAGTAATAATATAAGAAAAATCAAGTGAAATCTTTTTTATTTTATTTTAAATATTAATTTCTTTTATTGTATATGTTTATATTGTTTTAATATAATTGGTTTTTAATAAAACTTATATAAAAATCAAAGTGGTGGAAAAAAGATGAAAATAGGTAATTTTGAGTAGTTTTTCACAGGTTTTCCACAAAATTGAACACTTGTTGAATTTTTAAATAATTCTTAATATTTATTTGAATTACGTAAAAACAGTAATAAATATTAACACACCAGATATAGCGTTTGTTATTTTAATAACTAATAGCAAACGATATATCTTGTAAAAAATATGAGTAATTTCTTTTTATCAATAATTTAAAAGAGTCTGAATAGCAGATATAGCATAAATTGCTGCGGTTTCACTTCTTAATATGTTTGTTTTTAAAAGAACTGCAATCGCACCTTTTTCTTCTGCATATCTGACTTCTTCATCTGAAAAGCCCCCCTCAGATCCTATGAAACATGATATTGCAGTATCTTTATTTATACCTGAAAGAGCTTCTTTTATGTCTTTGCTATTGCTTAAAAGGCTTTGATGAAGAATTAAAATTCGTCCTTCTGCATTATCAATCGCATCTTTGAAAGTTTTTACTTCGTTTATTTGCATCGTTTTTGCGCCAGATTGCTGTACTGCCTCACGTCTTATAAGGCTAAGACGTTCTTCATCGTGTTCTGATAGCATTTTAGTTTGGGTAAATGAAGATGAAAAGAAAGTGATGCTGCTTACCCCTGTCTCTTGAGCCTCCCTTACAACTTTCTCGTTCTTCTTTCCTTTCATAATCCCCTGATAAAGATCTATTTTCTGAAAATGTCCGTCAAAAGATGGCATCTCATCTAAAAACGTATCCTCATTGCTTATTACTAAAGATAATACGTTTTTTATAAGGACTGCATCATATAGAGTTTCTTTCTCATCTTTTGCTTTAAAAGTGACTCCATCTTCTATTCTTAGGACATTTTTTAAGTAATTTTCTTCTTTTTTAGATAGTTCGTATAAACCGTCTTTAATCTTTTCTTTCTTTATTAAAAGCACTCTCATATCTCTTTACCTAAGAAAGCAAGGGCTTCCTGCAGAACTTCATCATAGTCTACAAGTACGACAGGGCGTTCATCATAGTTCATTTCATAGTAGTATTGATTTCTTATTAATAGCGTTAATAAGGATTCTGGCACTCCAGAAGAAGAGTATGTCAATGTGAAATTCTCAATGTTCTCTATACTGTATTCAGGGTGTTCTTCAATATATTTTTCAAGTTCACCGCTTTCTAGGAATTTTTCATAGTTTTCAAGTTCTTCTTCGCTGTATTCTATTTCATCTATTTCGATATCAGGTATTATTCCTACTTCGTGTATGCTGCTTCCATTCGGCGTATAATAGTTCGCATCAGTAAAACATATGTATCCGCCGTTATAAGGAATTACGCTCTGTATTATACCTTTTCCAAAGCTCTGATTTCCTATTACGGTTGCTCTGGTATTCTCTTTTAATGCAGCTGTCATTATTTCACTTGCACTGGCAGTTCCGCCGTTAATCAGGATTACAATTGGAATATTATTGTCTATTATTGTATTTCTATCTGCATAATACGTTGTGTCTTCTATTCCAGATCCTTCTTTATATTTTACACTTACAATAATGCCTTCAGAGAGAAACATATCGCTGATAGCCTGACTCGTATCTACTGTTCCGCCTCCGTTATTTCTTAAATCAATTATAAGGCTTTTTATTCCTCTGTTTTTTAGATCTTCTAATGCACTTAGCGTACTATCTGCCGAACTTTCATTGAACATATATAAATGTAGATATCCAACGTCGTCATATATCACATCATATGACAAATTAGGTGTTACTACGTGTTCAGGCATAAGATTCAGTTCAAATGTGACTCCATCCCTGTAAACTCTTAAGTTAAGTTCTTCTCCCTCTGTTCCTCTGAGCATTCTAGACGCTTCTGTCGCATTTAGACTGAATACGCTCTCCCCGTCTATATGGCTTATAAGATCGTTTGCTCTAAGGCCTGCTCTGTCTGCTGGACCTCCTGGAAATGGGCTTACTATTTCAAGCATCCATGTCTCAGGATCTTCGTAATCGGCATAAAGAGGATTCATTTTCGTCACATATGTTCCTATTCCAACATATTCGCCTTCATACTGTTCGCTATAGTCTTGCATATCCTCTGCTTTTACGTAATATGAGTATCTGTCTCCAAGGGATGCGACCATCGCAGAAAGCAGGTTTTCAGCCATAACTTCATTGTCTATATCATATAAGTAATATTTATCTAAAAGCGCATATACGTTTGATAGTGAGTATAATATCTCGCTTATGTTTCTGTCCTCATTTTTTACCTCAATCGGTTTTGATAACGTGTTTTCTACTATTTTTTCGTTAACGCCGCCAGAAAAAACCGTACTGATTGCTATTAACGCTAATGCCAGAAATGTTTTTAATCTTTTCATGAAAATAAATATAAAACAAAAAAGCCATCTTTTGTAGAACAGCATAAAAATATATACTCATTTCATGGCCTTTTATATTAATTATCCAAGCTGGATAGACCCATATATAATAGATTCTCTTCCCATCCGATGGTATGCGTTAATGTATATAGTGGCATTTGCCATAACTTATGTCTTATTTCGTTATCAGATAAAAAAAGATGGAAAATTGGTAATGAATGCAGATGAAAGCCAGAATCTTTTTTTCTATGCTATATTAGGGCTTTTAATAGGCGCAAGGGTTTTTTCTTGTCTGTTTTATAGTGATACAAGCTACTATCTTACTCATCCTTGGATGATGTTCTGGCCTTTTAGAAATGGGGCTTTTGTAGGCCTTCCCGGCATGAGCTATCATGGTGGTGTTATTGGATGTTTCATAGGCGGCTGGATATATTCAAAACGTTATAAGAAAAACATATTACAGATAACTGACACAGTAATTGCTGGCCTTCCTCTTGGATATACGTTCGGTCGTATTGGCAATTTCATAAACTCTGAGCTTTATGGGAGGGTTACGACTTCAAAAATAGGAATGATCTTCTATAATGCTGAACTTTTTAGTACGAACGAAGAGTGGGTTAGAGATGTTGCAGACAAGGTTGGAATAAGCTACTCCATTGGTGAGTATGTAAACCTTCCACGATTTCCGACTCAGCTATTTGAGGCATTTTTTGAAGGAATTGTCACATTTTTAATACTTTTTTTCATTTTAAGGCCATTAAAAAACAAAAAATACTTAAAACATGGAACGCTTTTTTCTGCTTATCTGATTCTCTATGGTATGTTCAGATTCTTTATTGAATATATGAGAGAACCGGATAGAAACATTGGATATGTAATAAGCCTAGCAGATGGATCTGACAATATTGCGCTGTTTACTTCGTTTTTAAATATTACAAAAGGTCAGGTATTTTGTGCCCTGATGGTCATTGCAGGAGTGTTTCTATTGGTATTTTTAAACGTTAGAAGGAGGAACGATGGAAAATCTGAAGTTAGAAAAGCTCAGACAAAAACTAAGAGAAAATAATATCGATGCATTCTATATCACAGGATCTGATGCGCATTTAAGCGAATACGTAGCACCACGTTGGAAGAGCAGGGAATATCTTACGTCTTTTACTGGAAGCGCAGGATATGTAATCGTTACGATGAATGATGCTGTTCTATTTACTGACAGCCGTTATTTTATTCAGGCGAAAAAAGAGATAGAGAACACAGGCTTTATAATGCTACGCCTTGAAACTGAAGATTTAGATCCGCTTTCATTTTTAAAGACAAAGCTAAAAAAAGACGATGTTGTTGCAGTTGAAAAAAGCGAGATATCAATTAAGCAGTTTAAAGATATGTCCATCAGTCTTAAAAAAGATGGGATAAATCTAATTGCAACAGATGGGATAATCTCTTCAATCTGGCCTGAAAGACCTTCAGTTCCCTTTTCTAAAGTTAGAGATTTCAAGGCAGAATATGCGGGAAAAAGCAGCAGGGAAAAGATTGAAGAAGCAAGAGAAGAATTAAGAAGTGCAAAGGCCGAATGGACGCTTATTTCATCTCTTGACGATATTGCATGGCTTACAAACTTACGAGCAGACGATATTCCATATAATCCAGTTTTTTGTGCCTTCTTCTTCCTCTCTCTTGATGAAGCGATATTGTTTACTAATAAAGAGAGATTTGAGAGGCTTGATTCTTATGACTTTGAAATAAGAGATTATTTTGATGCTTATTCTTTAACAAAAGAGGATGTTAAAGGTATTGCCTACTACAATGATGAGAAGACCTCAATGTCTTTTTATCATCTCTTTTCTGAGAACGACATTACAGGACGCGATATCACAACAGATTTAAAAGCCTGTAAAAATGAAAATGAAATAAATGGAATGAAAAAAAGTCATAAGGAAGATGCTGTTGCCTATGTAAACTTCCTATCTAAACTTTATAAGAATAAACCTTCTAATGAAATTGAGATATCTGAAAGGCTTGAAAAGGAGAGAAAAAGAAGAAAAGGTTATTTAGGACCTTCTTTTGCTCCAATTTCCGCTTTTAAAGAGAATGGCGCTATGTGCCATTACAGTGCGACAGAAGAGTCAAATAAAGTTATAGATACATCCTCTCTTCTTGTCTTAGATACTGGATCTCAATTTGAATATGGTACGACTGATATAACCCGAACACTACTCTTTGGAGAGGCTAAAGAGGATGAGAAAAGAGACTATACATTGGTTTTAAAAGGACATCTTGCACTCTCTAGGCAGAAGTTCATAAAAGGAACTAGGGGTGTACAGCTAGATATCCTTGCAAAACAATTTCTTTTTAACGATTATAAGAGCTTTTTTCATGGAACGGGACATGGCGTAGGATGTGCTTTAAACGTTCATGAAGGACCGGCTAGGATTTCTAGCGCGTTAATAGACGTGCCTCTTAAACCAGGCATGGTTCTCTCTGATGAGCCCGGACTATATAAGGAAGGTGAGTATGGAATCAGGATAGAAAACCTTCTTCTTGTGAAAGAGGATGAAGAAAGTCCTTTTGGAGAATTTTTTAGCTTTGAGGTTTTAACTCTTGTTCCTTATGAGAGAGATCTAATAGACGTTTCATTGCTTACAAAGGAAGAAATAGATCAGATTGATACATATCACAAAAGGATATGGGATGAATTAAATGATAAAGTTGATGAAGATAGCCTTCCATATCTTAAAAAGGCTACTTCACCTATTTGTTACAATTAAGTATATTTATATCGATTAAGGAGAACTGACATGGTAGAACCATTGACGAAGAACGGAAAGATAAAAAGAAATGGTCCTGTGATGCTTGTCATCATGGATGGAGTTGGATACGGCAAATATAAAGATGGAGATGCAGTTGCTCAGGCAATGACAAAGAATTTAGATTCTCTTCTCTCATCATGCCCAAATACAAAACTTAAGGCGCATGGTCTTGCAGTAGGACTTCCTAGCGATGCAGACATGGGAAACAGCGAGGTAGGACACAATGCAATGGGATGCGGAAGGGTTTTTGCACAAGGCGCTAAGCTTGTAGCAAACTCAATTGAGTCCGGCGCTATGTATGAAGGCGATACATGGAAAAAACTCATTAAGAATGTAAAAGATAATGGCAGTACGCTGCACTTTATTGGACTCTTATCAGATGGAAACGTACACTCTCATATCGACAATCTCAAGCACATGGTAGAAGAGGCTAAGAAAGAAGGAGTGAAGAGAGTAAGAGTTCATGCTCTCTTAGACGGAAGGGACGTAGGAGAGATGAGCGCATTAGACTACTTTGATCCTTTCGCAGATTTCTTAAAGGAACTCTCTAGCGACGGAACATTCGACGCTAAAATTGCATCTGGCGGCGGAAGAATGGTAATTACTATGGACCGCTATAATGCAAACTGGGATATGGTAAGAAAAGGCTGGGAGACACATGTTCTCGGAGAGGGAAGATATTTTGAATCCGCTCATGATGCAATCGTAAAACTTAGAGAAGAGACAGGTGCAATAGATCAGGATCTACCTCCTTTTGTTATTGCAGAGAATGGAAAACCTGTTGGAACAATAGAAGATAACGACAGCGTTATTCTGTTTAACTTCAGAGGAGACAGAGCTCTTGAGATTACAAAGGCATTTGAAGCTGAAGAACTTACTGAATTCGATAGAAAGAGACATCCTAAAGTAGAGTATGCTGGAATGATGGAGTATGACGGAGACTTGCACGTTCCTCATCAGTATTTAGTATCTCCTCCTTCTATCGACAGGACTTTGGCTGAATACCTATGCAAGAGCGGAGTAAAGCAGTTCAGTATTTCTGAAACACAGAAGTTCGGACATGTAACATATTTCTTCAATGGAAACAAGAGCGGAAAGTTCGATGAGAATCTTGAAGAGTACGTTGAGATTCCATCAGATATCGTACCTTTCGAGCAGAGGCCTTGGATGAAGTGTGCAGAGATCACAGATCGCGTTATTAAAGAAATTGAAAGCGGAAAGTGGGATCTTATCAAACTTAATTATCCAAACGGAGACATGGTAGGACACACTGGCGTATTTGAAGCAGTAGTATGTTCAATGGAAGCTATGGACATTCAGATTGGAAGGCTTAAAGAAGCAATTGAAAAAGCAGGCGGCGTAATGGTTGTAACTGCAGACCATGGAAATGCTGACGATATGTATGAGCATGATAAGAAAGGGGACGTTAAGAAGAAGGCAGACGGAGAGCCAAAATCAAAGACAAGTCATTCTCTGAACCCTGTTCCATGCATCATCTATGATCCATGCTATAACGGAGAATATTCAAAAGAGCTAAATGAAGGTCTTGGAATCTCATCAATTGCTGCAACGCTAATGAATCTTTTAGGATATGATGCTCCTGCAGATTATGATAAGAGCATTATAAATCTGAACTAACAGATAAGACTTAAACAAATAGCCCTTCAAGTTGTTATCATTTGATAGTAATTTGAAGGGTTTTTCTTTGAGGTTTTAATGTATTTTAGAAACTTTCTTTGCTCGTAATAATTAACATAACGCATCCGACAATGAAGAATACGGATGTTATTATAGTCGCTATCGAACTTGCTATACAGAATATTCCATAGTTTCCGCAAGTTAGAAGAATATATGAAATACATCTTTCAATGCTGTGCCTCATCTTATCTTTTGTCGCAGCACCTATAAGAGTTACTATTGTCGCAATCGTTATAAGGGTTATCGCAAAGTTAAAATAGACGTCATAGTCTGAACCGAAATTACTGCCTGCAGCCTGTATGGAAGATGAATTAGGGGCTGTTATTGAGAGTATCAATGATGCCACCAATGCTATTAACATGTAATTTGTATAATTATTGTTGCTTGATCCCATAAGAGTTAATGCGATGAAAATGAATATTAACGCATTAGCAAGAAATGAGAATCTTATTAGGATGTTTATTAATATCGGATCAAGAAGAAGCACTCCCGTTTCAATGTAGTATGCAGGAAGAAAAGAGATGCATTCGAACGTGATCGATAGAAATAAAAATGGCAGCAGTTCTCCCTCAGGCGTATTGCTTCTATGCTTTATCCTTATGAGGATATTCGTTGTAAGAGGAAAAATAAGTGCAATGAACAAAGCTACAATCAATACTGTCAGATCAAAAGATGGAATTAAATTATTGCTTCTGTACTCCAGACAAGTATCTATGAGCGTGATTGAAAAGGCTACTGTCAGAATAAATTCTATTATTAAAATAACTCTTGATACGATCTTATTCATACGTAGTCCTTATATGGAATTTCAATGTCAGTCTTTGTCTTAACAGATACGATTTTACATCCTAAAGCGCATATTGCAGAATCGAGCATAGCGCCAAGTCCGTTTGTTACCATCAGAATTGATAGTAGTGCGCTCTCTGCCCCATAAAGATCAATATTTAATAGAGATAGCGTTAAGTATGTGATTATTACGCTCTCAAGTCCAAAAGACGTGAACGAGAGATATGAGCAGAGTGACGATGCAAGAGCTATTATTATGATGGTCGATATATCAAGAATTCCACCCATTGCAGTAATTAGAGTAAGGCTTAGAAACGTGCTTATTGCTGCACTTCCTCCTTTTGCAAAAAGAGTGAGGAAGAACGTTGAAGAGACAGCTGTTCGTTTCTGTTCTCCAAGGCTTAGTCTTGACGTCGTTATATTCGTTGCAATTGCAGATACTGTGTTTGACGTAGATAAGCTCATAAATAGTGATGAAATGCTTAAGAGGAGCACTTTATAAGGATTTTTCTTGAATTTTGTAAAAGCTGAAAACAGGAATGGTAAAAGTACTAAAAGTATGAATGCCGTAATTGCCAGAAGCTTAAGAAGGAATGAAGGTACGACGATTAACGTCTTTTCCGTATATGTTGATAAAAACAGATTCAAAAAAGTGAAATAACAGATGATATAACCGAAAGTCGTATAAAATCTTGCTATTTTCATCATTACTTCGGAAAAAGAGTTCATTACCGCATAAGCGGGCCTTATCTGATCTGAAGATGGATTTAAAAATAGTCCGAATATCCAGCAAATAATCAAAAGCGGTAAGAATATAGTTGATGCAGTCGCAATGGCATTAAACGGATTTGATACGCCAAGTGCATTTAAATTTGAATAAAGGGCGTAGCTTACATAGCTTCCTACTACGTTTCCAGAAGACCCAGCACTGCTTGTTACAGGAAATGCTGTTGGATAAAGATAAAATAGCAGGGCAGGGACGAGAGGAAGAAGTATAGCTGTTATGACTGACCATAGCGCGATGCTGTTTGATATGATAGAGCCTATCTTATCTTTTCTAATAGATGCTATTGCGCTTGTAAAAGAAAAGACTAAAATGGGAATCGTAACAAGTGTTGCAATTCTTAGTAAGTATGTAGATATATAGGAAACGGTATTGGCTACCACTTCATAGTCTGCAAATAGAAATGCGCTTGCGGCTGCAAAAAGAAACGCCGCTATATATGTAAACCATGTTTTCATAAATAGATTTTAATCTCTGCAATCCACTATAGTCAACAAAACAAAAAATGAGGGACCTTAAGCCCCTCGGTTTTTCACTCTTTAAAGATGTTTTCAAGCTTGTATTCTGCTTTTATTTCTCTGTTAAGCAGCTCCGATAAGAACGCATCTTCATCAAATCCTTTCTTGTCATAGCGAAGAGCAAGAGATAATGTGACTATCAGCATGAATAGCTGCATCTTCTCTTTGTTGTACCATGTAACGCCTTCGTATTCGTTTAATGCTACGAAATTTCTGCATCCTTCGTCTTTTAGAAGAATCTTTAAAACAGATAGAGGATCTTTTATATCATCCTTATCTACTTCATATGATGCTGAAAGAAGTATTGCAGCGCCATGTCCTATGAGTCTTGCTTCCTCTTCACTAAGGCCTAAAGACGCAACTTCTTCTTCAAACAGATATTCAAGAAGCATCTCGTCTGCTCTCTCCATTACCTCTTTTACGCTATCTGCCTTGCTAAATGGTTTTAGCGCGATTGCTTCTGCCATCATAAGAGCAAGAGATTTTTCCATAGATCCCCAAGAAGAAAAACCAGCGCTATTCTTCTTTTTAAATAGAGATGATATCGCTCTAAACTCTGAAACCATCTTTTTGGGTTCTACATCGTCAAAAGAGCCAAGCATTTCTTTTACAATATCATCAAAACTCTTATAAAGTTCAGGAAGCTTTGCATAGACTTCTGCAATTGTCAATAGAGCTCCTCTCTCTTTGACAGCTGAAGCATTGCCTTCTGTCATATCTCTTAGAGTTTTGATGAAATCTTTTGTTGTCAGAGGTTCATAAAGCTTAAACAGGTTCTTTAAGCGGATTAAAGAAATAGCAATCTTGATGTTCTTTATCCCTTTTTCTCCATATGTGTTCCATAGGATTTCATAGGATCCATCGGTATCTTCAACTTCCCTGATATTCCAATATACCCTTGATTCATATCCATTGAGAGAGAAGTTAAGTCCTTCCTCAAACAGCTTTATTGACGGATATAGATACATTAATCCGTCTGAGAAACATTCAAGAATAACATATCTACGGCCTCTGAACGAGAGACCCAAGTTGTCTGCAAGCTGTGTGGTTACTGTGACTTTTTCGCCTTTGCCCTTATCGAGTTTCGGAACGCTCTGTTTTATGTTGCCCCAGACTCTTTCATATTGATTGTTATATAGAACAAGCGTTCTCTCATTTCCCTGTCCATTAACGTATGCGTAAACGCTTTCGTTTACCTTTCCATTGTCATAACAGTCATAGAGGTTGAAATGATCGACATTGCTGAACAGATACCTTCTTCTAAATAGAGGGAATATTCTTCTGTAGTGTTCTCCTACAAGCCATTCATTCGGCTTCTCATCCCAGTACGCCCTCTTGTATTCCATTCCGTATTTTTCTCTATATCCTTCAATCTGTCCATGTCCGATCATAGGAAGCCCTGGAAGTGTGGCAAGCAGGGTACATACTCCGAAGTATCTGTCTCCATCTCCAAACTGTGCGATAGCAGTTTCTTCATCAGGATTATTCATAAAGTTTACGTAACGCTTTAAGATCTCTGGTTCGTATACGAGAGTGTTTTTTATTCCTAGACGATACTTCTCATTTTCCTGATTTTTAAGCATGTTCATGAACGCTGAGTTATAAACTCTATGCATTCCAAGAGTTCTTACGAAATAGCCTTCCATCATCCAGAATGCTTCTGCAAGAAGTAGAGTATCTGGTACTTCAACTGCAATTCTGTCTACAACTTCTCTCCAGAATTCATTTGGAATCTTTGAATTGAATTCGTCGTTGCTCATGCTGTAAATCGCACGTCCTGCAATATCTCCAGCCTCTCCGAGCTTTGGATACCATAGACGTTGAATATGCCTTTTTGCAAGTGTCATTGCAGCATCGAATCTAATAATAGGAAAGTTTTTTGCAACATGGATGATTTTTTGAATGACAGCTTCTCTAGTCTCTGGATTTAAATAATCGAGCTGTGCAGTGTCATTCCAAGGCATCGTTGTTCCATCATTTCCATGAAATACATATCTTACTTTTCCATTTCTTTTATCTGTCAGACGGAATGTGACAGCCGCATCTGTTCTATTATAATAATGATCTTCAAGTTTTATCTCAAAGTCAGGATTTGTAGATAGATCAGGACCATTGTATGTATAAGAAGGAAATGGAGGCCAATCTTGACTGATAAAATAGTCGGGATGTTCATATACCCAGTTTCCATCAATTCCTGTATGGTTTGGAACCATATCGGAGGCAAGCCTTATACCTCTTTCCTGACATCTTTTTCTTAAGTTATCAAGAGCTGCCCATCCACCGATTGCATCTGAAATATCATAGTCTTTTAAAGAGTATGCAGAAGCCTCTGCATCTGCGTTTCCGCAAAGATTCTTAATAGTTTTACTTGCTGTGCTTCTCTGCCATAGTCCGATTAGCCAAAGAGCTGTAAAACCCCTCTCTTTTAGTAGATCTAATTCCCTGTCTGGAATTTGATCGAGTCTTGTAATCTCTTTTTTATACTCTTTTGACAGCTGATCTAGCCATACGAGAGTACACTTTGCAATCATTACAACGCGAGGCATCCAATTGGAATCATCACTGAATGCTTCATATTCGTTATATTCCTCTTCTGCATAGTTTGTTACAGGCATAGGACCAGGAGGGCCTGGGATACCTCTGTCTTTTTCTTCTTCTCTTATGTAAGAGATGGAAAGCTGCAGAAGTTCTACTAGATCTTTTGGAAGCAGATATGCCCATTCTTTTATAATGTATTTAATTTGATCTGTAAGTGAGTTTGGATATATTCTGCTTGGTTTTGTTAAAAGGGTGAAGATATCTTCATCTTCCAAACTCTTTCCATTTCTGCTTTCATCTTTTATATAGGCAGAGAGAAGGGATGCAAGGGATGAAAAACCATTTGGATATTCAAGACCTTCAGGATAAACAAAAGGTTTCGATGCCTCTACAAGGGCTGGATTGTTTATCATGACCTGATGGATAAAAAAAGACCTTGAATCTTCTTCTCTTCTTTTTATTCCTTCAATTTTATTGTCATTCAAAAGGGGAGAAGGAAAGTGCTTTGAATAAAAAGAGAGAGCGCTTTTGAGTTCTTCATTTTCGTTAATTGCATTTTGCCTTCTTAAGAAAAAATCTGCATGTCCTGCCCTCATGCATGCACTAAGGACTACTTGATATAACAAATGAAGTACTGCTGTCGCATGAAGCTTACCTGCTGATATGTAATCGTTTTTTCCTCTTTTTTTCTCATTTTCATTATATATATATGATATTTTCAGCGCCTGACGGTAAAGCTCAGAGATGTTATCATCCGTCATGAATACAGGAGTTTTTAATTCCAAATCATTTCTAACTATATCAGAGATACGAAAATCTCTCTTTTCCATGCATAAATCCTCCTTTGCTTCATATAGTTTAACACGAAAAACTTTCTGTAAGTAGAGAAAAATAGGTAATTGCTTGTATTTACATTAAAATGAAGAAAAGAAAACCTTCAGAATCATAGTGTCCTTATGAAAAATCTGAAGATTCGTATTAAATTTATTTCGACTGCTTGTTATTAGCTTACGAAGAATTTACATACAGTTAAAAATTGCATTTACTCTTATTTATTTATGTTTTTGATAATTTTCTCAGCTTCATAAAAACTGTTATCTAAGATTTCCAACTCTTCTTTTTTGAAAGGAGAAAGTACATATATCCTCATATCGCCGTACTTAGGCCTTCCAATACCTATCCTCAAACGAAAGAAATTATCGCTGCCGATTCTATCTTTTATACTTCTTAGCCCGTTATGACATTTTAAAGAGCCGCCACACTGGAGCTTTACTTCTCCAAGCTTTAATTCGCTGTCATCGTGGCATACTAATATCTCATCGTCTTTAATTTTATAAAAGGCTTTAGCCTCGCTTACTGCCGTTCCTGAAAGGTTCATAAAAGTAATTGGTTTAATGTATTTTATGCCGTTTTTCTCTACGAAAATTGAATGAAATTTACTCTTTAGGCTATCATTTTCTGTTAGACGATCAAAAAGAGTAAAAGCGACGTTATGCCTTGTGTTTTTATATTCTTGACCAGGATTACCTAAAAAGGCTATTAGTTTTATCACAAAAACATTATAATCGTCCTTAGTTATTTTATTCAATATTATGGAGGAATCTATGGCAAAAGTTGCTATAAAGACAGTTGGCGATGTAGCTTTGAAGCTTCTTGTTGGGCTGCTTTTTATCTGTATTGGAATTGAAGGTGTTGCAAATGGAGGAGGCAACGATCTCTATAGGGCAATAGACAATGAAACTGTAAATATTCTTTTAGGAATTGTTCTGATCGTATGTGGACTTTTGATTATTGTCCCATTATTCATCAGCGGAATTAAGCCATTGTTTACAAAATATTCTCTTATTATCGTTTCTGTTGTCTGGGTGCTTGTTATTATATTTTCAGACTTCGTATACGGTTTTGGAAATTTCTCAGGAACAGAGATTTTTGAATGGTTGGAAGGTTTCATCTACCATATCTTAATACTGCTTTCTATACTTCAAGCAAGCAAAGGCGCACTCAAAGGTGTAGTAAAATAATAGAAAAGATTAAGAGACTGGCATCATCACTTTTGTGGCGATGCCATTTTTTATTTAAAAGGAGAAAAAACAGTGAAGGCAATATCATATGGCGAAGTTCTTTGGGACATCAGTGATAATTCAAGTACGCTTGGAGGAGCGCCTTTAAACGTACTTGGGCATATCGCAAGGCTTAAAGATGACGGAATTATCATAAGCGCAATTGGGAATGACGAGTTGGGAGGAGAGACCAAAAAAGCTCTTTTAGATCTTGGCATCGATACGACATGTTTGGAAGTAAAAGACGGTATTGAAACTGGCAAGGCATATATCAAGCTAGATAATGGCATTCCTTCTTATTCGTTTAATGATCCTGCTGCATGGGATTTAATAGACGGTCCTGGCAGTTCTTTCTTTGATTCTTCTTATGATGTTTTCATATTTGGAACACTATGCCAGAGAAGCAAAAAGAGCAGAGAAACTCTTTACAGAATTTTAGATAATTTAAAATGTAGAGAGGTGTTCTTTGACGTTAACTTGCGCTTAAACTTCTATTCAAATGATATAATATGCAAGTCTCTAGGGTATGCAACGATTTTAAAAATGAACGATGAAGAGCTTCCTATTGTATTGATGGCCTCAGGTTGTAAAGATATTCAGATTTTGAAACAAAAATATGATTTAAAGATCGTTATTTTAACAAAAGGTAAGAAAGGAACTGAGCTTTACTATGAAAATAAGATCTATACGGCAGATCCTGAGAACGTAAAAGTTGTAGATACTGTCGGTGCTGGAGACAGTTTATCCGGATCTTTTCTTCATTTTTACTTAAACGGAGACGATATTGAGTGCGCTATAAAGAAAGCAAGCATGGTTGCCGACTATGTAGTGACTAAAAATGGGGCAATTCCTGAGTATTCTGAGGAAATATTGTCTAAGATATTATAATGCGTCTTTTTTTGAAGAAAAACTTTTTCCTTTGATATTAAGGCTTTCAAATGAAATTAAAGTTTTATTTGAGGCCTTGAAATGCTAGAAACTTGTTATGTATTGAATACGATATATGAGGTGATAGGCAATAGTTATAATAACTAACTAAATATTTAAGAAATTTACATAATGCTTTTCTTGTAAAAAAGTTACATTAAATTTAATAAAGTTTCTTGACTTGTCAAAAGGAATGACACTAACATATTATTAAGCCACTGGGATATTATCTTTAGCTGTAAGGCTTTTTTCTTTTTTTCTTAGTTTGCGCTATTACGGCAGAACGGTTGGCTGGATTCCGTTATGCACTATCTGGAAGCTTTGGTTTTTCCTCGCCAGAGCTTTTTTTCATCTGTGGGTTGTGACGCCTATTTTTTTACATTTATCGCTATAAGGACATTCTGAACATAAAGGCGATATGCTTTTACAGACGCTTTGACCATAACTTACGAGAACCTCGTTTAATGGTATCCAGAATCTTTTAGGAAGAATCTTACGTAGAGCGCCTTCAGTTTCTTCAGCATCCTTCGTACTTATAATGCCAATTCTGTTTAGTATTTGGTGAACATGGCAGTCTACGCATATTGCAAGTTCATTGAATCCAAGATTAAGAGTTAATGACGCAGTTTTCAGACCTACTCCTGGAAGTGACAGTAGATCGTCCATATTCGACGGTACTTTTCCACCATATTTATCTATTATTATCTTTGAAATTTCTTTTAGATTTTCAGCTTTTCTTTTATAGAATGCGGATGGCTTAATAGTCTCTCTTAATTCTTCGTCATCCATATCATATAGTTCGTAAAAGTCTTTTGCTTTTTCGAATAATGCCTTTGATCTTTCTATTGTTACTTTATCTTTCGTTCTTAAAGAGAGGACAGTCGATACCAAAATCCTGTAAGGATCGTTATCTTCCCCTGCGATTTCCGAAACAGAAGGAAGACTTATATTCCTTCTTTTTAGTTCATTTGAGAATATATCAAACATTTCTTGAAAAATCTTATCGTACATTGAAACACCGTTTGTTGACCAAAAAAGGCAAATATTAGATAAGTAGTTATCATGATAATCATCTTAAAACAAGGTGTCAGCGCCTTAGAAAAAAATAATATAAAGAAAACCTTGGAAGAAAAAGGTTTCATAGTCAAAGAGATCGTAGGAAAGGAAGATACCGTTTTGGGTGCCGTAGGTACGGCATCAATTGATCCTAGAAGTATTGAAGTGCTTGATGGGGTTTCTTCTGTCGTTCCTATTTCAAAACCATATAAGCTTGCATCCCGCGAACTAAAAAAAGAAGATACGATAGTAAGCGTAAGAAATGTTAAAATCGGCGGGAGCAGAATTGCTGTAATGGCTGGTCCATGTGCCGTAGAAAGCGAAGATCAGATAATGAGAATCGCAGAAAAAGTTAGAGAGGCCGGTGCTGTAATATTGCGTGGTGGAGCATTCAAGCCACGAACAAGCCCATATTCTTTCCAAGGTCTTGGAGAAGAGGGGCTTAAATATTTAAGAAAAGCAGGAGATGCGTTTGACATGCCTGTAACGACAGAAGTCGTATCTCCAAAGGACGTTGCCTTGATGACTGAATATATTGATATGTTCCAGATCGGGGCAAGAAACATGCAGAACTTTGAACTTTTGAAGGAAGTTGGAAAGACTGGGATGCCAGTGCTTCTAAAGCGAGGCCTATGTGCGACGATAGAAGAGTGGCTTATGGCAGCCGAGTATTTGATGGCATCCGGAACAGATCAGATCGTATTATGTGAAAGAGGCATCAGGACGTTTGAAAAGGCCACAAGAAACACTCTTGACTGTTCTGCAATTCCTGTTGTTCAAAAGCTTACACACCTTCCTGTAATAGGGGATCCTTCTCATGCTACGGGAATCAGGGATATGGTCAGCCCTATGGCGCTTGCATTAATCGCAGGAGGCGCGAGCGGGATTATGGTTGAAGTTCATGATCATCCGGAAAAGGCATTGTCCGATGGTCCTCAGTCATTGTATCCTGAGCAGTTTGAACGCCTTATGAGAGATATTGAAGCTCTTGCTCCTGTTGTCGGAAAGGCTGTAGAAAAGATGCCCCGAAGAATTCCTGCATCAATGAAAGAAGGAGCTAAAGAATCTACTATTAAAGAAGGAGAAGATCTTGTCGCATTCCAAGGAGAAAGAGGAGCGTTCAGCGAACTTGTCATAAGAAGAACTTTCAATGAGGATCAAGGAGTTCTTCCTTGCAAGGAATTCAAAGACGTATTTGATGCTGTTGCAAAAGGAAATGCGAAATACGGAGTACTTCCAATCGAGAATACGATTGGAGGGACGATCTATGAAAATCTCGATCTACTTAACGTAGAAGATAACATTACGGTAGTAGGAGAGGCTCAGCTTAGAGTTATTCATAATCTGATTGTAAATCCTGGCGTTAAGATGGAAGACATAAAGAGGGTGTATTCACATCCGCAGGGGCTTAAGCAGTGCAAGGAATTTTTGGAGAAGAATCTTCCCAATGCTTCTTTGATTCCTTTCTATGACACATCAGGATCTGTGAAATATTTGAAAGAGAATAATATTATGGATGCTGCTGCCATTGCAGGATCTCCTGCTGCTGCACACTATGGAATGTGCGTCCTTAAGCAGAGTATAGAGACAAATCCTAAGAACTATACCAGATTCTATGTAATAACAAGAAAAGAGAATGCTGATGTTTTTAAGAGTGCGGCAAAGCCTAATAGGGCATCAATGACTTTCAGCGTTCCTGATAAGCCTGGTGCTCTTTTTGCTGTTCTTGATATCTTGCAGAAGCATGGGCTTAATATGAAGAAGCTTGAAAGCCGTCCAATTCTTGGAAAACCATGGGAATATTCATTTTTCGTAGAGACAGAGCTGTCGGATGAGCATGATCTTGACTCTATTATACCTGTATTAAAAGAGAATACAGTGTCATTTAGAATTTTGGGAACTTATACGGCGGCACATTAATGCAAGAGAGAGATTACGATAGAGTGCTCCTGTTTTCAGGAGTGCTCTCATCCATTGGATTTCCAGACGAAATAAAAGAAAAACTAGAGAACAGATTTGGATCTATCTCTTTTATTTCAAAAAGAATCCCATTTGATTTCACATCGTATTATGATAAAGAGATGGGAACTCCTATTGAGAGATTCTTTATCGCATTTGAGCGCCTAATAAATCCTGATGAATTAACGGGTGCAAAGCTTTTTACTAACAGCCTTGAAGATGAATTTAAAATCGATGGTAATCGTAAGATAAATTTAGATCCTGGAACTATGAGCATCGGCAATATCGTTCTTGCGACGACTAAAAACAGGGCGCATAGGATCGCCATAGGAAACAAGCTCTATGCAGAAGTAACTTTAATGTACCATCATAAAGGATATGAGTCTTTTTCTTGGACATATGCGGATTATAAGAGTCCTGAGGTACAAGAGATTTTGCTTGAAATGAGAAAGATCTATTTAAAAGCGCTTAAAAACTGAACAAATCTCATTTTATTGCATTAGTAATAATATGAGAAAAATAATATTTGCAGTTTTGATTGTTTTTGCATTTTCTTCATGTTCTTTTATAACGGAAGATGACATCATGCTAAATGTTCCTTCTAATATTCCTTTAGAGGAGATGACGGGAGAAGAGATTTATTATACTTTGACGTACTTTGACGGAGAGCAGGTAAGATCGGAGTATGTTGCACAGAATACTAAGAAATTAAATGTCAAAGTAAAAAAAGGATCTCTTTCTCTGTTTTTACTTTATCCTGCGTCTACTTACACGCCTCTTTCTGCTTTTTACGAACCTGGAAAAAGTACAAGTGTTAAATTTTCCTACTCAGATTCATCTTTAATTGAATTTCTAATAAATACGGCAGAGTACAATCCTAAATTAATTTCAAGAGTATCTGTAAGCGGACTATTAGCACGCTACGAAGCGGATGAAATAGATAAGATTAAATTCTTAGATGCATTAGAAAAAGGTGTGATAAATTACTCTACAGATATTAAAGCTGAAAAGAAGATTGTGAATCTTGATAACTTAACTTATGGAAGATGGTTTTCAGACAGAGATGATATAGATGACATCATTGTAAAAGATACGGCAATATCTATTGAATTAAATTTATATGAAGGCGTTTATTTTTATGTTCATGAAGATTTGAAGAATATGCTTACTATAGTAATTAGCGAAAACGGAGAGAGCGTTAGCAAGGTGGATGAGTTTGAGATCTGGTATTGAGAATGAATGTAATCTCTCGGTATAATCAAATATATGGAATCTTTAAGAGAGCTTTATAGAATTGGATATGGTCCTTCAAGCAGCCATACTATGGGACCAAGAAAAGCAAGCGAGGATTTTATTTCAAGACATCCTGATGTTGATAAGGTCAAGGCAGATCTATACGGATCTTTGGCAGCAACAGGGAAGGGACACTTGACGGATAAGGCAATAAGAGAGGCCTTTAAGAGGGCAGGTAAAGAAGCTGATATCTACTGGTATCCTGACGTGTTTAAGAAATATCATCCGAACTGTTTGAGCATCACGAGCACGGATGGTTCCATAATCGAAACATATTACTCCGTAGGCGGCGGTAAGATCGTACGTGAAGGTGACGATGCTGCATCTCAGTCATCTGATGTTTATCCAAATGATAAGCTTGGTTCAATGGATAAGATGTTGAAGTATTGTGATGAAAACGGAATGCACTTCTGGGAGGTTGCGTTAGAGTGCGAAGGCCCTGAGATTCTTGATTACGTAAAAGAAGTGTGGGCCGTTATGAAAGACGCAATTAAAAGAGGACTTGATGGCGAAGGGGTTCTTCCTGGAGGGCTTAAGCTTGCAAGAAAAGCATGTACAGTTCATGAACAGGCGCTTTCAATGACAGGAGCTCTTGGGAATACTCTGGTTGCTCACTCTTATGCGCTTGCGGTAAGCGAAGAGAATGCTGGAGGTGGAGAGATCGTAACAGCCCCGACGTGTGGAAGCTGCGGCGTACTTCCTGGGGCGCTTTACTATATTCAAAAGGAGTATAAGATTCCAGAAGTCAGAATATTAAGAGCTCTGCTTACGGCAGGAATTGTTGGCAACATCGTAAAGACTAACGGATCTATAAGCGGAGCCGAAGTCGGATGTCAGGGAGAAGTCGGCGTTGCCTGTGCCATGGCAGGAGCTGCTGTATGCTATCTTTTAGGAGGAAGCATATATCAGGCAGAATATGCTGCAGAGATGGGCCTTGAACACCATTTGGGCCTTACATGCGATCCGTTAATGGGACTTGTTCAGATTCCATGTATTGAGAGAAACGGATTTGCATGTATGAGAGCTATAGACCATGCAAGTTATGCCTTAGCAGGGGATGGTCGACATAAGATTAGTTTTGATGATGTTGTTGAGGTTATGATGGAGACGGGTCATGCTCTTCCGTCTTTATATAGAGAGACCAGCATGGGAGGTCTTGCGAGGGTATACGAAGTTTAAAGAATCCCATAGAGAAGGTAGCTGAATTCGTCAAACAGAAAATTAAGGTTCGTATGCCTTTCTAAAGATGCAGTTCCTTCTTTTATAAGATCCCAGGACTCTTCATATGTGCGACCAAGGGGGTTGCATTCTTTCTCGACGTATGAAAGGAATCTTCTCCAGTCCTTTCCAAATGCATCTGAAAAATCGTCTGCAAGGTTGCTTTTTCTATTGTCGCTCATTGTATTATTTATCCCATAAAGCGCGCTTTCTATGTTTCGTGAAACGTAATATAGACGGTACGGAGTTTCTTCATTTATTCCATTTTGTCTTATAAGCTTATTTACATTGGTTTTTTTCTTTTTATTTCTTGCAAGGATGGAGGAGGGGAATTTCGTAATGATTTCGTCTTTGCTATATATAATCTTATTTGCATCAGGATCTTCTATGATATTTTCTTCTGGAATGAATGCCCCGTCTGTGTCCGTTATCTGTAAGACCGCTATGATATCGCTGTCCTTTAACGCATACTTTCTTTTCTCCTGATTGACAATCTCCCTGATTTTATTCATTGGATTCTTATCCTCTTCAAATTGTATAAGAGGATCTCCGTGAGAAATGTGGAACCTTATCTCGCATGGTGCGAAGAATCCTTTCATTATCCTGTAAAGAGCATTTTCATCTGTTGGGCCTTCACAGATTATGAGAACGAATTTCTTAGTCTTTGCCATCGCGCCAAGCCCTCCTGAGCGCCATTCCTATTTCCTGACTGTCCGTTCCTTCGTATATGTTCTCTTTTGTTCCTCCTAAGAGTATTGATCTGATATACACATCCCTTAAATTGTTAGTGTTCTTGATGTTCGTAAATCTTATGTAGCGGTTATCAGGATTTGACGTGCTGAAGATGACGCAGTCCTTGTCTATCATTTCAAGGATGCGGAGGTTATGGCTTGTGAATATCATCTGGCCTTTAGCCCCTTTGCTGAATATGCTTATTATCTCGCCAAGTAGATATTCAAAGACAGATGCATCGAACTCGTCTATTATAAGGCAGACAGAAGGATTGTTATAAACGCAAAGAAGTACGTTTGTAATTGAAATGATCTTTATTATGCCTTCGCTTTCATATCTTAAAGGTATGGCTTTTCCGTTCTTTAGCGATACGATCTCAACAAGATATCCTTTTTTCCCTTCTTCTGTAAGTTCTTCTCCTGCGTTATATACTCCAAGTGTCAGATGAGGAACTATTTGAGATAGGACGGTGTTCATCTCTTTCACCATTTTCTCAAGAGTATCTTTCTCTTCTTTAGAAAGTACTGTTGCTTTTTCCAAACTTACGGCAATCTGTCCTTTTATAAGTTTGCCGTTCTCTTCTTTTCTGTATGTCAGATTCATCATCAAGTTTGAATCCATTCCGGCATCTCTTGTTGCTATGATTATCAGGCAGGTTTCTGCATACTCTCTGATGTCTTTTATTACGTCTGAAATGTTTTCTTTAAATTCACCATCTAGAGATGTTAGGAATTCAAATGCTCCATCATTAGAAAAGAGGAAAGAACATTCGCTTTTTTTTGCCATTCTAGAAGAGACTAGAAGATCAAGTTCAAGATCTTTGTTTCCTTTGATTATCTTCTTAAACGTCGTCTCTGGTTTGATCTCTTGTTTTTCATAATCATATCCTAATACGGCCTTTTCTCTTTCATAACTTCCATCTTCTTTTGCTTTTCTAACCTCAAGAAGTTCTGATTTTAATTCTCCTTTATTCTCTTCCTTTTTAAAAGCAAGAGTGTATTTATACATATCTGGATGTTCTTTTTCCAAATCGATTGTAAAATTAAGTTCGATTGAAGCTTCGTTAGAGTCTACGTTTATCATATTCCAACTCTTTTCAGAAAGCCTCTGACCACTAAGAATGTTATTAAGGATTACAAAAGCATCTATTATTGCAGTCTTTCCTGAGCCGTTTTGGCCATAGATTCCAAGGATATCAGCACAATGTACTTCCTTATTTAAAAAGGATGGCATTGTGAATGTGCCATACCTTACGTTCTTAAAATTCTTAAGTGTTATCTTGCTTATTCTTATAGTCTTCATTCTTCCCTCTTAATTACAATATATGAGACTATAATTCATAAGTCAAATGAAGAATTGAAATATTTTATATCGAAATATGGATTTATTATGTCTACTTTTTATAAGTGATTCTACATTATTACTTAGTTTTTATAAATCAGAAGTAAAAAGGCCACGCATATCCTAATGTATGGCCTACAATACAAGTTATTTAAGTTACAAGCCAAGTTCAGTTGCGACTTCATTTACTTTATCTACTGTAGTTGAAGTCCATTCTGCAATCTGTTCAACACTACACTCACCAGACCTAAGCATACGTTCTATGGTCGCATTCTTCTCTTCAGAAGCTCCTTTTGAATGTCCATATTTAACACCTTTTACAAACTCTTCTTTTTGTATTGAAGCTACAAAATCTACTGCCGTTCTCATATTCTCCTCCCTATCTTCTCCTTTTACTTTTTTCATACAGTCTCTTATATCACCTTCGTTCATTTCTTTTACATCTTTCGTGTTGAAGTCATGTGCCGCCCTTCCGTATTCATCATCTCCCCTGTATGTCAGGTTTACGAATACTAGCGTCTCTCCATAATCTTCAAACTCCACCATGTCTTCCACTTCGCACATTTTAATAGTGTAAAATGGCTTTCCTTTTTTCATAATATCACGATTAAGAAGATAAATGACAATTATATCTGGCATGTCTTCGTATCTTTCTCCGTCCTTCAGGCTTGCCGTAGCGAGCCTACTTAAATAGAACCTCGCCCTCTTCTTGCTTCTTCTTATGCTTTCCCTCGTGTATTGGGCTTCTGCCTCAGCAATCACGTTGTCTTCTTCCGAAAACATCAAAAGGTCGTACCTTACGTCTTTTTCTGTTCCTCTTCCGAATGATGGGAATTCTGTCTTCACCTTTGAAAAATCCAGATTCTTGTATTCAGAAGGCAGGTAGTAAGAGCAGAGCATCCTCCTAAAGCCCTCGCTGCTCTCTGCCATGTAGCGCAGCGAGTTCCTGTTTAATGGAACCTCGTCCTCGATTCCTTTTAAAAAGGCCTTCGCCCTTTTAACCGTCACATCTCCATCTTCTATTTTGTCGATATCAACATAGGTAACATCCTCTTGATACTCAGGAATGACGAAGACCCTAGTGTTTTTAAAAGACATCTCTCTCATACTATTTCTAATGCGAAAAAGATGCGTTTTGTTAATTTTTCAAGGAATTCACATATTAAGTTCTATTATATGAGAGCTCGTTTAGCTAGAAGTGCTTTCATCAGACACCTGTATAATATTTCTTCCCTCATTAACTATTTTAGAAAATGAGTCCCAATCATTGATCTCATATGCAATAAGATTTATATATTCAGGGTTGTTTAATTGAAAGATTTCGACGTATTTATCATCTTCAACTTTCGTGATTTTTAATCCTTCTTTGTTTTTAAGATCACATTGTTCGCAAAGCAGGAAAAATTTATGGCGCTCATCTTCATCTTTAGTATGTATTAGACCAAACCAAATATGATCATCTTTTTTATCATTTGCATACTGCCATATCGTAGGCCATCCTTCATGATATCCAAACAGATTCCAATTTTCTACATTTTCTTTGACCTTAAAGAGTGCAGCTAATAATTCGATATCAATATATCCTCCGTTGATATTACTCTTGTTTAGAAAATAATGATAACCATTATCCCAATCATGACGAATCCCTTTCTTCGTATCAGGATAAGCAAAAATTTTTGATTTTTGTTTATCTTGAGCGACATTCTCTTCCGCTCTGTCTTCTATATAAGCAACTTTTGATGCAGCAAGGCAAAGTCTCCAGAAATCTGGATCTTTTTTATTCCAATCGGAGAACCAATTATCAAACTCTTTTTTTGCTTCTTCTATAATTTTTTCGTTGCCTTCAAGACTAAGAGTGTCTCTTATAGCTTTTCTTTCTGCGTTTTCTTTATCATTTTCTAGTAGCGTTAAGAATCTTCTTCTCCAGCTTTCTTTTGTTTGTAGGCGATCAATAATACATTCTTTATCTCTTATTCTTGCAAAGTAACATCTCTCTAATTTTCCATCTTTGAACCATTCTTCATTTTTTATATCTTCTTTGTCGTGGGGAAAAATTGTTTCTACTTTTTCCCAATTACTTTCTAGGTCATTGATTGTGCAAGAAGAGACATAATTATTGAGATTAGAGAAGTTTTCTTCTTTAAATACAATGCTTTCTTCCATTAAAAACAATGTGGCAAGAGAGCCTTTTAAATATGCATTCTGTTCTGCTTTAATAATGAAATCAGAGAATTCTTCAGATTTATTTTTGATGTTTATTTTTAGAACTTCTTCTAAAACAATAACTTCGGGATAAAATCCTTTGATTTTATTGAAGTCTTCTTTTGAATCTTCTTCTAAAGAAAAGTTATCTTTTATAGCATAGTTAATAAGTGCATCTATTCCTTCTATTCTAGTTGCAAAAGTTTCTGCATTTACGTTATCACACAATGTGTTTAGATTTAGATACATATGAATGGTATTTGCCAGCTTATGCTTATTGTTTTCCTTATAAGAGAGTTTTGCTTTTAAAAGCATGTATAAAAGGCATCTGTTATTGTATGTTCTGCCTGATTGATTATCTGTAAATAACCGTTTTAATTCATTTGAAATGATATTCCAGTCATTGCTATTAATAAATGCTGGGATATTCATTATGTTTTTAGCTTCTTTTACTAAGGATATAATTTCATCACTACTATTAAGTTCGTTTATTTTAGACTTTATATGTGTGGTATCATATTCAAGATTTGGATCTTTTGAGATGAAACAAAGGACATTGTATATTAGGTAAAAAGCATATTTTTCTGTTTCTTTTACATCTTCTATGTTTAGTGTATTACTTGTCTCTCTGAGTTCTATTAATGAAGTCATCAGTTCATTGTCTAAAAAGTCTTTCCATTGAAGATTAGAAAAATCGTTTAGATTTGTTGGTAATAGTTTTACTAGATCTGCTTTTACAAGATCCCAATCGGATAGTTGTTCTCCTGTGGAGTTCATCTTAATAAAGACTTTATCTGCATCAAGACCTTTACTTGTTGTATTTTGAAGATTGGAGTTTTCTGAGAAATCAAGGAATGGGAATTTAATATCCTCAACATCTATGCTTTCATTTTTTTCTTTAATAGCATCAAGCATAGTGAGAATACCTTTTATGCTTTGATCCATATCGTATCGTGGTACGTACCAATTAAAGTCTTTTATCGCATCAGAAATTTTTGAAGATTCATCTCTTAAAGCATTCATTGTTTCTTTGCAAATAAGATGCCTTAAAAAGTCATTTATATATGGTGTTGATGCATAATTGAAGCGCAATAGGCCATTTTTACGTGCTAAAGATAGAAATTCGCCTTTTGTCTTATCATTCTTTAGTGCGCTTACAAAATAAATTAGAAATAACGTTGTTAGTCTCTGTTGCCCATCTATTGGAATGAAGTAACCATTTTTAATAAGCCCATATACAGAGCCTAATTTTTTGTTTTGGCCATCGGCAAATAAGAAATTTAAAAATGAAGAGCGAACATTTTTTTCACTTTCTCTTCCCTGTGCATACGGTCTTTGTATGCTTGGAATAAGAATAGAGTACTCTCTTAGAATTCGTTTTATATCATAAAAGTCTTTATTTTCATTACTCATTGTTTTTCCCTTAATTATTGTTTTTTAAAGCTTTATCAACAGTGGTTCTTATATCATCCTTATATGCATTTGCATCATCATCGGTCCAAGAAAGAGGTTTTAATAATCCTTTTCCTCCATAGTTTTTCATAAACACATTTAGAGTACATGGTGGAATATAATTCTTTTGTTCTTTTGCCTCTTTCCAGATAGTTTCCCTTTTTAATATGAAAGGAGCATTTTTATATTCTCTATTTGTATGACTATTAAGAAGTACAAGATTTCCGACGAAATTCGTATATTCAAAAGAGTTTATTTCTTCATTGAAATAGTCTTTTAGAGCTTTTATTTTCTCTTCTTTCAATATTTCATTTCCATTAATAAGCAGAGTAAATAATTCATTGATTGCTATATTTTCATCATCTTTATTTGTCAGTTTTTTAATGGATGCTTTTAATTGTTCATCTTTTTCTAAAGGCGTTTGAGGATTTACGTGTTCAATATCAAAAGATTCATTCATTCTTTCAAAAGGGAATCGTATTTTACTGTTGTAAGATGAAAATACATTATGAGCGTAAAGAATTTTTATTATTTTCTTTTTGTGGTCTTTGTTATCAAAAGAGAGTGTTTTAATCTCTTCTGTTTTTATTTCTTCGCGAAGCCTTTTCTTTAGATCTGAAAGAAATTGTTTTTTCCCGTTTTTAAAAGAAGGTTCATATATTTCTATTTTGTTGTCAGTAGAAGAGCCTATTATATCTTTTAGCGTATATTTTTCATTTCTGCTACAGAGCATTAAGAGTCCAAAGTAATGGAATAAAGCGAAATTACTATAGATCGAGATAAGAAAATCTACAGTCTTATCCATTGCGTTTACTACTTCTCTTATTTTGTTAATATCGATAGATGTGGTAATGAAGTTAATAAATTTACGAAATGCCGCATCATTTCTTTTTTGAAGGTCTTCTGATGATACATTAAATGCTGTACAAAGTATAAAGTCTATTCTTGTGTCTTTAAATCTTTCTGCTATATCTGGATCGAATAGGGTAATATAAGTCCAAAACTTATCATCGAATAAGGTCTCATTGATTTTATTCCAAACTGTGTTAACGTATTCTTCTTCAAGGTACATTATTGCATAGGCTTTAACGAGTTCTGCGCTTGTAAGTCTAATCTTTCCTGAGTTTACAGCTTGAAATAGATTAATTGCGTTTTCTTCTCTTTCATTTTTTCCCCATGAGTGCTCTTCCCAAACGAAAAATACTGATTTAATTTTATCTCTAAGAGCTTTCTTACTATAAATTTCAAGATTTGAAAAAGCCTTTAGCAAGATTTCTTTCGATACTTTGTCATCGTCATTACTATCTATTTCATATTTCTTTATTATTTCTTCTATCTGTTTGTTTAGTTGTTTTTCTGATATGACGTGTTTTTCTAAAAAAGATTTGACGTCCTCTTTAAATACTTTGTCAAATGCATTTTCTTCTAGTTTATTTTCATCCCTTTTTAGCTGCATTGGGATAGTAGTTTTTTCATCACATGCTTCTAAGATGGCATTAATGGTTGTCAGACGTTGCTGTCCGTCAATAATTTCATATTCTTTATCTGACTCTTTATCTGAAATCTTAGAAACTATTAACGGTTGGAGAAAATATTTTCCTTTTTCGCTCATTATGTCTTTGATCAAAGTTTTAACGTTCTCTGAAGTCCAACGATATCCCCTCTGGTAAAAAGGGATTTGAAATGATAAGCCTTCATCAAGGATATCTTTTACAGATTTTAAATCTATACTCTTTTCTTTAGAATTTGAATCGGCCATAAAGTCTCCTTTTCCTTATTAGTTTATTGTAATTCTCAATCTAACTCATTAAATAATTTCATGAGTTCTCTTTTTGTTGTTTGAGCGTTAATCTCAGCTGCCTTAGTTTTTATATATTCCATATCCTCTTTAAGGACGAATTTGTTTCTCATTAGCGCTCTGATTGCGTACATGTTCATGTAATCAAAAGCTATCATTATAGGAGTTTTGCCGTCGTTGTTACGATTTATAAAAATTTCTTTGTTTTCGATTCTATTAATTAAGAGCGTCCATATATCATATGTGATATGAAATAGACGTGCTGCGATATTTGCAATACTGTCGCCATTAGCATTTAGTAAGGTAACATCTGCGCCGTTATCTAAAAGCCATATAAGTTTTTCTTTCGTAAAGTCAGGAGTCCTTATCGCTTCAAATAGAGCAGTCTCTCTGTTTTCTCCTTTTTGGTTAATGTCATATCCAGAAGAGAGTAGGGCAGAATATAAGGATGGAAGGGGTTTTTCATTATGCATTGAAAGACTGAATGCAGTCATCCCATAAGTAGAAATCGCATCTTTAGTAAGGCGATCGTTTCTTTCTTTTAACAGTTTTAAGATTTTATCGACATCCTCTGTGATATCATAACTATCTAAAAGAGAGAACAGTTTATGATCTTCCCTTGTCTCAAGTTTTGGTATAGCTTTCTCTATTTTCTCTTCTCTTATCTTGGGAATTTTAGCTCCTCTTTCTGTTAACATTATTCTAAAGCTTCCATCTGTGGCTAAAGATAGTGCGTTGTTTCCTTCTTCATCTATGAAATTAATATCAGGAGTGCGATCTAATATTTTCTTAAAGAGGCCTTCAAGGCATCTGTAAGTTCCAAGGTGCTGAGCTGCAAAAAATAATAGTGTTGACCCATCAGAATCTCTATATGTAAATAGTTCTTCAGGAAGATAGGGGCTCATTTCATCAAACTGTTTTACTCTCACCTGATCTAATTCTTCTACTGTTTCATCAGAGAACGTATCGTGCGTGCTTATATAATCAGGGCCTAAAATATGATCAAAATGAGTACTATAATCAATAAATGTTTTCATAAAAGAAAAGAGTTCTGATATCGTTGCCTTATATCCGTTTTTCATAAGGCAAGTAAATATTCTTGTTAACTTTATATCGTCATAAAGTTCATAGGAAAGTCTTTCAAGCCCCCAAAGAAAATCATATCTTCTCTTCTTTGTTTGTAGTTTAAAGCCTTTCTTTACTAAGAATTCTATTACTTCATCATTTGCACTATTTAAGCATGCTAAAGTGAGGATTGTATCTTGAGTTCTATAGTTTTCAAAAATATAGTTTTTAGGATCATCTATAGAATTAACTAAGATTTCGATATCGTCTTTTGTGACAGTATTGTCGAATCCTTCATATACAAGAGAGTTTAAAAACTGTTTGTCTAATGTCTTTACATCTGTATTTCTAAGAGTGAAAGATAGTAATGACTGACACGCTAATTCGTCTTTCTTTATCGATTCTTCAGTTAAAACAACTGGCTTATAACTTTTGTATTGATTTATTTTTTCCTTTTTATCGATAAGAAGAAAGTGGATTCTGCTTTTCTTTCTTCCTTCTATGATTATTTCCTTTATTTCATCTTCTTTTAGACTTTCTATGTCGATAATGAAGATCGCATCCTTTTTAGATAGAATGTGGTATTTTATGTATATTAATCCATCTTCAGGCCTGAGGGCATATTCATATGAGTGTAAGAACGCCGTATCTTTTTTTAGTTCTTCATTTCTCGTTATTAGGTAATAGCTATCGTAATCAAGGATGGTGGAACATTTATAGCAAAGCATTGCAGATATTGGATTGTCACATAAATAGACTTCTGCCTTATCTTTGTTTTCTGTAAGTTCTTTTCCTTCATTTCTGGCATTAAGTTCTATCTTTTTTCTTTCGAATTCTATAAGAACATTTATTTTTCCATTTTCCTCTATAAGAACAAAAGATGGATCTTGAAAAGAGAAATTAGAAAAGATGTTTCTTCCTTCAGTTTTGTATATATCCATAGCAATCTCCTTTTCTTTAGGAGATCACAGTTTATGTACATATTATTGTACAGATTAATTATATTGTTCTCTCATTGCATCAAGTTCCTGCTTTACATACTCCTTAACACCTTCTGGTTCAATTATTTTCGCTTTTCTTCCCATGGAGAGTACCCACTTTGTAAGGCCATAAAGACTTTTTGTCGTTAGGCAAAATAGATAAGATCCATCATCTTGCAATGAAAAGCTTACGCTTTTAGGCCATGCTCTTTGTACTTCATACCATGCCTGTTCATTATCTATTAATACAGATACTTTCATCTCTTCTTCAGTCTGGTAAAATGGGAACGGATCTTCTCTATATTCAGCAAAGGCATTACTTATGGGATATTTTTCTTTTCTAATCTTTTGTATTTCGATAATACGTTGGAGCGCTAGCATTTGAAACGAACCATAATTATTATATACAAGAGCATATATAGCGCCGTCTATCGTAACGACTTTTTCTGGGTAGATATCATATTCTACTATTCTTTCACTTTGAACGCTTTCGTATCTTAAATGGCACTTTATCTTCTCGCTTGATGCTTCTAGTAGTGTTAGTAGGGTATCGAAATACTCCGAACCGATATTAAAATATGATCCGCTCTGGCTTAACTGTGGATTGAAATTGTCTTTCTTTGATGATAGCACCATTTTTAGTCGGGATAGAAATGACTTTCCAGACATATTCATAAGAGGGGTAGAGGAAGAGACCGTTTCAAATATGAAATTTAGAAATCTTATGTCATCTTGAGAGAGTGCGGAATCTAAAAGATTTCTTTTCCATTTTGTAGCATTTTCGCTGCTGATTTTATAGACGGTCATTTTTGCATTTTTACTGCTTTTGTCTTGGTAGAGTGCAAAACCCATCTCTTCTAGTGTTTCAATTACATTGAACGCTGAAGATCTGTTTTTAGCTCCTATTTCTTTCATGATCTCATAGATCGTACATCCTTCATTTCCGCTTTCAATAATAAGTGCAGCAGTATCTAGCAGTTTTGCATACCTAGCTTTTAAATCAAGTGCCATACGCCCTCCTTTGTACAATAATATGTACACTTATTATTAGATAATAACACATAAATATTGTAAGACAGTTACATAATACAAACTTGCTGTACAAGAAAATGAACAGTAAAATCTTTTAAGTTATATCTTCTTATGATTTTTCAATCTTGGTATCTTTTTGTTATGAAGACTATTGCTCGTATTTATAACGGTTACTCAAGCAAGTTTGGAATTCCTAGACAAAGCGGACTTGTAAATGTGAAGTCAAAGATCATTTTTGAAAAACCTTTTAGATCAATAGATGCCATAAAAGGTCTTGAGGGTTTTGATTATCTGTGGTTGCTTTGGCTTTCTGAGGATTCATATAATCTTACTGTACGCCCTCCGCGCCTTGGAGGGAATACCCGTCTTGGAGTGTTTGCAACGAGATCTCCAAAAAGACCGAATGGTATTTCCATGTCTTCTGTAAGGCTTGAAAAAATAGTAATGGGTGAAGAAGACTCTCCATATCTGATCGTGTCGGGCGCAGATCTTCTTAATGGTACAGAGATAATAGACATTAAACCCTATCTTGCATATACAGATAGTCACCCTGATGCGAAAAGCGGATTTACTCAAAATAGTGTAAAAGAACCTTTGAAAGTACACTTTCCTGATGGTATTAATATCGACAGCTCAGTACGCTCTGAGATAGAGGAGCTTTTAAAATTAGATCCTCGTCCTGGTTTTCATCATGATAACTCTAGAATCTATGTTCTTACATATATGGGTTATGAAGTGAAGTTCAGGGTTGAAGAAAATAACCTATTTGTCCTTTCTATTTCGCTATCGAACTTTTTAAAATAGTATTCGCTTTTTCTTAACTCTATAGCATCTAAAAAGTGATAGATCAATTCTTCATTTTTCAAGTACGGAAATAGGTTTTTTGAAAAGGAAAGATTTCCTTTTTTATCAATATAAAATATATTGGGATGTGTCTTTGCGAGGTAATGTATTGGATTGCTTTTTGCCAGGCGGATAATCTTATCATCTGCCCAGAATCTAAAATCTTTCGTTGATTTATCTTTTTCCATATCCATATAGTTTTTACCTTTTAGATAGAAGGTCTTAAAAGAGTTTATAATGTCTTTATCGCTTATATGCGTTTTTAATCCATTTGTACTATAAAAAGCCTGTAGGGTAGGGATCTTATATGACTTTGTCATAGAAGTGTTCTCTATGACATTTATTAGAGATCTTTCAAAGGTGCAAGATTTCCCGTATAGTCTTTTCTCTCTTCAATAAAAGATATATAGTCTCTGAATATGTTAAGACTTTTCTTTTGAGAGAAGATTAAATTTAATTCATCTCCGCTTAACGCATCAAAAAGTTCAATTCTGCTTGGTATCCTTTTTAACTCTTCTTTTGCGTTTTCATATATATTGATTATTTTCTCTTTTATCGTAAGTTCCCTTCTCCTTAAGAAATCAAAAAGATCTATAAGGCGAAAATCAAAATTGACTATGCACCCAGAAGGCAATGTGTTTATATCTGTTACAGATTTTGCATCTAAAGCTGAAACATCCTCTTTTTCAACGTTATTACAGAGAAGAGATGGAATAAGAAATGCGTTATTATAATTACCGATGAAATCTAATACATTTAAATATTCTTTTCCTTTTGCCTTTCTTAATCCCCTTCCAAGTTGTTGAAGGAATATAACAGGGGATTCTGTAGGGCGTAAAAACATTACGAGATCAACATCAGGAATATCTATGCCTTCATTGAATATATCTACTGTGAAAATTACTTTTACTTCCCCTTTTTCAAGTTTATTTAAGGCAAGTTCTCTATCGAGTGCGAACTTGCTATTTGATGAGCCTGATATAACAGATGCAGAAGTGATTCCTTTTTCTGAAAAATAAGAGGCCATAAAGATTGCATGCTCCCTACTAGTTGTAAATGCAAGAGTTTTTGAGCTTGTGTATTTGTTATAGTTTTTAAAAATAAGTTCTGCTCTTTTTCTTATACTTAAGTTCTTTGTCAGATCGGATATTTTATAACGTCCATTTTTGCATTCTATTTCGTTATAATTTACGGTGTCGTCAAAAATCCCATAGTAATGGAAAGGGACGAGAATATCCCTGTTTATTGCATCAGCTAAACTAATTTTGTAAGGAACGTTATAATCACATAATCTGTAAATCGATTGACCGTCCATTCTTTCTGCCGTTGCTGTAAGACCTAGCAGGAATTTGGGTTTAAAATATGAAAGAACAGTTTTATAAGATAAAGCTGCGGCATGGTGGAATTCATCGATTATTATATAATCAAAACTACTAGGATGAAATAGACTGAGGTTATCTCTGTTTGCTAATGTAAGAACTGATGCAAAAATAATATCTTCTTTCGTATCTTTTTTATTGGCAGTAAAAAATCCTGTATTACAATTCTTTCTTACTTTTCTAAATGTCTTTTCTGCTTGCATTAATATTTCATTTCTGTGCGCAATAAAAAGAATTCGCTTAAAATTGATTGAATCAAAAGCGGCAAGATAAGTTTTTCCAATTCCTGTCGCTGCTTGTATTAGGGCTTTATCTGCACCCTCTTTTCTTGTTTCCTCCAGTGCGTATAGAGCTTCAAGCTGGACTTCATTTGCTTTAATTATGCCGGTTTGATGTACTTCTTTAAGTTTTGGTTTTTTCCATGTGGATGCGTAAGAATAAAGTATTTCGTCTGTTAATGCTATTGCAGCTTCATTAAATAGGCGGCAAAACTCATCATGAAAAAATTGTATCTCTTTCTTATCTTCCTTTTCTTTTAGTTCGTAGTTCCATTCAACTCCGTCTCGCATTGCACTTTCAGATATATTTGAAGATCCAATGATCATATCCCATTTGCCATCGATAAGGAAAAAATACGATTTAGGATGAAACGATCTGCTTCCGTCTTTATATAATTTGATTTCTAGCGAATCTTTTAGCTCTTTTTTCAACACTTTTAACGCAAATGGTTCTGTGATTGAAAGGTATGTGCTTGTAAGAATTTTGATTTTAGCACCTCTTTCAGATGCTTCTTTTAACTTTTCTAATAAAAGAACAAGTCCTGAAAAACGAAGAAAACTTACAATGATATCTATTCCGTCTGCTTTTTCGATCTTTTGTCTTATAGAGTTCAAAAGGCCGTCAGAGAAGCCTAAATGTATCCTTTCTGCCATGCAAAACATTGTATCATATTACAGGTAACATGATAGATTTTCTTCATTTAAAAGCCATGCAGAATATAGAGGTAATGATAGTAATCCGTCCTCAAATCCAAAATTCTTACTAGATATTCTAATGCTAAGAGAAGGAGAGAACTTCTTCCTATATGCTGACAGGCTTTTAGATTTTGTATGTTCTGAAGACTTCACTTCAACAGGAATTACATTTGTTTTTACTTGGAGAATAAAGTCTATTTCTGCTTGGTCTTGTGATGTCCAATAGAAAAGCGGTATATTATTTTGAACTAATTCAGATGCTACATAGTTTTCTGTTAAGCTTCCTATAAATCTAAGGCCTAATTGATTGATTATTACTTCTTTAGGCAGTGCTGACATTTGAACTAACAGTCCTGGATCTAACAAATATAGCTTAAAAGAGGAGATATCTTCGTAAGCTTTAATTGGAAGAAAAGGATCTGTAATTCTTTTACATTTTAATACGAGTCCTGAATCATTAAGCCATTCAATGGAAGGCCCGAACAGTCCTGCAGTAGCCCCTTTTCTTATAACATTATATTGGAATTTGTTGTTTTCTTTTGCCAGCTGGATAGGAATTGTATCAAAAGCACGCTGTGCTAATAGTTTCGAAGAACTGTCTGCATATTTTGCTATATCTGCTCTGTAATCAGACAATATTTGGCTTTGTATTTCACTGCACGTTAAAAAACTTTTATTTTTTACATATTCTGATACGACTTCAGGCATTCCTCCTACAATAAGATAATCTCTGTATAGAGAGATCAATTCTTCGTGTATAGCTTGAGGAAGTTTCTCTCTTTTTAAGAAAGAGGAAAAACACATATCTCTTAATTCGTTTCTATCTAATGCAAGTAAGAATTCTTCAAAATCGAGAGGATAGAGCTTTTCTGTAATGACTTTGCCGACAGGAAATGAAAAGTCTTCTCTTTTTATTGCAACGCCCAGAAGACTGCCTGCTCCAATTACATGCACGTCCATTCCACTGTCGTAAAAATATTTCAAAGCCGTAATTGCACGAGGGCATGCTTGAATTTCATCTAAGATAATTAAAGTTTTTCCGCTAATAAATCTTACGTTTGTTAATATTTCAAGCTGTGGGATTATTGTATTGGCAGAAATGTCTTCATTGAATATTGTTTTTGCCCTTTCTGTCTTTTCAAAGTCTACGAAGATTATATTTTCAAAGTGAGTCTCACCAAACTTTTTTATTATATAAGTCTTCCCTGTTTGTCTTGCTCCAATGAGAATTAGAGGTTTTCGTTTTTCAGATTCTTTCCACTTGAGTAGAGTGTTTTCTATTTTTCTCTGCATATACACATTATAATGCAAAATTATTTTTTCGTCAGAAAAAATCACTTATTAAATGATTTTTCTTGACGAAAAAGTCATTTTATTCCTTCTTTGCTATTACGTTCAGCCATCTTTCTTCTATTCTTTCGGGTCTTACATCATTTGTGATCCAGACTTTTCTCACATTAAATAGGCCATCTATATAGTCTTTCATTGTCTCTTCTGTAAGATTTAAAAAGAAACGTCCGTTTTTATTTCCTTCACCTTTGCCATATTTGAAAGAGAAATAGAAAACACCATTCTCTCTTAATGCCCTATGAATTAACTTCATAATGAGGTGAAGGTCATTTGATGGAACATGGAGTAGGGAAGAACAGGCCCAAACACCATCAAATTCATTTATATAATCTAAATCTTCAAAGAGTAGATGTCTTGCTTTTAATCCTGTGTTCTCTTCTGCTATCTTACACATCTCAATAGAACCATCTGTAAGTGTTACAGAAAAACCTTTTGAGAGGAAATATTTTCCATCTCTTCCCGTACCGCATCCAAGATCTAAAATCTTAGCACCATTTTCTAAGAATGATATAAATTCATCTTCAATGCTTTTCATATCAACACTGATGGTGTTCTCTTTAAAATTTTCTGCATTCTTATTATAGAAATCGATCGTATTATCCATATTTCAAGTATACAACGAAATAGTATTCATTAAATAAATTAACATACAATAAAGTTGCCAACTCTAAAGTTGGTTAGAGGATGAGATGTTTTTGCGAGAAATAAAGAAAAGAGAATTTTAATAATTGATACTTTTCACTCTTTAGCTTGAAAGTAGTTTTTATACTCATCTGAGAACAGTTTGCTTCCAAGTCTTCTGACTCCGCCATATAAGTGTTTTGTGATCAGATCTTTAACGCCGGATGAATCTCTTCTATCTATCATATCCATTATTATTCTATGTTCATTAATGACATCTGGAACGTTCTTTGCACCCATGATATCAAGTCTGATAAACCTGGAATAATCCGGATGCGGCTTCGTAAGCAGGGACCATATATATAGCTTGTTTGTTGTTTTAAACCAGATCTTATGCATCTCAAGATCTTTTAAAAGAAATTCATTAATGTCAAATGTCTCTAAATCATCTATTCCTTCTGCTGCTTTTTCAAGCTGATCTAGTGAATATCTTATGCTCTCAACGTCTGTTGGGGATGCTGATGCGATGAAATCTGTTAAAACAGAGGTCTCCGCAGCTACCCTTAAATAAATAACTTCGCTTGCAACTGAAAAAGAGATGCTTGAGCAGGTTGTTATTGGAACAATTCAGGGAATGAGAGGTGGTCAGTTTGATTTTACTCCGCGTCTTCTCATGTTCACTCTTCCGTTCTTAGCTCAGACAAGAGAGGAAGTAACGGCACTTCTTCATAGCGATCTTGCTGCAAAAGTATGTGCAGAGGCGGAAGCAGAGACAGGAACAGTTATTATCAATCTCTGTGATGCTGGCGGATTCAGACAGTTCTCAAACAACAGACATCAGATTACAAAGCCAGAAGATTTCCAGGGCTTGAAGATGAGAACTGCTGGAATGACGACAATAGATAAGACATTAACCGCTCTTGGCGCTACAATCACACCAGTTCCATATTCTGATCTTTATATGGCTCTAAGGACAGGTGTTGCTGATGGACAGGAGAACCCATGGGTAAATATTTCAACAATGAAATTCTATGAGGTTCAGGACTACTTTACAGAAGTCAACTACCAGTTCCATCCAGATCCATTCTATGTGAATGCTTCATGGTGGAACAGTCTGCCAGAGGAATTCCAGACAATCATCAAAGAGTGTGCTGACGAGATGGGTGCATACAATGATCAGCTGATCGATGAGATTCAGGAATCTGCAAAACAGGAAATAATCGATGCAGGCGGAAATGTATATGTACCAACAGAGGAAGAGCTTCAGGCATTCAAGGATGCAGTACAGGTTGTTTATCAGCAGTGCATCGATGAGGGAATTTTAACAGCTGAAGAGCTTGCAGAATTGCAGGCTATCGTAGAGGCTAACTAATTAGCTTTTCTGCTCCCAAGGGGCTGACTTTTGGGAGCATATTTATTTAATCGGGAGAAAACTATGGACACATTGAAGAATGTGGGCAAGAAGCTTTTCAACATCTATTTTGCAATAGGTGTTGCTGCAATGGCGCTCCTTGCTGTCCTAATCTGTTTTACTGTCATAATGAGATATTTCTTCTCGTTAAGTTGGAAAGAGCTTTCAGAATTCAACGTGACTCTTTTCGCTTTCACCACTTTCTGGGGAATGGGCGTTTGTATAATAAAGAATGAACACGTTATAATCGATATTCTTTATGACAGGATTAAGCCTTCTATTAAACGTTATCTGGCGATTGTCGATTATCTTATCGTATTAGCCGTAGACGTCATATTTACTTATGAGGGCTTCAAGTATGTTGCTGTTGCTGGAAAGCAGATAAGCCAGGGAATGGAGATTCGAATGAAGTATATGTATGGAATCATGCCGGTTTCAGGTATTCTATGCGCTATCTGCATTATTGCGAAAATCATAGAGTTCATTACAGCAGACATTTCTTATTTTGCTCCTAAAAACAAGGAGTTAACAGAGGATGATCCAGTTGTAGAGGAGAATGTAAAATGACAATGATTATTCTTCTATTGCTGCTCGTATTCTTTGCAGCGATCGGGGTTCCTCTTGCTTTCTCGATCGGAGCAGCCTGCGTAACTTATATTTTGACGAACGTTCCTCAGTTCCTCGTTATGATCCCTCAGAGGGTTTGGAATGGAACTTATAGTGAATTGATGATTGCAATGCCATTGTTCATGTTAGCTGGAGAGCTGATGAGTACAGGCGGTATAACAAAGAGGATCATTAATTTCTGTCTTCAGATTCTTAGACCAGTTCATGGAGGGCTTGGTGAAGTAAATATCGTTGCTTCCATGATATTCGGGGGTATTTCTGGATCTTCAGTTGCAGATACGTCTGCTCTTGGAAGTATCCTGATTCCTGCTATGGAAGAGCAAGGGTATCCTAAAGATGCTTCTGCCGGTATTACTGTCGCATCATCTACTATGGGAATGATTATCCCTCCATCGACTCCGATGATCGTTTATTCTATGATATCAGGGGCATCCGTTGGTGCATTATTCATGGCAGGAGCGATTCCAGGTATCTTGATAGGTCTTACCCAGCTTATTCTTGTGTTTGTATTAAGCGTCAAGAATCACTGGCATCCAAAATTCGGCAAATTCAATTCAAAGGAATTCTGGCATGATATCCTTGCAGGAATTCCTGCTCTGCTAATGCCTTTATTCATCATTATCGTAGTATCGACTGGAATTTGTACTGCATCAGAGAGTGCAGGCGCTGCAGTATTTTATGCCATTATTGTTGGATTCTTTATCTATAAAGAGCTTACATGGAAAGCAGTATGGGAAGCGGTGAAAAAAACTTTCATCTCCTCTGCTTCCGTCATGATTATTATTGGTTTTACAACAATATTCACTTGGATTTTAACAATGGAACAAGTTCCACAGCAGGTTGCAGCATTCTTTACATCATTGAATATGCCTACGTGGGGAATTGCAATTATTTTTGACATCATGATTCTTCTTATTGGATGTTTTATTGATGTAAGTCCTGCAATTCTTCTTTTAACGCCGATAATGCTCCCCGTAATGGAAAGTTATGGATTTTCTGCTCTTCAGTTTGGTGCGATGATGATCACTGGTCTTGCGATCGGACTTGTAACACCTCCTGTAGGAATGTGTCTGAATGTCTGCAATAAGATAAACAGGATGCCTATAATCTCAATTTTCAAAGGTGCGGCACCTTATTTGCTATGTAATGTAATCGTACTTTTGGCTATAAGCCTTTGGACGCCGCTTACAACATGGTTGCCGATACTTGTTGGTTACAGCATATAAAAGGAGGAAAATATGACACTAAAGGAGAAAATGAAAAAAGGGCCTGTATTCGGCATGGCCTGTTTTACAGGAACGACTTGCGTAATAGAGAATATCGCAATGTCAGGTTTGGACTTCATATATCTTGATTTGGAACATACTAACTGGATGCTCTCTGAAGATTTTGAAAAGCAGATCATGGCTGCAAAACTTCATGACATCTCTGTTCTAGTCAGAATGGCTGACGATGACGAGGTTGCAATTAGAAAAGTTTTAGAGTGGGGAGCTGATGGGGTAGTTATTCCTCATTGTAAGACGAAAGAAATGACTGAGCGCGCTGTTGAAGGAGCAAAGTTCTTCCCTCTTGGAAGAAGAGGCGGAGAGTCGAATGTTAGAGCCGCAGGATTTGGTTATAATGACTTTGACTGGAACAATTACATTGAGAGTCAGAACAGGGATACTCTTGTAATTCCGATGGATGAGGATTTTGAGTTTACCGACAACATCGATGAAATCCTTTCTGTTCCTGGAATCGACGCAGTAAATTTCGGCCCTATAGACTATGCCGTATCAAAGGGACTTAAGATCGGCTATCAGATGGGATCTGAGGTTAAAGAAGCTTTCAATGTTCTTGTAAAGAAGGCGAAAGAAAAGGGAATCGGTGTTCTTGGTCCTGTCGTTCCTCCAACAAAGGAGAATATCAAGGAGGCTATTGAAGACGGATACACTATGATAATCCTTGGTAATGATATGTGGCACTTCCAGAAGGCTTTAAAAGATCTTGTTAAAAACGAGGTTGAAGAAGTTAAAAAAGAGTTATAAGACCAGATAAGCATAACAAAAGTAATGCATGCGAGATAACATCAAACATGCATTCTTTTTTTCAGACTAAAAGACCTCATCAAGCTGATGAGGTCGTCTTATGGAATAATTATTTTACTACGATGTTTACGAGTTTGTTTGGAACAACGATTTCTTTTACAATCGTCTTTCCTTCCAGCCATGTTTTTGCCTTCTCATCATTCTTTGCAGCACTTAGCAGCGTCTCTTTATCGCAATTATGGCTCATCATGATCTTGCTTCTTAGCTTGCCGTTGATCTGAATAACGATCTCCACCTCATCATCCACGCATTTAGATGCGTCGTATGTAGGCCACTTCTCCTTTGAGATGGAAGGATTATGACCAAGCATCTCCCACATCTCTTCTGCAAGGTGCGGCGTGTATGGAGAGAGAAGCAGAGCAAGAGTTTCAAGCGTCTTCTTAGGAACTACTTCAAGCTTGTTGATCTCATTTACAAGAACCATCATCTGACTTATTGCGGTATTGAAGTTAAGAGTTTCCGTATCTTCCGTTACCTTCTTAACAGTTTTATGAGTAAGTCTGTCTATATCCTTACTTGGCTCTATGTCTTCAATCTTTCTTTCGCTTATTATTCTCCAGATCCTGTCTAAGAAGCGGTAGACTCCCATAAATCCGTTAGTTGCCCACGGTTTGCTCTCTGTTAAAGGTCCCATGAACATCTCATACATTCTTACGGAATCTGCGCCGTAGTTCTTAATGAAGTCGTCAGGATTGATTACGTTCTTAAGGCTCTTGCTCATCTTTGCAATTACCTGATTAACCTCTTCTCCAGTATCCTCTTCAATGAATTTCCCTGGTTCTACTTCTTTAACCTTATCTACAGGAACAAGGCTTTTATTCTTCTTCTGGTAGGCAAAGCTTGTTATCATGCCTTGGTTTACAAGCTTCTGGAACGGTTCTTTTGTAGAAACGAGGCCTAGATCATATAGTACGTTATGCCAGAATCTTGAGTAGAGCAGGTGTAGTACTGCGTGCTCCGTTCCACCTACATAAAGAGATACCGGCATCCAGTATTTCTCTTTTTCTGGATCTACGAACGCATCATGGTTATGTGGATCGATAAAGCGCAGGTAATACCAGCATGATCCGGCCCATTGAGGCATCGTGTTCGTCTCTCTTTTTGCAGGTCCGTGGCACTTTGGGCACTCGCAGTTTACCCAGGATGGAACATTTACAAGAGGGCTCTCTCCTGTTCCGCTTGGCTCATATTTCTCAACTTCAGGAAGTGTGAGTGGAAGCTCATCTTCTGGTACGAGCACTGTTCCGCATTCAGGGCAGTGTACCAGAGGAATTGGCTCACCCCAATATCTCTGTCTCGAGAATACCCAATCTCTTAGCTTGTAGTTTACAGCCTTATGTCCGCAGCCGTTCTTTTCAAGCCATTCAAGCATCTTTGCAATAGCATCCTTTTTATTTAATCCATCGAGCCAAGAAGAGTTTACGTGTATTCCGTCTTCTGTCCATGCCTGAGTCTGTACGTCAACCTCGCTCTTTAACACTTCGATGATTGGAAGACCGAACTTCTTTGCAAATTCCCAGTCCCTGTCATCATGAGCAGGAACAGCCATGATTGCACCTGTTCCATAGCTAATTAATACGTAGTCTGCAATCCAGATTGGGATTTTCTTTCCGTTTACAGGGTTTATTGCATAAGAACCGGAAAATACTCCAGTCTTGTCTTTTGCAAGATCTGTTCTTTCAAGATCGCTCTTGTGTTTTGTCTCTTCGATATATTTCTCTACGGCATCTTTCTGTTCTGCTGTCGTAAGCTCTTTTACAAGGCGGTGTTCTGGCGCAATTACCATATATGTTGCGCCAAAGAGGGTATCGCATCTCGTCGTATAGACTTCAAGAGATTCATCGAGGCCGTCTATTTTAAACGTGACGGAAGCTCCTTCGCTTCTTCCTATCCAGTTTCTCTGCATGGCCTTAACCGACTCTGGCCAGTCTAGAGAATCAAGGTCTTCTAGGAGACGATCTGCATATGCTGTGATTTTTAATATCCACTGTCGGATGTTCTTCTTTTCAACCTTCTCTCCGCAGCGTTCGCATCTGCCCTCTTTTACTTCTTCGTTTGCAAGTCCTGTTTTGCAGCTCGGACACCAGTTAATAGGTGTGTTAGCCTCATATGCAAGACCTTTTTCATAGAGTTTTTCAAATATCCACTGCGTCCAATGGTAGTACTCTTCGTCACATGTTGAGATCTCTCTGTCCCAATCATAAGAAAAGCCCAAGCTCTTCAGCTGACGACGGAAGTTTTCTATGTTCTTCTTTGTCGTCGTATATGGATGCGTTCCTGTCTTTATAGCATAATTTTCTGCAGGAAGTCCGAATGCATCGAATCCCATCGGATGGAGAACGTTATAGCCGTTCATCGTCAGATATCTTGAGTAGATGTCTGTCGCCGTATAACCTTCAGGATGTCCTACATGAAGGCCTGCCCCTGACGGATATGGAAACATGTCTAGGACGTAACGCCTCTTATCTTTAGGAAAAGATGGATCTTCTGTTACTTTGTAAGTCTTATTCTCTTCCCAATATTTCTGCCACTTTTTCTCGATTTCATTAAAAGGATACTTGCTCATAGCGTCTATGATATTCTTTAAGGGTTTTTTGTTCAACTTTTAAAGATATAGGTAATAATGCTTTTATTACCGAAATAGATGCTGTTGCCTTAATAGTTTTTCTTCTTTTGAAAGAAAAAAGACTATCATGTAATATAGAGATATGACTGAACTAGATAAAAAACTATTATTGCGTACTGTTGAGATTGCACATAATGCGATGCTAAAAGGAAACCATCCTTTTGGAGCTCTTCTTACAGATAAGAATGGCAATATTTTACTTGAGCAGGGTAATGAATTTTTAAATGGCGGCAGCGCATACCATGCAGAGACGCTCTTGCTTTTAAAGGCGGCGAAAGAGTACGGCCCTGATTATCTAAAGACTTGTACGCTTTACTCTAACTTTGAGCCATGCTGCATGTGTACCGGCGCCCTCTATTGGACGAATGTAGGCCGTCTTGTATTCGGTGCTACAGAAAAAGATCTTTTAAAGTTCACAGGAGATAATGATGAAAATCCGACGTTCTCTCTATCAAGTAGGGAAGTTGTTAAGCATGGACAGAAGGATATCGTTATCGAAGGGCCTGTGGAAGATGAAGAACTTCTGAAAACGATCTGCAAGGATCATATAGATTTCTGGAAATAGAAAAATGAGGATAAGAGTAAACAACGTCGATCTATATTATGAAACACTAGGAGCAGGGGAGCCATTGATAATGCTTCATGGCAATCGTGAAGACCATGCCATATTCGATAGGGCTTCAGATCTGTTGAAAAATCATTACACACTCTATCTTATAGATTCCAGATGCCATGGCGAGAGCGAAGATACTAATGATCTGACATATAACCTGCTTAGCGATGATGTTATCGCATTTACCGAAACTTTGAATCTGTATAAACCTGTTCTCTTCGGCTTTTCTGATGGTGCGATTGCCACTTTATATGCGGCAGCAAAGAGGCCGGATCTTTTTAGATCGATTATTGTCTGCGGTGCGAATACGTATCCAAAAGGTCTGAACAGGGTGACTTACAGAGGCTTGAAGATAAAGACTCTTTTTGCTCGCGACAAGTATGACATGCTGATGTTAAAAGGGCCTAATATCAAAAAAGAAGATCTTGAAAGAATAAGCATTCCTGCCCTTGTAATTGCAGGAGAAAAGGATGTCGTTAAAAAAAATGACACGCTGTTTATTGCAAGAAATATTAAAAATTCCAAACTTATGATTTTAGAGGGAGAGGATCATGGTTCTTATATCATACATAGCGATAAAATAGCCAAAATTATATTAGCAAACAAATAATTGTCCTAAGTGCGAAAAGTGGGTTATAGTATTTATATATATTATGGCAAATGTAAATTACACAGAAGAGAGCGTACAATCATTATCCCCGCTTGAGCACATCAGGACAAGGCCAGGCATGTATATCGGACGCCTTGGGGACGGAAGTCATATCGATGACGGAATCTATATCCTTTTAAAGGAAATTATCGACAACTCAATCGATGAGTTTGTTATGAAACATGGAAGCAAAATCCTTATTACGGTTTTGAACAATAAAGTGACCGTAAGGGATTTTGGACGAGGTATTCCTCTTGGTTCGGTCATAGACTGTGTCTCTAAAATAAACACAGGAGCAAAGTATTCCGGAGATGCATTCCAATATTCTGTGGGCTTAAACGGAGTTGGAACGAAAGCTGTTAATGCACTCTCAAGTGAGTTTAAGGTTGTTAGTTATAGAGACGGGCAGTTCGTGTCGGCTGCGTTCTCTCGTGGAAAGCTTAAGAAAAAGGAAGAAGGGAAGACGGAAGAGCCCAACGGCACATATTTTGAATTCGTTCCTGATAAGAATATCTTCGGAGACTATAATTACAATGACGATTACATCAGATCAAGGCTTTGGAACTATGCATATTTAAATACAGGTCTTACCCTTTCTTTTAACAGGGAGATTATAAAAAGTCAGAATGGACTTATGGATCTTCTTTCTAAAGAGCTTGGGGATGATTCGATATACGATGTAATCCATTTTAAAAACGAACAGGTTGAATTTGCATTTACCCATACGCAGACATATGGAGAAAATTATTTCTCATACGTTAACGGACAGCATACTTCAGATGGAGGAACTCACCTTGCAGCCTTTAAAGAGGGCGTTTTAAAAGGTGTTAACGAATACTTTAAAAAGAACTGGGCCGCTCCTGAAATAAGAGACGGAATTGTCGGCGCAATCGCTATAAAGATAAAAGATCCCGTATTTGAAAGTCAAACTAAGAACAAACTTGGAAATACCGATGTAAAAGGGTGGCTCGTTTCAACGGTAAAAGAGGCTGTTGTAGATGCCCTCATGAAGAATCAGAAGACTGCGCAGGCATTGCATCAGAAAATCCAGAGCAATGAGAGTGTTCATAAGGAAGAGCAGACGCTTAGAGCAGGGGCTAGAGAGAAGGCAAAGAAGACTGCTACAAGCATTAAAAAACTGAGGGACTGCAAATATCATTTGACAGATAAATCCAATGCCCACAGGGAAGATGCTGAAAAATCTATGATCTTCATTACTGAGGGAGATAGTGCTAGCGGAACTATCACAAGATGCCGTAACGCAGAGTACCAGGCAATATTCAGTCTCAGAGGAAAGCTTTACAACGTTGAAGGTCAGAAGAGAAGCATAATCTATAAGCACGATGAGCTTTATAACATAATGGCAGCTCTTGGAATTGAGGATGATATTGAAAATCTCAGATATTCCAAAGTTATTATAGCAACCGATGCCGATAATGACGGCTTCCATATTAGAAACCTTGTGATGACTTATTTCTTCACATTTTTTGAGGAGCTTGTGACGCAAGGCCATTTGTTTATATTGGAGACTCCACTTTTTAAAGTAAGAAACAAAAATGAAGTCATCTATTGTTTTAATGAAAAAGAGCGTGATGAGGCTGTTGCGAAGATTAAGAATGCTGAAATAACTCGCTTTAAAGGTCTTGGAGAAATAGATGCTAAGGAATTCTGGACATTCATCAAGGACGACACATATCTTGTTCCTGTATCTATTTCAAGTATAAAAGAGACAAGAGAGATCATGGACTTCTGCATGGGGGATAACACTCCAAAGAGAAGAGAATATATTATGGAGAATCTAATCTAATGGCACATGCAGACGAATTATATAAGAGAAACTTTCTTGAATATGCATCGTATGTAATACGAGAAAGGGCTATTCCAGATATTGAGGACGGATTGAAGCCTGTACAGCGAAGAATCCTTCATACGCTTTTTACTATGGATGATGGACGCTTTAATAAGGTTGCAAGCGTTGTTGGAGAGGCTATGAAACTCCATCCTCATGGAGATGCATCAATTAAAGATGCGTTAGTCGGGCTTGCGAATTGCGACCTCTTGATAGAAAAACAGGGAAACTTTGGAAACTTTTTAACAGGGGACGGAGCTGCGGCAGGAAGGTATATTGAGTGCCGACTCTTTCCGATAGCCAAAAAGATTTTCCTCTCTCCTGAGATCACAGAATACGTTGACTCATATGATGGAAGAAAGAAAGAGCCTGTTGTATTTCCTGCAAAAATCCCAGTAGTAATTGTCCAAGGAACTCAAGGAATTGCTGTCGGCATGTCCACTGTAATTCTTCCACATAATCTGATTGAAGTCTTAGAGGCAGAAAAGGATGTTTTAAGAGGAAAGAAAGCGGTTGTCTATCCTGATTTCCCAGGTGGGGGAATTTTAGACGTTTCCGAGTATGCAGACGGTACAGGAAAAGTCACTATAAGGGCACGCCTTAACGCAGAGGATCCAAAGAAGATCGTCGTAGAAGAACTTCCATACGGCGTTACAAGCGAACGTCTTATTCAGTCGATTGAAGATGCGAATAAGAACGGACAGCTTAAAATAGACAAGATCGATGACTTTACAGCGGAGAATGCGAGAGTCGAGATAAGATGGCAGAGAAACACCTATTCAAAAGATATGGTTGACGTCTTATATGCAACGACAGACTGCCAGGTAAAGATAAGCTGTAATCCTTTGGTAATTAAAGATGGCCTTCCTCATGTCGTGCCTATCTCTGAGCAGATCGAATACCATGCGCACCACCTTGTTGATGTCCTTACGAAAGAACTCAATATAGAAAAAGGGCATCTCAATGATCGTTTGAGGGCAAGAACGCTCGAGAGGATTTTCATAGAAGAGAGAATATATAAGAAGATAGAAAATAAAACAAGCGAAGCCGATGTTAATAAGGCGATTGTGACTGGATTCAATCCGTTCATGGCTGAGATTAACAATGTTGCTTTGTCAGAAGATGATATTGAACGCCTTTTGAAAATCCCAATCAGAAGAATTTCTCTCTTTGACATCGAAAAGAATAAAAAAGAGATTAACGAAATCAATGCAAAGATTGCAGAGATTGAGCACAACCTTGCAAACATTACCGATTACGCAATCTCTTATCTAGATGATCTTATTGATATGGCGGATAAGGAGACTCACAAGAGGAAGACTGAGATATCATCATTTGAAAGCCTATCAGCAAAAGAAGTCGCGATAAGGAACATGGATCTTCGCTATGATAAAGAGACGGGCTATATGGGTACTAATGTTAAAACCGGAGAGGTTTTGATGAAAGTATCCTCATTCGACAAGATCTTCTATATGAAGAACAACGGCGAATACCGTGTTACGAACGTAAGCGATAAAGAGTACATAGGAACAGATGGACTTGCGTATTACAACTATGGAGAAAAAGAGCTAATCGGCAAGGAAGTTTTTACTGTAATCTATACGGAAAAAAGCAAAGTCGATCAGAAGAGAATCTGTTACATAAAGAGATTCCAGATTCCGTCTTTTACGACAGGGAAGCTCTATTCAATCTTAAAGAGCCCGGATGCAAAGATTAAGAAGTTCAGCCTCTATCCTTCTGCCGTAATATTCCTGACGTACAAGAAAGGAAAGGGTTATAAGCAGCTTGAAGAGAAGATGAGGTTTGCAGATTTCAGGGTCCAGAAGACTCCAACCGGAGCTGGGGTAAGGCTTACTGCGAAAGATATCGAAAAGATTGCTATAAGGCAGACGAAAGATACGAAGACTACATTAGAGGCAGGACCTGATCTATTTGACGAGGATGGCGATGAATCTTAGCAGCAGGATCATTTATGAGGACAACCACCTCATTGCGATAAACAAGGAAGTAGGGGAACTCTCTCAAGGAGATAAGACAGGGGATATTACCTTAATAGATGATGTTAAGGCATATTTGAAAGAGAAGTATAATAAGCCTGGAAACGTCTATTTAGGACTGCCTCACCGTCTTGATCGCCCAACATCCGGCGCAATTCTGTTTGCTAAAACCGATAAGGCTCTTTCACGTCTTTCCGATGCCTTTAGAAAAGGCGAAGTAGATAAGACATATTACGCTATCGTTACAAGCGAGCCGAGATGTGAAGAAGAGCGTCTTATTCACTATATCGTAAGAAATGAAAGCAAAAACATAAGCGTTTCTTACGAGAGGGAAGTAAAGGGAAGTCAGAAGGCAATACTCTCATATAAATTAATTGCGAAAAGCGACAGGTATTTCCTTCTTGAAATAAAGCTTGAAACAGGAAGACACCATCAGATTAGAAGTCAGCTTAAAGCCATAGGACTTTATATAAAAGGGGATCTTAAATACGGAGCTGAGAGAAGCAATAGAGATGGAGGAATCTGTCTTCATTCAAGAGAAATAGATCTAGTCCACCCTGTAAAGAAAGAACCTCTTAAGATAATAGCGCCACTTCCTGAATCAGATATATGGCCACTATTCTCTAAATTAGACAAAGACCTATGACATTCATTACTAAAAAATGTGACTTTACACAAATTTTAGGAATGATATTTACCAACATATAACCACAATATTTTTTATCTCTAGACTTTCTATTATATTGTGATCAATACTTTTTTAGGCACTGCTATATGCGGTAAGCGGTTGTTTGGCTTCATGTCGCATAGACATGGAGGCCTAGCCTCCAAATCTAAAAGAAGAGGAGGATAGCCTATGAATGATTATGAAGTCTTAGACATTATAATTAGCGTAATAGGATTGGTAATTTCGGCAATTGCTATCGGAATTACCATAGCAAACAAAAATAATCGCCACTAGATCGGACCCTAATGACGACAAATAAGATTCGTTTAACTTGAGGCCGACAACCGTCTATCTGCAGTGCCTCTTTCTATGATTATCTTAACTTCTGTGTTTTAAACCGTCAAGCTTCACTAACAAAAATTCAGACTATCTCGTTCATTAGATTAGATAAGGACATTTAATTATACATTCCTAAAAAATGTAACTTTGCACAAATTTTAGTAATTAAATATTTATGTTGAGTTAAAGCAAAACTAGCAAAACGAAATATTGATGAGTAAAAATACTTATTCTAAATATTTTGGTAGAGAAAGAGCTGTTAGCAAGACGGTGGCCTTCTGGAAACGAAAAACACTGCTCTTTACTTGTCATGATGGTGGAGCTTTCACACCTTACATTTCCTCCTAGCTGCCTCTATTATGAATAAAGCATCATCATAGGCCGTTGTCTTCTCGATTCAAATGACGCCCATATGCACATGAGTACTTGTCTCAGCTTCGACTGAGGCCTCCTTCCTTCTCTCCTTTAGGTATAATGTAAACTCAAATGCATCCCATCATCTTGCTATTCCTTAATATTGCAATCTTACATATCAAATCTTTATTTCTCTTTTCCTCTCCATATTTCGACACCTTAGAATGTGATGGCTCTGGAGATAAAGGTTAAAATAAAACTGACTTTAGTGATTGTTTAGTTGAAAAAAGTCAATGATATAAGCTGTTAACCTGTATCCCATAATTTTTCTTTTTCTTATTAAGGATAAAAGTGTTTAAAATTTTTGTTGCGAAGTTGAAATATTATGTTAATATTTTATTAAGATATTATAAAAGAATCATGAATAGGAATGAATTTGTAGCACAACCACTTTTAGTTGAGACAGGACTTAACGTTCATACCTTGTTTTCAATACACTTCGAATCCGATTACAAATATGGAGAGGAGATACTTAAAAAAAATCTTGATTCCTATTGTTCAATTGATACGGACATAACGAAGATAATAAATCAGAAGTTCTATTTTCTAAGAATCATTCCAGATTTGTTTAAAAAGATCATTGTTAATGGAACTGCAAAACCTTGGCGGAATGAAAAAGGGTTTGTAATTATAGGAATAAAATATTTTCTATTAAATAGAAATAGTTTGATTTTTAAAATAGGAGATTAAATATTATCGAAATTTTGCCAGTAATTGTTTAATTGGGAGGTTATATGAAAAACAAAGTTCTAAAAACAATTGTCGTAATTGCTATGATTATGATCGTAGGGTTATCTTCGGCATTTGCTAACGGATCTTCTGAATCATCTTCAGGAGGGAAACAGGTTCTTAATTTCTGGTATCACTCAGGCGATCCAGAAAGAGATGCATATTTTGAAGCATATTTCGATAAGCTTAATGAATCTCAAGATAAGTATGAGGTAGTCTATACAAGTTTCAACTTCGCTGACTTCCAGAATCAATTCCAGATGACTGTCATGACAAATACAATGCCTGATATTGTATCTCTCGGATTCTCTAATATCGCTACATTCACAGCTCAGGATTCAATAATACCACTTGATGATTATGTAGATCAGCTTGAAGAGTATGAATATATAGATGATCAATTAATTGAAGGAATGAGAATTCTTGGAGATGGTGTGTTATATGGAATTCCATTCTCCTACAATCAGGAAGTTGCTTGGTACAATCCTCAAAGATTCGCTGAATATGGATTGACAGAAGCTCCAAAGACACAGAAGGAGTTTCTTGAGTACTGCGAGAAGTTTGCTGATCCTGCTAATTCAAGATACTTTTACTCTCTCAGAGGCGTAAGACCATATGACAGCCTAGTAGCATGGCTCTGGACATGGACAGACGGTCTTGGATATGGAGGTAGCTGGTTCGATGAGAACGGAAAATGTATCCTAAGAGATCCTGCTTTTGCTGAAGCACTGGATTTTTATGCAAGCCTTTATAAAAACCATTGGGTGTCAGGAGATTCTGTAAACAATAATTTCGACCAGATTATTGCAGAATTTGGTTCAGGCGTATCTGCATATATCATTCATAACTCATCTTCAGAAGCAACTCATGTTCAGAACCTCGGAGAAGGAAACTTCACAGCTGCTAGAGTTCTTGCAAACGATCAGGGACACTATTTTGCTTCTGGACTTCAACCGAACGTATTCTGTGTAACGAATCAGGGTGATGATCATGATTATACAGGAGCAATCTGGCTATTAAATCAGCTGATGAGTGCAGAGTGTACTGGTGGATTAAGCGAATTAGTAGGAAGTGTTCCTTGCAACACTCTTGTTTATGAGCAGCCTTGGTATGCAAATGATACTGAAATGCTTCTATATATGAGCTATCTAGCAGATGAGAACTACTATCAGATTCAGAACCCGTACTGGCTACCTGAGTTTTCTGCATTCATTACAAATGATATGACAGCAGACTTCCAGGCAGTAATGATGGGTGACATGAGTGCTCAGGATTGCGTTAATTCTTGGGCAGACAAGATTGATAGCTATCAGGCTTCTTACAAAGCATCTAAATAATTATTTTAGTCATTATGGGATCGATTAGGAAATTAAATTCCTTCTTTCGATCCCTTTTTAAATATGGAATATCCTTTTAATAACGTTGTTAACTATTTCTAGTTCACGGATACATATAACGCCATAGTTTTACACTAACGAAATTTTTAACCTTAGAAATTTTCATTATTAAAGTTACTTAATACTTTTTTCTTTTTTATCGTATTAAAAACCTTTTATGTTCATAAAAATCCATGTTTTGGCAACAAATCCATAGTTTCGGACTTTAAAAACCCATATTACCATAGCGCTATAAAGGTATAACAAAGATGAAAATTACAGATGTTAAGTACTATCCGGTAAAAGTTAGAAGCAACGCAAAAGGCGGTGTTTATTGGTTTTTATTGAAGATGGAAACGGATGAAGGAATCTCTGGGTGGGGAGAGATGATTTGGAATGCATATTCTCCGAAGACTCTTGGATGTATGGTTGAAGATATTGCAAAGAATTTCTTCATCGGACAAAATCCATTTAACGTTGAAAAGATATTTTTAAAAGCTTTTTTCGTTCATTCGAAAGCTCATACGGATTTAGCGACTCAAGGAATTTTAAGCGGTTTTGAAATTGCCTGTTGGGACATAATCGGAAAAGCTTGCTCACAGCCTATATACAACCTTATGGGCGGTTTAATCAATGAGAAGATCAGGGCTTATACATATCTATATGAAAAAGATGACAAGATCTTCTGTGAAGATTTCTGGCAGCTTCCAAAAGAGTGTGCAGAGAGTGCGTTAAGGTGTGTCTCAGAAGGCTTTACAGCAGTGAAGCTCGATCCGTTTGCACCTTATTTGGATGATTATGTAACTCATATCCCAACTCGTGAAAGCATATTGAAAGCAAAAAAGACGATGAGGACTATTAGAGAAGCTGTAGGGGAGAATATCGATATCCTTCTTGGCACTCATGGGCAGTTTACTGCGGCAGGTGCTATAAGGGCTGCAAAAGAGATGGAAGAGTTTAATCCTCTCTGGTTTGAAGAACCAACGCCTCCAGAAAATTATAGGGTATTGAAGAAAGTTTCAGAGGCGACGACTATTCCTATTGCAACAGGGGAGCGTCTTGCGACGAAGTTTGAATTTGCATCCCTTATGCATGAAAGAAGCTGTGATATCTATCAGCTTGACGTATCGGGATGTGGAGGTCTTTCTGAAGCAAAGAAGATTGCTGCAATGGCAGAGGCAAACCACGTTATGATAACAACCCACTTCTGGGCAGGTCCGGTTAATTTTGCCGCCCAGCTTCAGCTTGCAGCTTCTTGCCCTAACTTCTTAATTCAAGAAGCAATTGGAAAGATGGATTCCTTCGGAGGCTTTGACAAGATAATGGACGATTGTTTCGTTTTTGACAAAGGATATTTCATCCCTTCTAAAAAACCAGGACTCGGAATAGAGATTAATGAAGAAAAGGTTAAGGAGTACGTTATCGACTCCTATGACGATAAGAATATTTTAATTTAAAAGGAGAGAAATATGAAAAGGAGACTATTTTTAGTATTGCTCGTTGCAATCACGTCTTTCGGACTCGTTTTCGCAGGGGGATCTTCTGAGAGTTCTAGTGATGGAAGAAGACCTATCGTACTTTGGTATGACGGAACGGAAGAAGAATCATTTAAACGTTTGGAACCCGAATTCGAAGCTAAATATCCAGAACTTGATTTGCAACTTGAGATCATTCCATACGACAGCCTTTCAAGCCAGGAACTTGTTGCATGTCAGTCCTCATCCGGACCGGATATCATGTGGCAGAGCTATGCATGGACAAACAGTTTTGCAAGAATGGGGCTTCTAGAATCATTTACGCCATATCTTGAGAAGTCAGAAGCAATAGATATTGAGAATGATTTCAACCCGGTAACGCTTGAACTTGGAACTGTAGATGGACAGATCTACGGTCTTCCATGGTCCGTTGAGGCAATGTCCTTGGTTTATAATAAGGATATGTTCAGGGAAGCTGGCCTTGATCCTGAAAATCCTCCTCAGACATGGGAAGAGATGATTGAAGCGGCCAAGGCTCTTACAAAGGATTTAAACGGAGATGGAATTATTGATCAGTATGGTTTCGCAGTTAATGGAAACACACCAGGAAACTGCTGGTTCCGTTTCGTTCCAGATCTATGGGCTGCTGGCGGTAATCTTACAAATGAGGACATGACTAAGGCAACATTAAACACACCTGAAGGTCTTGAGGCTTTGAAGTACTATACGGAGTTCCTTACAGTTCATCATGTGGCTCCAGAGAGCAGCGTAACAAACAACAGTGGAAACAATAGAACGCTGTTCATCAATGAACGTGTCGCAATGTATATCGATGGCCAGGCAGGTGTAAGAACTGTCCAGGAAGAATCGGATATCGATGTTGGCATCTGCCTATGGCCAGGAAAAGACGGCCCTACAACAGCAGGACTTGGCGGCTATTATCTTGCAATGCCTAAGAACGCTCAGCATAAGGACGATGCATGGACATTCATCGAGTACTTCCTCTCTACTGAAGTTCAGTCTTGGTTCCCAATTGCATTCCCTGCAAACCTAGAGGCGCAGAATGCAGAGCGTTTCAACAACTATCGCGACGAGCACTTCAGAGAGCAGCTTGACTATACAAGAAACTTCCCGCCAATTGCGGATACGCCTACTGCACAGACTATTGTAATGGATATGATCCAGGCAGTTCTTTCTGGAATGTCTACTCCTGAGGAGGCTCTGGCAGAAGCTGACGCAAGATTAAATGATTGTCTAACTGACTAACATAGTTTAATTTATCAAGTAATCCCGATAGCCACCTCGCTATCGGGTGAAAATAAGGTGGCATAATGAAAACAAAACAATTAAGGGTTAATCGGGATTACCCGATACTATATCTTTTACCTGCATTCGCAGTTCTTTTTATTCTGATTTTCTTACCTCTTGTTACAAACATAGTCAGAAGTTTCAGCGTGAAAGATGCCTTCCCTACGTTAGAAAACTATGTAGATTTGTTCCACGATAAACAATATTTAAATGACCTTAAGAACACGTTTTTATGGCTGTTATATACGTTGCCGTTCGAAATGATTTTAGGCCTTTTTATCGCTGTTCTTCTCAATATGAAGATAAAAGGAAGAAAGATCTATAGAACGATGTTCATCATTCCATGGGTTTTGCCTGCTTCCGTCGTCTGTATCATTTGGAAATGGATGTACAATGCCGATTATGGCATTCTCAACCACATTCTGATGAGTATTGGTTTAATAGATCAGTACCAGCTTTGGATTAACAGTGCGACGCAATCTCTTGCCTGTCAGGCAGCAGTATATGTTTGGAAAATTTCTCCGTTTGTTATGATCATGTATCTAAGCGGATTACAAAATATATCAGAAGATATTTATGAGGCGGCACGTCTTGATGGTGCAGGATGGCTAAGACAGGTATTCCAGATCACGATTCCTCTTCTTTTCCCTGTCATGAGGTCGGTTATCTTAGTCTCTACGATCTGGTCTCTCAATTCGTTCGTATACGTTTACTCAATCACAGGAGGCGGACCTGCAAGATCAAGCGAGATCGCACAGATCTTCATTTATAAGACAGGTATACAGCAGTTCCAATTTGAATATTCCGCAACAGCTGCAAACGTATTCTTGGTAATCGTAATGGTCATTGCGTTTATCTATCTCCAGTTTACGCAAAAGAGAGAAGATAACCTTGTCTAGGAGGATTGTATGAAAGCTAAAAAGGTAAAAATAACTACGCTTTTAAAATATGTTTTAATTACAGCGTTTGCGCTTATTGAAATATTTCCATTTTTTTGGATGATAAGCTGCGCTCTTCGTCCGTCAAATGAGCTTTTATCGTCTCCTCCGAGACTCCTTCCAGAGAATCCAACGCTATATAGCTTCATCCATGTGCTTACAGAGACAAACATTCCTCGTTACTTTATGAACTCTGTGATTATTTCTCTTACGGCAACCCTCCTTTGCATTGTAGTGGCACTTCCTGCCGCTTACTCATTTGCCAGACATAAGTTCAAAAGTAAGGCATTTTGGATGATGGCTATATTGGTTTGCAATATGGTTCCTCAGGCTTCCACGCTAGTTCCTTTATACAGCGCTATAAACTCCTTAGGTCTGTTGAACAAACATTTTACTATCTCTTTTACGCATCTTCTTTGCATGCTTCCGTTTGCAATCATAATGCTCAGAGGATTTATCACAGGCGTTCCAAAAGGACTTGAAGAAGCTGCGATTATAGACGGATGCGGTAAGGTAGGGGTTCTGACAAAGATTGTTCTTCCTGTCTGTGCTCCTGGAATATTTGCAACAGCAATGTATGCATTCATGATAAGTTGGGAGGAATTTATGTACTCGTTGACATTTGGAACGAGCGAGGCAGTTAGAACAATGTCTGTAGGTCTTCAGATGTTCTCAAGCGAGTATAAAGTAGATTGGGGATCAATATTAGCATCTTCTGTATTAATGTCGATTCCAATTCTGATCATCTTCTTCTTGATTCAGGATACGTTTATTGCCAGTGCTACTGGCGGATCAATTAAGGAATAAAAGGAGCATATTATGGAAAATAAGATTAAATGGGGTGTTTTAGGATATGCAGGCATTGCAAGAAAGCATGTGCTTCCTGCTTTATCAGAGACAAGCAATGGAGAAGCGTATGCTATTGCATCACGATCTCAGGATAAACTTAAAGACGCAAAAGACAAGTTCGGTTTTAAGAAGACATATCTTACTTATGACGAATTATTAGATGATAAAGACGTTCAGGCTGTTTATATACCACTTCCTAATGCGCTTCATAAAGAGTGGGTTATAAAGGCTGCTAGAAAAGGTAAGCACATTTTATGTGAAAAGCCATTGGCATTAAGCGAAGAAGACGTAATAGAGATGAAGGATGTCGCTTCTGAGTGTGGTGTTAAGCTTATGGAAGCATTTATGTACCGCTTCACTCCAAGAACGAAAAAAGTGTTGGAACTTATTGAAAACGACGTGATTGGAAAAATTGGACAGATAAACTCGAACTACAGTTTCTATCTTGAAAATTATAACGATATAAGAATGAGTGCAGAGCTTGGAGGTGGCAGTCTTCATGATGTTGGATGCTATCCTGTTAATTTCATATCAATGGTTACAAATGATTATCCGGAGTCCATCGTAGCCCAGGCAATAAAAAAGGATGGCGTGGATGTAGCTCTTTCTGCAAGTTTAAGGTACAAGAGTGGGATTCTTGCAAATGTTAACTGCAGCTTCTTAGGAGATTCAGTAGAACTTACCGAGATCACAGGAAGCAAGGGGACGTTGGTTATTCGCGATACTTTCTATGATTCAGATCTTCCGCTGCTTCTATACAGAGGAGAGGAAGAAACAGTATTTTCCATTCCTGCCTGCAACAGATACAAAGAAGAGCTTGAGGCTTTTGATTCTTGCATTATTAATGATGCCGCTGTTCCTCTCCCGCTTGATGAAAGCATTAGGAACAATAAGCTTATAAGAGAAATTCTGGAGAAGGTAGAGTAATGAGAAATTTTAAGTTTGGGATAATGGGGGCTGGAAATATCGCAAATAGATTCTGCGATGCCGTAAAAAGGATAAATGGAGATATAGAGGTTGCCGCAGTCTCAAGTAAGAGTGAAGAAAGGGCAAAGGCTTTTGCTGAAAAAAACGGAATAGAAAAATATTATGTTGGATATGAGAATATGCTGAAAGATGCAGATCTTGATGCGGTCTACATTGCGACTACGAATAATTTCCATTACTCTGATGCGCTTTTAGCTATCAGATATAAAAAGGCGGTTCTTTGCGAAAAGCCGATGATGATGAGTTCTAAAGAGGCTGAGGCTGTATTCAATGCGGCAAAAGAGAATAACGTCTTTGTAATGGAAGGAATGTGGTCTCGTTTTATTCCATGCGTACAAAAGGCACATGAATGGATAACAGAAGGAAGGATTGGAACTGTCAAAATAGCAAATTATCTTGGCGGAATAAACGCTCCTGTCGATCATAGGATTTATGTTCCTGAGTTAGGTGGTGGGGCGATGTATGACCTTGCAGTCTATCCTTTTGAGATAGTGACTTATCTTGTTAATCAAAAACTTATCGGTTTTAAACATTCAATAAGATGGCTTAATGATGAAATAGATGAGAATGACAGTTTAATATTGAACTTTGAAGAATGTGATGCAACCATTCAGGCAAGTCTCCATACAAGAATTCCATCCCCATCAGGTTTTTATGGAACTGAAGGATTTATTCAGATGGAAAAGACTCATATGGCATCTAAAGTCAGACTTTATAATGAAGCCTTTGATCTTATAGAGGAATTCGAGAGTCCATGTGAAAATGGTTTTGAATGGGAGATAATGCACGTAAGAGATTGCGTTAGGAAGAATCTTATTGAAAGTCCGATAATGCCATGGAAGGACACTTTGCTATGTGCAAAAGTCTTTGATGAATGCCTTAAAAAAGAGAGGTAGTATGCTTTTAAAAACAGTTTATCCTTCTGCCCTTGGGCAGGATGTCCCTTTTATAGATTGTGTTGATGATGCGCTAGAGGCCGGTTTTTCCGGATTCCATTTTAATCCTGTATTGGATTTCAACATTTGCAAAGAGGATATGCTTTCTCTTATCCAGAAGAAGCATATAGTTCCAATGGGAATGGAACTTCCAATTGAATTCAGAGAGGGAGAAGATAGATTTTTAGACGATTTAAATAAGGCAGAAAAGATCTTGGAGTATGCATCCTTTATTGGGATCAAAAGAGCTGTGACATGGATTGTTCCATCTAGCGACAGTCTCACATATAAAGAGAATTTCAAGCAGCATGTGACTAGGCTTAGGAGAATACTGGATGTTTTAAATAAGTATTCAATAAGGCTTGGCCTTGAATTTCAAGGGCCGAAATCTTTAAGAAAAGGTAAGGCGCATTGGTTTGTTCATACCTTAGATGGTGCTCTGTCATTAATCTCTGCAATCGACAGGGATAACTGCGGACTTTTGCTTGATTCTTGGCATTGGCAGTTGGCAGGTGAGGAATACTTTGATTTCGGATCATTTGATAATGCTTATCAGGTAGTATGCGTACATGTTAATGATGCTCCTTTGAATATTGCTGAAGACGAATTAAAGGATTTGGAACGATCTCTGCCTGGCAGTACGGGACGCCTTGACATTAAGTCTTTTATAAAAGGATTGGAAGATATAGGTTATTCAGGGCCTGTTATCGCAGAACCTTTTGATTTAAGCCTTTCTCGTTTAAGCCCATTAGAAGCGTTTCGCCTTGTATCTGCATCTATCGATAAGGTATTATAAGACTATGGATTTTTCTTCGGCTGTTTTCATGTGTGCTAGGAAAAGCGACTGCGTTACAAATACAACAAGTCACTATCATAATCATTATGAATTGAACTTCTTAACAAGTGGTAATACTAGAATGAGAATAGCCGAAATGGATATCGAATATAATTCTTTTGATTTTCTGTTGATTCCTCCAGGATTAAAGCATCTTTTGTACGAATCTAAATACGATAAGTTCGATAACTACGTGATTTGGTTTGATCTGAAAGATAAGAAAGCGAAAGAGGAGGAAGGAAAGGTCATAAAGCTCCATGATTTTGGAGGACAGGTCAAATTTCTGTGCTCTGAAATCTATAGACTCTATATGCAAAAAAAGCATGAGGAAGATGAGCTTTGTAATATTTATCTTCAAGGTGTTCTTTATCATATGAGCAAGGGAGTTGTTTTGGATTTGAAAAACAACCTCTCTCGAGAAGATGAAATTCTCGATGCTGCAGTCAAATATATTAATTCAAATGTTATGCAAAAATACGTACATGTATTAGATGTCGCTAGCGAACTAAATATATCGGCATCATATTTAACGCGCATCTTTAATAAAAAACTTTCAATTCCTCCCATGAGGTATATTAACGAGGTGAAAGTTTCCGTTGCAAAAGAGATGCTGAGAACAAGCACTATGAGTATAAAAGAGATTGCCGGCAAACTTTATTTTTCCGATCCTCTCTATTTTTCCCGCGTATTCTCTCAGACAGAAGGGTTATCCCCTAGAGAATATAGGAAGGTAAGCCATCAGCTAATATAAATCTGTAATTGAAAATCAATATACTTCTAAAAAATATTATGAAAGAATTTATTTATAACCATTAAATTTCATGAAATTTAACTTTTAAAAAGTCATTTTTCATGAAAAATGATGGACAGAAAGGTTTTATCGTTTTAAGCTAAAGATATGAAATATATAAAGAGAGTGCTTAATATAGAAGGTGATCTTAAAAGAAAATCACAGTTTCTCTTTGGCCCAAGGCAGACTGGAAAGACTTCATATATAAAAGAGGAACTTGAAGGAGTACGTTACAGATTTAATTTATTAGATAAAAAGCTTTTAAAAGCTTTAGAAGAAGATCCAGCACTATTTTCTGGGATTCTTAAAAGAGAAAAGATCGATAACGGCATTGTAGTTATAGACGAGATTCAAAAGCTTCCTTTTCTTTTAGATGAAGTACACGAATTAATAGAAACTTCAGACATTCATTTTCTTTTAACAGGATCTAGTGCGAGAAAGCTTAGAGAGAAAGTGGTAAATCTTTTAGGAGGAAGGGCTGGATGGAAAGAGATGTTTCCTTTTGTTTGGAAAGAGATAAAAGATGACGAGATTGAACTTGAGAGAATATTTAAAACAGGACTTCTTCCTTCGATCTATCTATCCGATGACCCAGATTCAGATCTATTTGACTATGTTAGCCTTTATTTAAATGAAGAGATACAAGCAGAAGGAGTTGTAAGAAGTCTTCCTTCTTTTGAAAGGTTTCTTGAAGTTGCAGCCCTTTGTAACAGTGAAATGATCAACTATGAAAATATTTCAAAAGAAGTCGGAGTTAGCAGATCTGCAGTCATTAGCTGGTTTCAGATCTTATATGATACTCTTGTTGCCTTTGAAGTTCCTGCCTATAGGAAAACAAAAAAGAGAAAATCTTATTCGTCATCAAAATTTTATTTATTTGATTTAGGTGTGCTGCGCAGTATTCTCGGCTTTGAAAAGATAGAAAAGGGAAGTGCTGAATATGGCAAATTCTTTGAGACTTGGATTGCAATGGAACTTAGAGCATATACATCTTATTGCTGCAAATCAAAGTTTAATATTCTTCCTTTATGCTTCTGGAGAAGTCTTTCAGGATACGAAGTAGACTTCATATTAATGGAGAAGATAGCAATAGAGACTAAAACTACAAGACGACATACTCAAAGAGATCTTAAAGGATTAAAGGCGTTAAAAGAAGAAGGTCTCTTTGAACGTTATATTCTCGTTTGCAATGAGGATTATGCTCAACTGACAGATGATGGAATTGAGATAGTTCCTTGGAGGATATTCCTTGATGAACTTTGGAGCGGTAAGATTTTAAACTAGAGAACAGTATGGATTGCATTAAAAAAGAAACATTTTTGAAAAATCTTTTTTGATAATAAAGACATCATCATCAGCATTTCCCTCTTTCTTAGCCTCTTATCCCATCGTTTGTGTTAGAGAAAGAGGGATCTTCTTTTACCTTGCAAAATTAAATTATCCTTTTGATAATATTTATTATGAAACCCGATTCGAATAAGGTAGCAAAAATAAGAGAAGCACTTCCTCAAGAGTTTAAAGACGTCCGTCTTACAGACGATGATTTTGTAGATGCCTTATATGCATTGATCTTCGATTTGCAGTCTCCTGTAATTACAATAATGGGCTCCGGTGGAACTGGTAAAAGTTTCATGTATAAGCTATTTGCAAAAGTCGGAGAAAAATGTTTATGCACTGCAACTACAGGAATTGCTGCTTTTAACCTTTCTTCAAGCGCGATATTGCTACTTGTACACTACATTCGGCTTTGGATTTGAAACCGCTTCCATGGTTTGACGGACGATACTGCAATAAATAAGAAACTCGTAAATAAATTGATGAGATTTCAAAATCTATTAATAGATGAAGTGTCAATGCTGAATGCAAATCTTCTAGATTACATCTTAGCTCATATCGAGGTGGTAAATAGAAAAAAGAGGGAAGATGGGGAAGATATCCTACGTTTGATATTGTTTGGAGATACTTTGCAGCTTCCATCTGTAATAAAAGATACAGATTCTAGTGACAGTACCTCTAGGCTCGCCTAGAGGCTTCCATGGAGTATACATGGACTTTTTCCTCCTTCACGGAAATCATGCTTTTTAGGCGCATTGCTGCACGGTCATCCACAGAGGATTTCTTCAGAGGCTTAACATCGCCGGCGTCCCCGGCTAGGGCCATCAGGCCAAAGGATTCTAGATTGAGAGCCGAATTGAGGTCCCGATCTAGTTTGGTTAGGCATACCTGGCATTCCCACTCCCTGTCACGGAGCGTGAGGCCGTCGTTATGCCAGCCGCATTTATGACAAGTCTTCGAGGATGCAAAGAACCTGTCTGCTATTACAAGCGTCTTTCCATAGAAAAGGCATTTGTATTCTATCTGCCTTCTTATCTCGTAGAACGACGCATCCTGCATGTGCTTAGAGAGCTTCTTATTCTTCATCATTCCTGACACGTTCAGATCCTCGATGAC
>CASENB010000022.1 GCA_949289305.1 uncultured Spirochaetales bacterium
AACAGGGTATGTAGCCGCTTGAGCGGCAGCCTGAAGAAGAGGGGCGGAAGGCGGTCGCATTCAGGGCGCGTACCAGCGCTTGCCGGTAGCATGCCCTTATAGGGCTAGTCCAAACCACCAGCTCGGCTGGTGGTCATGATTTGTATTATGCAACAGCAAGATATAATAAATAAAATGGATATAAAATGATCTCGAAAAAGCCTATGTCTGTCATCTCCATAAGAAGGGCATGTCGCATAATGAAAAATGTAAGAACTACAATTGCCTGTACGGATATGAATCTGAATATCGTCTTTTTCAGAAGGATCCATGAATGATCTACCGCTTTATCTATAAATCTCTTTTCTCCTGCTTCTCCGAGTAAGGATGATAGGAAGTCAAGCGTCTTTTCTGTTATAATAATTGATTTTATATTTAAACTTCTTATATAAGATGCAAGGCCTCTTTTAATGTCTTTTTCCTTCAATATTGTTTTAATTAGTGGTATCGTATGCCTGTTTCGTACCATTTTTACAAAACGATATATTGCAAGAGAGAGGGATGCAAGCAGAAGGGCAGAACTTAAAATTGCGCTTGGAACTGCTCCGAATATAGGGAAGAAGGAAAATAGTATTGCAAAAAGATATATGAGCAGATTTATGAGTGATGAAGAGAGTCTTTTATAGTGATATTGATCTAAAAAATTCTTTACAGCCCATTCTATTGTGATATCTGCTTTACCAAGTGCAAAATCTTGTGCTTTCCTTACATTTCTTTTGATAAACGATTCTGCTACGGGAGCAACTGTTGCAGAGAGTATATAATAAGCTTTGTTTATTATAAAAAGATCGTCGATTAATCCTGCAACAGGAATCGAATCTGGAATGACATCTATGGGTAAAATAAGATAGAGAAGGGCGCCAATTATGATAATCTTATTTTTAGCGCTCACGTTTTTTTTGTAATACGACCAAAGATATTGCACTTTATCCCATACTGCTGCTATAGGGCCCTTGTTCATAGAATCGAGATTATTATCAATTCTTTTTATATCATCTTCATTTGCATCTTCTCCAAGCTTTTTGGAAAACTCGAAAATTCTTTTCTTTCTTTCTTCACCTAAATCGCTTTCGCTTTGAATCATAGAGACGCTTAAATCTTCTTCTCTTAGTCCGACAAGCTCATCATATTTATTAAGCAGATCTTCAGGAACTTGCTTTCTAATCTCAAGTTTCTTCTCTTTCGTATTGCTTTTTATTCCATTGAATATGAATGTCGCTATGCTTGTTATTACTGCAGCATCATCTATTAATCCAGCTCCCGGCACTATATCTGGAACGACATCTATAGGGGTTACAAGGTAGATTACCCCTATGCTTGCTAATAGAACAGCTTGACGCCCCCAGAGGCCCGGATGCTTTGCAATATGAAAAAGCAGTCTTACCGTATCCCAAATTGAAGAGAGTTTAGATTTATATTTTGAATCTGCTTTTTCTTCTGCATCCGTTATATCTTGTTCGCTATAGTTCTTTTTTGCAAGGTTTTTTAAAAATGAAACTATTTTAGGATCTAGCTTATCTTTGATTTCTTCCATAGTTTTATTTTATCAGCATAGAGCAGAAATTTGTTCTAAATATAGTGTCAATAGAAAGAAAAACAGGATAGAAAATCAAAGAGAGTTTAGATATCTCAACATTTTTAAGTCTTGTTTTGCTTAAAATGAACAAATCCAAAATGAAGACGGCAATAGCGATAACCAGAAGTAATGCGAATATCGGTATCCAGCTTATAGCTTCTCTTTTTGCGCTGTTTATTGCGATCATCTTATACATTCCATATGCTTTTTTAGCATATCTTCTTCTTCCTCTCAGCATTGAAAAGAGTTTTAATGCATATTTGAATATGAAGACGACAAGAATAATAAACGGTATCAGCATAAGAATTGCTGACGCTATATCCAAAGCGATAAAAGATGGAATGTAGAGTAGCGTTGCAATGAAATAAGCCACAGTTGAACAGACTAAATATATGCTGTAATTGCCAAAGACATGTGACATTACAAATCTTGTTCCCTGTTCTGAGACTATATCTGTAGCTACTGCGCCAATAAATCTGAATATTCCCATGTTATCCCTTTCCTACATCTGAGAATCGAAGAAATCTTTTAAATCATCTGGAAGTTCTTCCCTGATCTTGCTCTTCTTTTCTGACGAGAATGATTTCATCGCGCCTAATAGGGATGCGATTGCGGCTCCAATAGCGGCTGCGTCATCTGTTAGTCCTGCAACAGGTATTAAGTCAGGAATCACGTCTATAGGCAGAACAAGGTACATAACGGCGGCGACAGCAATTGCTATATACTTTTTATCCCATAGGCTTGGATGCCTTATTACGTAAAATAGCATTCTGACTTTATTCCAGACGTCACTTGAAAGCTTCTTTTTGTATTTCTGGTTTGCAGTCTGTTCTGCATTGTTGATATCTTCTTTCGTGTACTCTTTCGATTGGAAATCATTTAACATTTCCTCTTGTTTTTTCATTTGATCTTTGTCCATAGTATCTCCTTACTTATATAATTTCAGAGCTTCTTCGTGCTCTGCTTTAACCCAGCCTGCAATCTCTTCTGGCTCAAGTACTAAACAGTCCTTTCCAAGAGAAAGAGCCCAGCTTTTGAATGCAAAAGGATCTGATATGCTCAGGCTGATGATTATCGAACCATCATCGCATTCCGTTATTTTTGTTCCATCTGGCCATTTTTTCTCTTTTTCGAAAAATGCTTGCTTATTGAATATTTGAACAGTTGCCTTTTTCTTTTCTGCAGTTGAGACCCCAAAAGGATCGTTAAGAGCATCTTCTGCTTTAATATCATTTGGCAGGATATAATGTTCGTCGTATTTTAATGTGGCGTTTATTATTCTTGAAAATGCGTAGCTGGTTGCCCCCTTGTGCTTTTCTTCATATGCGTACACGTAGAGATTCCCATTTCTCATATAAAGGCATACAGGCCATAATTGATGGCTTTTTTCATGATCGCTGAATGCGCCTTTATATTCGACTTCTAGCACTGTCTTCGTCTCAATGGATGTGAATATCGTATCTAAGTAGGGTAGGCTGGCATCATCTATATTTTGGGTAAGCTCCTTTTTCGAATAGATTATGTTATTATCAGATGACAGCATTCCTGCACTTTCAAACTTTCTTTTTAGCGTTTCGATCGGCGTTCTTAAAAGGCTGTTTTTTAAAGTGCTTCCAAGCAGCAAAGAGAGCGCAAGACGTTCGTTGTCGCTTAATGACAGGATCAGTCTTATTGAGTCGTAAATGCTTTCCGTGTCCTCCGCTTTTAGACGATAGAATACGTTATTCCCTTCTTTTTTCTCCTCCAGAGGGATGATTCCAGATAGTTCATTAAGAACTCTGCATGCACTGGCCTTGCTTATCGCAAGCATATTCTGTAAGTCCTTCCTTGTAAAGAAAAGATCAGGATGCCTTATGAATATGAATGCCGCCTTGTCTATTGTCTCTTTAGAAACCATAAGAATCTCCTCTATAATAATACTATACAAGAGTCTCAGAATTTGAGACGAAAAAAAGTTTAAATAAGGTATTGCAAAAGTTAGTGTATTCTAATATTATAATGTTAGCTTAAGCAAACATATATCTCCCTCTTTTTTAGTTCCTAAAGCTTAAGCTATATTGTGGTACGAACTCCTTTGTAAGCCATTAGATATTCGTGCCACAATTTTTTTTGAGTCTTGAAAAGATTTATCTAGGTGAAAATCTATTCTTCTTCTATCTACATATTCGCTGTTTTACACGAAGAAAATTTTAGATCCAAAATCTTTTGTGCTGTCTCCTATAATATTTGTATAGAAAGAGGTACTGCCGATGAACGGTAGCCTCGCAAGATTTAGAATGAAAACCGTCCTAGCTTATCTTGGCAAAAGCTTATGGGCGGTTTATCTTTTAAATGCAGTTATTAATAATTCAAAACAATATTCGGGTTCTTTGCGAAATACTGTAAAAAATACACTAATAATAAAAGTCCTCTAATGATATCTTTTAAATATTGGTGTGATGAGGCATACGTGCTGATTAGCAGAGTATGCCTGAAGATTGTCATGAAGTGAAAGGTTTTTCTTAAAGAACCCTTTCTGCTTTTATTGTCTCAGACCGACCGCTATCCTCGGTTATTGTAAATAGTAAATTATCTGAATTGCCATCCAAAGCAAAAGTATATGTAATATATGGTTTATAACTATGTTCATAATAAGCAATATTAAAAGAATTATATGTTGATGAAAAGCGTAGTGAAGGTAGTTCGTTTATATTTGAAATGCTAGATGACTTAGAATAAGAATTTAAATCAGTAAGTTCTGAAAAGAAAGATTTATCGCCAATAATTATATCATCCTTTGTAATCACAAAATATATAGATTCGTCCTCAAAGTACCATACGCCATGTAAAGATTTTGGAATCTTTGTTTCTATGTTAATATCTTTAATATTATAGCCGCTAAGTGAAGTAGCGATTTCTACATTGCAAATCCTTTCAGATATGTTATATGGAATCGAATCGTCAAATGTCTTGACTTGTCTATAAATCTTTCTTTTTTCGTTTAAGAATACAGAAAAATTGAAAGGAATACGAGTGAAATGTATGGCGTTTCCGCATTCATCAAGATATTTTATAACGATCAAATCTTTAAGGTATGAAAAATTGGTAGAATTATTTGTACCTTCTTTATAAGTTGAGTCAGTCCAAGAATAGTCAATATTAATAAAGGCAACATTATCTTGAACTTTGACAGCAGAATGTAATGTGCATCCATATTCTTCTATGCATGTTTCGCTTTCATAATACCTTTCCTCTGATGCAAAAAGAGGCATTATTATCAAAATAAGAAATAAAATAAGGATAGTTTTTTTTAATTTATACATAAGCCCTCTCTAGTTTAGCAAATAACTTTCCGTCAAAATAAACATCAACGAGATTTTTATTCTCAGTCCGTGCTAAAACAAAAGACAGTATTTCTCTTGTTGTCCTGTCGTAAATGTAGACGATGAAAATATCTTTGTTAGAATAGAATGATCGTATTTCTAATGGATTAACATCATTATTTTTGTTTTGAGCACGAATGCCCATCTTAATGTTCCCAACTTTTAGTATGGTATCTGTTATAAATAGTCTAGTACCGTTAAAATTCCAGAAGCCATATAAAAATGGAGGAATAGAGTAGAGCTGTTTGTCCTCTTCTATTTTATCTTGATGGTTTTTCATCTCCTCCATTTGAAATAAATAGGGAATAGATACTTCAATATTAGCGATTGAACCAGGAAAAGTTCTAATACTGTTAAAAGAACCAGCATGCTGGTAATAATTTGTTTCATTGTAAAATATTTCTACCCCATCTTGATAACTCATATCTCTTGTTGATAGTCCATATGAACTATAGGAAAAACCATCTTCATCTAACAAGTAAATATATATGAAGAATGAATCATCGATGAACTCATAAGAATCGCAATGGAGAATTACGCTTGTTTTTATAGTTTGAGAAATGTCATCCATAACGACTGTCGCATCTATATGTGTGTTTAAAGTATCAAGATCGTAGCTTTTAGTAAATTCTTTAATAAATGCTGAGTGAAGCGGCAACAATAAACATAAAAGCAATATAATAGAAGTAATTAATTTTCTCATACTAGACTCCTAAAAACGAGAGGTAAAAACGAAGAATATCAAAATCAATAGAAGATGCTTTGGGTATTTCTTTTGAAATACGATCTACTACATTCTCAAAATCTCCTCCGTGATGATGCAACATTGCAAGAATGGGCAAATCTTTAGTTTCTAGATCTATGCACATGCGTTTAAGCACTATGCTTAATGGTGATTCTTGATTATCGTTTAGCTTATTAGCATCAGCTCCTGCATCAAGCAAGTAGTGTATATGATATGACATATCATCTTTATTTAAAGCAAGATGAAGTAACGTATTTCCTTCTTCATCTATTTCTGTATTAAAGTCATAATTCATCGCTATTAGAAGTGATATTGTTTCTTCTGTATGCAAATTATTTTTATCGATCTCAGTTGCTAAAATATATGCAACGTGTTTTAAAAGAGCGTCTTTATTCTCTTTTGTTAAATATGAAGCAAATCTAGGAATGTAAATATAATTAATGCGATAACCTTGATCAAAAAAAGTAAAGACATATTCTGGAATATTTCCATCGTCCGTTACTTCATTTAAAAAGACTGCTGCTAAATCAAATTTAAAACCTCTTAGCGCTTCAGTAATCAAATATTTACTGAATTTGATTAGCTCTTCTCCTGCACCAGATTCAATTAAAAATTCAGCAACCTTAGCGTTACTTGCATAAAACAGTGCCGTTCTCCCTTCAATACTTTCCTTTACGTCGTATCCTAATGAGAGAATATATTCGCACATCTCAACTGATCCGCTTTCTGCTGCAAGCATTAAAAGATTTCTAGTATAGCCGTTGTCTGAGTATAATGTTTCATGAATGTCTGCTCCAAGGTTAATTAGAAGTTTTGCATTGTCAAGCATTCCGTTTTTTACAGCTTCTGCAAGATAAAAAGAACCTCCGCCTTTTCTATTATTTATAGAAGGAACGTTAGAAGCTATCAATTCAACTATAGCAGTATTACTCGAGAAACTTGCCGCATCTGATAACAGTTGTCTTTTGTCTTCTTTGTCTTCATAATAAGGAAGTAATGTTTGTACGCTGTCAAGTGTTGCGTAATCAAGCTTTAAAGCCATATTAAGTACTAGCGTTCTATTATTAACATGAGCACCATTTTCAATTAGGACATTAAGTACTTTTTTATCAGGATTTGCTGTTGCATATACGCTGATAGGAATTTTATCAAAAGAAAATAGTCTTCCGTTTCTTCCTCTTACAGCTGTAGAATATCTTAAGCTGATATTTGGATCTAAGCCATTATCAATGGCACTTTGCATTTCCTCTGCAGTACATGTGAAAGCAAAATCTATTGGAGTTCCTGCAACTAATAATAAAGGAACAAATAAGAATAACATGATGAGTAAAGTTTTATTCATATTTTATTTTAACATGAGAAATTACTCATATAAAGCAAATATGTATTTAAGTTTTAAATCACAAAATAATAGATAATACTTTTTTTGAATAAAAATTTCGGCATTAAAAATACAGTCGTATTGTTCATACTATGGTATGAAAAAAGGCCTCATGAGAGACCTTTTAATCGTTTGATAGCGGTTTAATCTTCGTTCTGTATATTTTTAAATAGAACATAATTGATAGGGAAATGCCGATTATATCGGATACCAAGAACGACCACCATACGCCGGATATGCCAAATAGCTTGCTCATTATGTATGCTGCAGGAACTAGTATTCCAAGCTGTCTTAAAATTGAGATTATCATGGTGTACATTCCAATTCCCGTGCCTTGGAAGGCAGATCCTAATGCTATTGATATGCTTGCAGGAAGGAAACAGAAAGAGATTATTCTTAGTGCTGGAATTCCGAGAGCATACATCTGCTCTGTCGAGTTGAACATATTGAGAAGCAGGTGCGGAAAGAACTGGAAGAATAAGAATCCTACAGCCATGATGCCAAATGAGATCATGCAGCCTTTTCTGACAGTTTCCGTGATTCTATGCCTGTTTTTAGCGCCATAGTTGTATCCGATGATAGAAATAAGACCGGCAGATAGTCCAAATACAGGCATGAAAACGAAGCTCTGAAGCTTGAAGTATACGCCAAAAACAGATACGGCAGTTGTGCTGAAGGCTATCAAAATGCCATTAAGAGCACTTACCATTAATGTGGAGATACTGTTTGTGATGATAGTTGGGAAACCAACTCTGTATATATCCACGATTGTGTTTCCTTTTGGCTTAAATCCTCTCATGTTTATATTGATATGCTTTCCTCTGATAATGAAGAATACTGCAAGAATGGCTGCAATAATCTGTCCGATTACGGTAGCGATGGCAGCTCCTGCAACTCCCATTTTGAACGTGAAGATGAAGATAGGATCCAATATTATATTTGCAATCGCACCTACCGTCTGGGTTATCATGGAATGAAAGGAATCACCTGAAGCCTGCATTATGCGTTCGCATGTAACTTCAATGAAAATTCCGATTGATGCGATCAAACAGATTCTTGAGTAGCTTAGAGCCATAGACAGAAGCTGATCATCTTCTGTAAATAGCGCAAGGAATGGTTTTGCGAAAATAATTCCGAAGAGCGCAAAGCCAAGCCATGTAAGAATAGAAAGGAATATTCCATTTCGTCCTGCATTGTCAGCTTCTTCCTCTTTTCCTTCTCCGAGTCTTCTGCTTAAAAGGCTGTTTACGCCGACTGCCGTTCCTATCGCAAATGCTATCATCAGGTTCTGAAGAGGATATGCAAGCGTTACAGCAGCCAGAGCTTCTTCGCTCAGCCATGAAACGAATATGCTGTCAACGATGTTGTAAAGTGCCTGCACCAGCATGCTTATCATGATGGGGAGAGAAACCTTCATGATGAGTTTTCCAATGCTTTCTTTTCCCATCATCGCGCTTTTGTTTTTTCTTGTATTTTCATCACTCATAACATTGTAGATATATCTTAGAGTCGACATTATTGCAAGACATGTCTTTTTTCCATATTATTCAGATATGATAGTTTGTAAATTCGGAGGCTCAAGCGTAGCCGACTCTGCACAGATTGAAAAAGTAAAAAATATTATAAAAAGCGACGAGAGGAGAAGGGCTATTGTCGTATCTGCTCCTGGAAAAAGGAACAAGGAAGATGAGAAGATAACAGACCTTCTTTATAAGGCCAACAGCGAAGTACAAAAAGGCTTAAGCTGCAAAGAGACGTTCTCAATAATTGAAAAAAGATATCTCGAAATTGCTGCTAGCCTCAAGCTTGACAAGAAAGCGCTCTCTTTAGAGCTTGATATAATAAGAAGGAATATCGACTCAGGATATGGTGCTGATTATGCAGCAAGCAGAGGCGAGTATCTCTCTGCGTTTTTAATCAGCCAGTATCTTAACTTTGAATTTGTAGACACTCAATCATGCATTGTAATCAATCAGGATGGAACGGTTAATCCCTATAGCTATGAGCAGATTGGACGTATTGTGGATTCCAACAGCGATAAGGGCTATGTTTTTCCTGGGTTTTATGGTTCTACTGAGGACGGCTCAATAAAGACGTTCACGAGAGGCGGATCTGATATCACGGGAAGCGTGGTCGCAAGATCTGTTAATGCAGAGCTTTATGAGAACTGGACTGATGTGTCAGGATTTCTTTCTGCAGATCCGAGGATTGTGGAAGGTGCTAAGACTATAGACAGCTTAAGCTATAATGAGGTAAGAGAGCTTTCTGATTATGGCGCATCCGTATTCCATGAGGAGGCGATCGCACCTTTAATGGATACGTCTATCCCAATCAATATTAAAAATACTAACCGTCCTGAAGACAAAGGAACTCTCATTACTAGAGAGGTTAAAGACGCAAGCCTTGCCGGAGTCTCTGCAAAAGGCGGACTTTCAAGGATTAGGCTTAGAAAGCTAATGCTTTTTAAAAAGCACGGGATGAGGCACGCTCTTCTTACGATGCTGCATATTTTTGGCGTTAGGCCTTCTTTCTCTTTATATGGGATTGATTCGATCGTATGGTTCTTCGATAGCAAGATGGCAACAGACAGCGTTCTAAGCGCAATGTGTGAAAGGCTTAAAAATGAATTCAGTCTTGATGAGATCACGGTCGATAGGGGACATGCGATACTCGGTGTTGTAGGCTCTTCTGTAATGAGCGACGATTCATTTATTAAGGCATCTGAAGCTTTGAAAAAAGAGAGCATAGATGTTACTTTCTTAAATTACGGCGCGTCAGATCTTTCCTATGCGTTCGGAATAAAGGAAGAGGACAAGGAAAGAGCTGTTAAAACCATATACGAAGCACTTTTCTAAGAATTATAAGTTTCATTATTTAGCCGCTATGAAAAATAGCGGTTTTTAATCAACAAAAAAACGGATAGGATTTCTCCTATCCGTACTGGATGTATTTTTTTATGCTTAGCGGATTCTCATCTCTGTTTCAGCATCGAAGAATCTTGCCTTCTCCATATCAACAACAAGAGAAACCTTTTCGCCAACTGTCGGTGTGATTGATGGATCAATCTTACCAACTACGTTAGCCTTACTTGTTGCAACGTGCACCTGAGTCTCAGATCCGAGTGGCTCAACAACGTTTACTGCACCGTCAATTGTCTTTCCGTCAACTGGTGTGTGTGAGAACTCAACATCCTCTGGTCTGATACCGAATGTCACATCCTTTCCTTCATATGGCTGTAAGAACTTTGCCTGAGCATCTGTAACCTTTAAGCGGAATGTTCCTTCCTCTACATATGTTCCATCTGCTTCCTTCTTAACTGTCATATTGAGGAAGTTCATTGGAGGTGATCCGATGAATCCTGCTACGAACTTGTTGTCTGGTTCGTTATAGAGTTCAAGTGGTCCGCCGATCTGTTGGATAACGCCAAGTTTCATAACAACGATCTTGTCAGCCATTGTAAGAGCTTCAACCTGGTCGTGTGTAACATAGATCATTGTCGCCTTTAGTCTGTGGTGTAGAGCTGAGATCTCCGCTCTCATCTGAACACGAAGTTTAGCATCGAGGTTTGATAGCGGCTCGTCGAAAAGGAATACTTTTGGCTGACGAACGATAGCTCTTCCTACAGCAACACGCTGTCTCTGTCCACCTGATAGTGCCTTTGGCTTTCTATCTAGAAGCATTTCGATGTCAAGGATCTTAGCAGCTTCCTTAACTCTCTGGTCGATTTCCTCTTTTGGGAACTTTCTGATCTTAAGACCGAATGCCATATTGTCATAAACGGTCATGTGAGGATATAGAGCATAGTTCTGGAATACCATAGCGATGTCTCTATCCTTTGGTGGAACGTCGTTCATAAGCTTTCCGTCAATGTAAAGCTCGCCTGAGGAGATGTCTTCAAGTCCTGCAACCATTCTTAATGTTGTTGACTTTCCGCATCCTGAAGGTCCTACGAGAACAACGAATTCCTGATCTTCGATATCGATGTTAACGTTGTCTACAGCTTTAACGCCGCCATCGTAGATCTTGCAGATATTTTTTAATACAACTGCACTCATTCTTTTCTCCTTAGTTTTTAACTAGAAATAAGCATATGGCCTCAAATGGCATAGGTCAAACAAAATTTTTATCAAAAATAGAAAAAAACAGTAAAAAAATCGTTGAAAATGCCTTTTTGTTGACTATATAATCAAATTTGGTCAAAAAGGAATATAAATGCCTAAAATTTATACAAAAGAAGAGAAAGAAAACATAAGGCGAGAACTTCAAAATGCTTCACGCGAATGTCTTAAGAGGTATGGAGTGCGCCATACTACGGTTGATGAGCTTGTGAAAATGGTCAATATTCCAAAAGGGACGTTTTATCTTTTTTACAATAACAAGGAACAGCTGTTTTTAGATACGCTTGAGACGTTTTCAAATAATGAGGAAGAGAGATATTTGCAGATGCTTGAGAATCTCGATGAGAACCATATCGTAACGAGTCTTAGTACAGTTTTTTATGAGATGGCCTACTCATTTTATAAAAGCGGGTTATACAACCTTCTTGATGACAATCAGATGAACATAATAATGAGGCATTTAAACGATGATGAAAAAGAGCGTGTGAAAAAGAGCAGATATGAATATATAAATAAGATCTTATATTATTTCTCTATAGATGATGATAGAGAGATAGCCTCGTTTAAAACGGCATTTAACGCACTTTTTTATATAATGTTGCATGACGATGCAGTAGAGGATATCGAGGGTGCGCTTAAAACGCTCATAAGAGGGCTGGTGTTGCAACTGGTAGAATAGTGGTGTAAAAAGGCCAACAATGTGAGGATTATTGACTGCAAAGAGCGTATGATCTAATATTAAAATATAAAGAGAAGCACTGCCGATAGACAGCTGGCTTCAGAGTCCGCGATTAAGCACGGACGCTTGTACTACGGGTCCGCCCCTAATGCTTTCCAGGGCCGGGGCGGTTGCTTATGAACAGCATAATAGCTGTGGCAAGAGAAAGGACTTTTATAGTCAATTCAATTACATTTAGAACCAAATCCCAAACCATATAAGCTCCTTTTAGATTAAGAATCTATGAAGCCTATACAGGCTCCAGTGTGTTACAACTGGAAGCCAAAGCCTACCGAATATAGCAGTGCCGAAACATTATTGATCGTAAAATAGAAATAGTCCAGATATTTTTTAGAGAAATGGATTATCGGAAGAATAAGAATTCATTGCTTTAAATTGTTAAGAGATGTGCTGCAAAAAAGCCGCCTTTTTTCTGGCGGCTTATGTGTAGTAAATTGAATAGTTTTAAAAAGGATCAGTTATCTTCCTCTTTAGCCTTTTCTTCTTCCTTTTCTTTTTCATCCTCTTTAGTGATTTTGCTTACGAGGGCTTCAACAATTCTCTTGTCTTCTATTTTTGTGACGTGCACATGAAGACCGAATACGTCGCATTCAAGCTCCGTTCCGTCTTGCGGTATTTCGTTTAGAGTAGAAAATACCATTCCTCCGACCGTATCGAAATCATGCTCTTCGTTTGGAAGATCTATATCGAGCGCTTCTTCAAGGTCTTCTACTGAGAGTGTTCCAGATACTTTCCAAAGATTTTCATCAAGTTGTACTATCTCTTTTTCCTCTTCTTCATCAAATTCGTCGTATATGTTTCCAACGATCTCTTCGAGAAGATCTTCAAGAGACACTAAGCCGCTTGTTTGCCCGTATTCGTCGACGCAGATTGCGATATGCTGTTTTTTCTTTTGCATTTCAGAAAAGAGCTTGTCTGCTCTTATTGTCTCTGGAACGAAATATGCAGATCTCATAAGATCTTTGACGCTCTTCATTTTCTCTTCGTTTAAATTAAGAAGAAAGTCCCTGGAATTAAGAATTCCTATGATGTCATTTAGATCTTCGTCATATACAGGGAATCTTGATCTTCCGCTCTCTTTTATAAGGCTTAATATCTCTGCGTTATGCATATTGCATTGTACTGCCCATATGTCGCTTGCCCTCGTCATTATTTCAGAGACAGGAGTATCGTTAAGTTCGAATACGTTTTGAATCCACTCCCTCTCATCTTCCTCTATCTGTCCGCTCTCTCCGCCTGCATCTACCATGAGACGGATGTCTTCCTCTGTTGCGGCTTCTTCCTCTGCATCTGTCTTGAAGCGGAAGATTTTCAGCACTAGGTTAGTGCAGAATGACAGAAACCAAATTACAGGGCGCATTATCTTAGCTAGGATTGAAAGGACTTTGCATGAAAAACGTGCGACTTGGTCTGCTTTCTGCTGTGCTATGCGCTTAGGAACAAGTTCTCCAAATATAAGTGTGAAGAACGATATTATTATTGTTATTACAAATACCGATATCGTATTAAGTACGTTATACGGTATTGTCGCTCCCCATGAAATAAAGACTTTCGTAAGCTCTTCTGCAAGCGTATCGGCAGCTAAAGCAGAACCTAAGAATCCTGCAAGTGTTATTCCGATTTGTATCGTTGATAAGAAGTTTGATGGGTTTTCGACCATCTTTAGAAGAACTTTTGCAGTTTTATCTCCGTCCTCAACCTGTTTTTTCAGCTTGTTGTGGTTTAGCGATATGACAGCAATCTCTGCTGAGGCAAAGAATGCATTTATTAAAATAAGAATTATCTGTACTACTATTTGTCTAGGTATAGAAACTACGCTTTCCAATTTATATCTCCTCTGTTCTTAAATTTTCAATTTCCATTTTCTTCAAAATAGAAATCAGAGGAGCAGCTTTTGATTAAAAAGACGGCACAAATGGTAGGGCACGTCCTCTTCTTTAATGTTAACTTTGGTATTACTACCAGGGCCTTCGTCCACTTTCTATCAATATTCCTATTGCACTTATCTCTGTGCGGTATAAATATAATATGAATATAAATGAACGCTTTACACTAGTCAAGAAGAACAGCGGATTGTGAGAAATACTTTATGCTATAATATAATAAATATGAGAAGGATAATTGTAGGGGATATTCACAGCTGCTATGATAAATTGATCTCCGTCTTGGAAAAGGCGGGATTCAATGAGAATGACGATGAGCTTTATTCTGTTGGAGACTTGCTAGACAGGGGAGAGCAACCTGTAGAAACGCTTGATTTCCTGATGGGCTTAAAAAATTTTTATCCGGTTCTTGGCAACCATGACATCTATTTTGAAGAGTATCTGTGCACTGGCAGGCCTGATTCTTTCTGGCTTAGCCATAATGGCGGAATGCGTACGTTTGAAAAGGTTATGAGAATGCCAAAAGAATGGAAGGAGAAAGTTAAGGCGTTTTACAGGAAAATTCCAGTTCTGAGAGTTTTAAAAGACTCCATAATAATGCATGGCGGACCTTATTCGGATTTCACTGAAAAAGAGCTTGATTTGATAGCCTCAAGGCCTCGTCCTTTTCCATTCATCAATGATGATATGTATAGCGAAGAGGACGATGTGTCATATCTAGAGGATTTCATGTGGGACAGAGATTATCTTTATTCAGCAATGTATGATGCGGGAGTGAGTGACGCATATAATAAGATAAGGAATGAGTTACTGCCAATAGAAACTAAAAAAACGATATGGGTCGGTCATACGCCTTTGCCGGAGATAGGACCGTTTTATAGCAAGAAGTTCCATCTTGCGGCAATAGATACCGGATCATTTTTTTATAAGATCACGGCAGTTGATATGGATACGATGGCTTTTTATCAAGCCTAGCCGCTTAGCCTTTCACTCAGCTGCCAAGAAATTTTTCTCGATTCGACCTTCTCTCCTTTTATCATCGCCAGAAGCGTATTTGCCGCACACTTTCCAGTTCTTTCCTTGTTATGGCCTAAAGAGGTGATTGGAACAGAGCCTATCTGACTGTAAAAGCTGTTGTCAAAGCTTACGATTGCAATCTCTTCTGGAATTTTCGTACCTTTTTCAAGCAGTCTTTTTACAAGAGAGTATGCTATTTCATCGTTATAGCAGACTACTGCGCTAGATCCTGCGAGCCTTTTGTTAATGAAACGGTCGATTCTATCGAAACCTTCATTATTTATAATCGCCTTCCTATCTTCGCTGTCGTACCAGCAGAACGAGCTGTCGTTTATTCTTAGTCCGGCTTCAACCATCGCAGAAACAAGCCCGTAATACCTTTCAGGGCCTTGCTCGTCATCGCTTTTGAATATTCCTGCAATCTTTTTGTGCCCCTTTGCTATTAGGTAGTTCGCAAGCATGTAGCCTCCGGCAAAGTTGTCATCGCTTATACATGGGAAATCTTTTAAGTTCCTATAAGATCCATGTATGAATAGCACTGGGATTTCCATCTCTTTTAGACGCAGAAACAGATCTGCGTTAGCTGTTGGCAAAGCTGTCTTCGATCCCTCGATTAAGATGGCACTTATATTCTTATTTATTAACGATAGCAGAATCTCTCTTTCCCTCGATATCTTATTATCTGTCGCATAAACGATGGTAGAGTAGCCGTTTTTTTCAAATATGCTTTGAGCATCGTGAAGAATTGTTGGGAAGATGTAATCGTCTATAAAAGATGTCACAAGGGCAATTTGTTTTAAATCTGATTCTGTTTTCTTTTGTCGTATGTAAGAACCGCTTCCCTGCCTTCTTTCAATTAGCCCTTCGCTCTCTAACAGTTCAAGCGCGTTTCTGACCGTCTGTCTGCTGACATTATATTGTTTTGTAATCTCCGCTTCCGTTGGAAGGCGGGATGAACCTAATGATGAAAGCTTTGCAATCTCCGCTCTCAAAATATCTGCTAGGTTTCTATATTTTGAAGCCATAATAATATCCTTTGATAGGATGATATCATAGAATTTGTATTTATAAAATGTATTTATTTTTTGAAAAATGAATACAATATGTATTTGTTTTGAATCAATTTGTAATTCTTTATTTTGTAGATGATATTAAATAGTCTCTAAAAACATGGGATTGATATTAAATATTTGTATTTAAAAAATATTGAAACTTATAAGTTGTATTTAAAATAAAGATGAAAATTAATTTGTATGAAAAATTTGTTGACAGCTGTAAAAACCCATGTTCTAATTTACTTAGAAACGGTAAAAAAGACGTTTCAAAAACAAAAGAGAGGTAAAGACAATGAAGAAATTTTTGCTTTCATTAATCGTAATGTTATTAGCAGTCACAGTCGTATTTGCACAGGGCGCACAGGAAGCAGCTGCAAGTGAGGCTGGCGGACTTATCAGAGTCGGCATTATCAACAACGATCCTAACGAATCGGGATATCGTACGGCCAACGACAACGACATGAAGAGAGTTTTCACAGAGGAAAACGGCTATGATGCTTCTTTCTTCTACAGCCTTAGAAACGAAGAGCAGATTGCTGCAGCTCAGATGTTCATTCAGGATGAGGTCGACTATCTATTAATTAGCGCAGCAGGAACTGCTGGCTGGGATTCTGTTCTTCAGGATGCACAGAATAATGGAATCGGAGTTATTCTTTTCGACAGGACAATCGATGCGGATGAGAGCCTTTATGTAGCATCAATCGTATCTGATATGGCAAAAGAGGGCGAGACAGCGGTCGCATGGCTCGAAAGCCAGGGATTGGAAGAGTACAATATCATACACATCCAGGGTGTTATGGGTTCTGCTGCACAGGTTGGAAGAACAGGCGCGTTAGATGCTAAAGTAGCTGCAAACGACAATTGGAACATCGTTACTCAGCAGACTGCAGAATGGAATGCAGAGACTGCACAGCAGATCGTACAGGCTGTAATCGATGCAGGAACTCCATTTAACGTAATTTATGCTGAAAACGACGACATGGCACGTGGCGCTGTTGCTGCTCTCGACAGGGCTAACATCTCCCATGGAGTTGACGGAGATGTAATCATAATGGGATTCGATACTAACAAGTGGGCGCTGGAAGAACTTCTTGCTGGAAGATGGAACTACGATGGACAGTGCAACCCATTCCAGGCATCTTATATTGACGAGATCATCAAGAACCTTGAGCAGGGAATCCAGCCGGAAGAGAAGGTTATCTATCTTGAAGAGAGAGGATTTGACGCTGCTACAATCACAGCTGAAGATGTAGAGCAGTACGGAATCTGATAAGGATTTGGATATTCATAGGTTGAAATAAGGCACGGCGGACTAGGGCTTCCGTGCCTTGATTTTTCAAAAACAAAAGGAAGAGGAAAGTGGAAAAGAATTCTGTTCTTGAAATGAGGGGAATAAGTAAGACGTTCTACACGGTTAAAGCGCTTCAAAACGTAGATTTCACACTCCGTGAAGGTGAAATACATGCCCTTATGGGTGAAAATGGTGCGGGAAAGAGCACGTTGATTAAGGTTTTGACTGGCGTTTATCCGAAAGACAGCGGGGAAGTTTTTCTAAAAGGACATGAAGGTGCGATAAATATTAAAAGCCCTGAGGATGCCCAGAATCTAGGAATAAGCACGGTTTATCAGGAAATTACGCTCTGTCCGAATCTGACGGTGGCAGAGAATATGTATATAGGGAGAACTAAGAGCAAGATTACGCAGTGGAAGAAGATGAACAAGGCGGCAACTGAAATTCTTGAGAGTCTTCAAATACCTGCGAAAGCGGAACAGCAGCTTGGCACATGCTCCATCGCAGTCCAGCAGATGGTTGCGATTGCAAGGGCCGTCGATATGGATTGCAAAGTCTTGATTCTCGATGAGCCGACATCGTCTTTGGACGAAGGGGAGGTTGCAAAACTGTTTTCACTGATGCTCGATCTGAAGAAAAGAGGCGTAGGCATAATATTTGTAACCCACTTCTTAGATCAGGTGTATGAGGTTTGCGACAGAATTACAGTACTACGAGATGGAAAGCTCGTAGGGGAGTATGCAATAGAAAATCTTCCACGCGTTGAGCTCGTATCTAAGATGCTTGGTAAAGAGCTTGACGATCTTGCTGACATTAAGAGCTCTGATGGCGAGGCAGAGGGAGTTGGCGAAGTTATTTATAAAGCGGAAGGGCTAACTAGCGTTGCAGCTCGAAGTCCTTTTAATTTTGAGATCCATAAAGGGGAAGTAAATGGATTTACAGGACTTTTGGGCTCAGGAAGAAGCGAGTGCGTAAGGGCGATTTTCGGAGCTGATCATGTGACGGGAGGCAGCGTCAAGATAGAGGGGAAGAACGTCAAGATATCTAATCCAAAGAACGCTATGAAACATGGAATTGGATATCTTCCTGAAGACAGAAAGGGAGATGGAATTGTCGGAGACCTATCTGTAAGGGAGAATATCATACTTGCACTTCAGGTTATGAAAGGATTCTTTGGGCCAATCTCAAGAGCAAGGGCGGAAGAGTTTGCGGATAAGTATATAAAACTACTGGATATAAAGACTGAAAACGCTGACACTCCGATTAAGTCACTGTCGGGAGGAAACCAGCAGAAGGTAATTCTTGCACGCTGGCTCTTAACGAATCCGCAGTATCTGATTTTAGATGAGCCTACGAGAGGAATAGATATCGGAACTAAAATTGAGATTCAAAAGCTTGTATTGGAACTTGCAAAAGAGGGTAGGAGCGTTACATTTATCTCTTCTGAAATCGACGAGATGCTCAGAACCTGTTCAAAGCTCTATGTTATGAGAGATGGAAAGCCTGTTGGAGAGATAACAGGGGACGGCCTTAACCAGACTAACGTAATGAACACGATTGCAGGAGGGGAAAAATGAGTGAGATCATAGTAAAGACCGGGTGGAAAGGAACTCTTTCTAAGATTGTTAGAAAACAGATCTTCATTCCTCTTGCTGCACTTTTTGTCCTTGTTGTGTTTAATCTGATTGCAGATCCTTCTTTCTTCAAGATAACATATTCTACAAACAGCCAAGGCTATCCTGTTCTCTCTGGCTATCTGATCACTATTTTGGATAATGCATCAGAACTTGCAATTCTTGCTATAGGAATGACATTAGTAACGGCGGCATCAGGTGGACAGGATATAAGCGTAGGTGCTGCAATTGCGATTGCCGGGTCTGTAATTCTGAGAGTTCTATGCGGCGATAATCCAAGACCGGATGAGATGCAGCATTCGATTTTATTTGCTTTTCTTGTAAGCTGTGTGGTCTCGATGCTTTTTGGGGCTTTTAACGGAACTCTTGTCGCATATTTTAACATCCAGCCAATGATTGCAACACTTATTCTTTATACTGCAGGACGATCTATTGCCGCATGGATTAACAATAACCGCCTTCCGATTATTAGCGATCCATCCTTTGGATACTGGGGTGGATTTTTCCCAGGATGCCCGATTCCGACTCCGATATTCATTGCTATCGCATGCATAATAATTACGTTCCTTGTTCTAAAGTTTACAACGCTTAAGCTATATACTCAGAGCGTAGGAATTAATGCGAACTCTGCAAAGCTAAACGGAATCAATCCGAGATTCATAAAGTTCCTGACTTATGTGATTATGGGGCTCTGCGTAGCTGTTGCCGGGTTTATCAAAGTAACGAGATTCTCAACCATAAATTATTCTGTTGTCGCATTGGATATTGAGATGGATGCGATTTTAGCCGTCGCACTTGGAGGCAATGCCTTGTCAGGCGGTAAGTTCAGTATGGCTTCTTCGATCTTAGGGGCTTACGTAATTCAGTTCCTTACAACGACGCTGTTTAAGTTCAATGTATCGTCTAGCGCTCTTCCGGCATATAAGGCCGTTGTCGTTATCGTCCTTGTAGTATTGAGCGCTCCAACGGTAAGAGAGAAGATCGCCTCTACATTTAAGAGACTTCAGAGTGCAAGAGCAAAAGGGGAGGTCGCATAATGAAAACTTTGAAAAAGAGAAGTCCGCTATCGGACACGAACCTGCTTCTTTTAATTACGATCGTAGTCTTCTTTGCAATGTATCTTTTTGCAATGTTGTTTATCGGAAGGGGATTCTTAAGATTCCAGACCTTCTTTAATATTCTTAATGAGAATGCTGCCTTGATCATCCTTTCTTGCGGAATGTCTATTGTCATGATAACAGGAGGAATAGACATATCGGTAGGAAAGCTGACTGCGCTAATCTGTATGAGTGCTGCAGTTCATTTGGACTATCAGGGGGGAAGCGTATTTACAGCTATTCTTCTTTCCTTGGCTATAGGAGTTGCATTCGGTATTGTCCAAGGATATCTGGTTGCGTATCTTGATATCCAGCCTTTTATTGTAACGCTTGCCGGAATGTTCTTTGCAAAGGGTATGACGACGATTGTGAACTCAACACAGTTCAACGTGCAGCATGAGGCGTTCCAGGCTCTAAAAAGTACAAGAGTGTATGTTCCTGGAGCTGGTACGGTAAACCGTCTTGGCGTTTATGTTCCAGCCTATGTTGAAATCGGAGTTCTAGTAGCCCTTGCCGTGGTAATACTATTATTCATCCTTCTTAGATGGACAAAGCTTGGAAGAAGCTTCTATGCAGTCGGAGGAAACGCACAGAGCGCAAACATGCTTGGAATTAACGTAAGAAGAACTAAATTCATGGCGCATCTTCTTTGCGGACTTTTGGCTGGAATTGGCGGCTTCGTATACTTCTTACACGTAGGATCAGGCTCTCCTTCTCATGCGACAGGAGCAGAGATGAATGCAATCGCCTCATCGATCATCGGCGGTACGATGCTAACAGGAGGAGTAGGCAATATTGTAGGAACGTTCTTTGGCGTACTCTCTTTAAGTACGATTAAGAACATCGTATCTATGCTTGGCTTGGACGATGCATGGTGGACTAATATTACTGTTGCACTCATGATCTGCATCTTCCTTGTCATTCAGTCTCTTGTGCTTCTTAGAAAGAGAAGCCATAGCAAGAAAGCTTAGGGAGGAGAAATGGAAAGATTGTACTTGGGCATTGAACTTGGTTCTACAAGAATCAAGGCGACTCTCATCGATGAGAAATATGTTCCGATTGCTAACGGATCTTACAGCTGGCAGGACAGTCTTGTTGACGGATACTGGACATACAGCATGGAAGATGTAAAAAAAGGCCTCGTATCATGCTATAAGGATTTAAAAGAAGATTATAAGAGAAAGAGCGGAAAGACTTTAAAACGCATAGACTCTCTTGGAATAAGTGCGATGATGCATGGTTACCTTGCATTTGATGATGCTTGGAACCTATTGACGCCGTTCAGAACTTGGAGGAATACAACAACAGCAGAATCAAGCAAAGTCCTTACAGAGCTGTTCTCTTTCAATATTCCGCAGAGATGGAGCATTTCACATCTTTATCAGGCGATATTGAACAAGGAAGAACATATTAAGAACATTGCTCATATGACGACCCTTGCAGGCTATGTCTCATATTTGCTCAGTGATGTCAATGCATTAGGAATTGGAGATGCATCTGGAATGTTCCCGATTGACAGCAGTGCTTTGAACTATGACAAGAAAATGGCTGATAAGTTCTTATCTCTTGCAAATGTCGATATCTATAAAGTTTTTCCAAAAGTTCTGAAGGCTGGAGATGATGCGGGATGCCTTACAAAAGAAGGCGCACTTCTTTTAGATCCAGATGGGGACTTGGAAGAGGGTGCTCTCATGGCACCTGCAGAAGGTGATGCGGGAACTGGAATGACTGCTACCAACGCAGTTAGAAAGAGAACTGGAAACGTCTCTGCAGGAACTTCAATCTTCTCTATGGTAGTTCTTGAAAAGCCGTTAAAAGAAGTTCATGAGGAAATCGATATCGTAACAACGCCATCGGGAAGCGATTGCGCGATGGTCCACTGCAACAACTGCACAAGCGATATGAACGCATATGTTTCCATACTTCATGAAGCCGTAGTGCTAATGGGGGGGAATGCCGATTTAGATGAGCTTTATAAAAGGCTTTATAAACACTGCCTTAGCGGAAGAGAGGATGCTGCATCATTTACAGTTTATAATTACATCTCCGGGGAGCCTGTAGTAGGACTTAGCGATGGAAGACCTGTAGTTGTAAGAGACAGAAGCGTAAAGCCGACTCTTGCTGATTTTGTCAGGGCTCATTTGTACTCTTCTCTTGCAACTCTTGCATATGGGATGGATATTCTTAAAAAAGAAGGGGTTAAGATCGATCGTCTGATGGGACATGGAGGGCTTTTCAGACACCCTGTGACGGGCGCAAAGTTTCTCTCTTCATCTGTTGATGCTCCTGTATTCACAATGAAAACCGCAGGAGAGGGAGGGCCATATGGCATGGCGCTTCTTGCTGCATACAGATATGAGAATGAAGAAAGTCTTGAAGATTTCCTAGATAATAGGGTTTTCAAGGACGCGCCTTCAGAGAAGATGGTCGCAGCAGAAAAAGAAGTTAAGGCTTTTAAAGCCTATTTGGATAGATTTATTAACGGTTTGGATGTGGAGAAGGCCGCAATAGATAAGTTTTAAGTGGAGTAGAGTATGAAAAAGAAAGAGTTTTGGTTTGTTGTTGGATCTCAGTTTCTATATGGTCCTGAGGTGCTTGAAATAGTTGAAAAAAGGGCAAGAGAGATGGCAGATGAACTGTCAAAGGTACTGCCTTATCCGCTTGTGTATAAAGTGACTGCAAAAACAAATAAAGAGATTGCAGATGTCGTAAAAGAGGCAAACTATGATGATAATTGCTTAGGTTTGGTATCATGGTGCCATACGTTCAGCCCCAGTAAGATGTGGATAAACGGGCTTGTCAATTTACAAAAGCCTTATTGCCATCTTGCAACGCAATATAACGAAGAGATCCCGAATGAAGAGATCGACATGGATTTTATGAATCTCAATCAGGCGGCGCATGGAGATAGGGAACATGGTTTTATTGCAGCCCGTCTTCGACTAAAGAGAAAAGTGATTGCGGGGTATTGGAAAGATCAGAATGTACATAAGAGGCTAGGAGATTGGATGAAGGCGGCATCTGGCTTTGCGTTCTCAAAGAATCTCAAGGTTATGAGATTTGGGGACAACATGAGGGAGGTAGCTGTAACGGAAGGAGACAAGGTTGAGACGCAGATTAAACTTGGATGGCAGGTTAACACATGGCCGGTCGGAAAGCTTGTCGAGGTGATGAACGAGGTAACAGACGGCGAAATCGATGCTTTAATGGAGGTTTATAGGGCAGCGTACGATTTTGCAACTGATGACATTGAGACTGTGCGCTATCAGGCGAGAGAAGAGATCGCAATTAAGAAGATGATGGATAGCGAAGGCTGTATGGCGTTCTCAAACACATTCCAGGATCTCTATGGAATGGATCAGCTTCCGGGACTTGCTAGCCAGCATCTAATGGCGCAAGGATACGGCTATGGCGGAGAAGGGGACTGGAAAGTAAGCGCAATGACTGCAATTTTAAAGCACATGGGAAAGGATGAAAATGGCGCATCGGCATTCATGGAGGACTATACATATAACCTTGCCCCTGGAGCTAAATACTCGCTTGGCGCACACATGCTTGAAGTCTGTCCGTCCGTTGCTGCAGATCGTCCAAGGATAGAAGTCCATCCTTTAGGAATTGGTGACAGAAAAGATCCTGCGCGCCTTGTGTTTGAAGGTAAAGAGGGGGATGCGATCGTAGTCTCTTTAATAGACATGGGCGGAAGAATGAGGATAATCTGCCAGGATATCCACGCTGTAAAACCAATTCTTCCAATGCCTAATCTACCGGTTGCACGCGTAATGTGGCAGGCTTATCCTGATCTTGAGACAGGACTTGAGTGCTGGATAACCGCAGGAGGGGCGCATCACAGCGTATTAAGCTATGACGTAAGTGCGGAGATGATAAAAGACTTTGCAAATATGGCTGGAATTGAATTTATTCACATTTCAAAGGGTACTACTGTCGAGAGTTTGGAAAAGGAACTCTTTTTAAATGATCTTGCTTGGAAGTTGAGGTAATTATGTTAGAAGATCTGAAAGAAGAGGTATTAAGGGCGAATTTAGAACTGCCGAAGAGAGGCCTTGTGACCTTTACTTGGGGAAATGTTTCAGCTGTTGATAGAAAAAGCGGACTGATGGTCATTAAGCCAAGCGGAGTCGAATATGACAGGATGTGCGCAGATGATATGGTTGTAGTCTCTTTGGAAAGCGGAGAGAAAGTCGAGGGAAGGTGGAAGCCTTCCTCCGATACGCCTACGCATGTCGTACTTTATAATGCATTTAAAAATATTGGATCTGTAGTTCATACCCATTCAAGATGGGCTACCTCTTTTGCTCAGGCCTGTGTAGATATCCCCGCCCTTGGGACCACCCAAGGAGATTATTTTTATGGCGATATCCCATGTACTAGAAAGATGACAGCTGATGAGATAAAGGGGGAGTATGAGAAAGAGACAGGAAATGTCATTGTCGAACGTTTTAAAGATCTCAATCCAGATTCTATCCCAGCAGTTCTAGTCGCATCTCATGGGCCGTTCTGCTGGGGAGTGGACGCAATGAACGCCGTACATAATGCAGTTGTTTTGGAAGAAGTTGCATTTATGGCATATCATGCAATGGAGATAAATCCGTACATCGTAAGGATGCAGCAGACACTTTTGGATAAGCATTTTCTTAGGAAGCATGGCAAGAACGCATATTACGGTCAGAATTAACAACAAACAAAGGGAATAAAAATAATTGCCACAGTACTATGAGCTACAAGTGCTGTGGCTTTTGCTTTGGTAATTATTTTCTTCTGTTTAAAACAGAGTAAATTATTAAAAAAAGAAAAAAATTCAACAAAATCCCCAAATCTAAAAAAAAGAACAATGGCTTTCTTTTTTTAATTATATTGCATTATTTTCCATGCTATATTTTATGCATATGCTGTTTAAAATGGTAAGCGCTAAGAAAAAAATCGTAAGAAGAAAACAAAAACAGATTTTGAAATGGATCATATATTTCCAGAATGTTTTTATGTGGAATACACAGTGGAACAGAAAAGGAGGCAAATGTGTATGAAAACTAATGATAGAGCTCTTATAGATTTGATGAAGGCGGTAGATAGTGGTAAAGCACAATTGCCTGATTTTCAGAGAGGGTGGGTGTGGGACGATGGACGCATTAAGGCGTTAATACTTAGCGTCATTCACAACTTTCCAGTAGGTGCTGCAATGTTCTTGGAATACGGGAATGAGAGCATCCATTTCAAGTACAAACCAATTGAAGGCTCGAATGCCAATCCAGAATCTGAACCTGATGAACTGATCCTTGATGGGCAGCAAAGATTGACCTCGCTTTACAATGCTCTTTATAGTAAGAAAGCAGTTCACACCAAAACGGATAAAGGAAAGGAGATAGACAGATTTTATTATCTTGATATTGAAAAAGCTATTGATCCAAGTGCTGACGATGAAGAAATAGTCGTCTCTATTCCTTCGACAAAACAGGTAACATCTGACTTTGGAAGGAAAATTGAAATAGATCTCTCGACAAGGAAGAATGAATTCTGTCAGAAAATGTTTCCTCTGAACATCATTCTCAATCCAGGAGAGGAGCAGGGCTGGCAGAATGATTACTATGCCTATTACAACTATGACTCAAGGATTATCAAACAATTCACCGAATTTTTCTCCAAAATCATTCTGCCGACGCAGACATATGCTATGCCTGTTATTCTATTAGACAAAGAAACGCCAAGAGAAGCAGTTTGCCAAGTATTCGAGAATGTCAATACAGGAGGCGTTTCTTTAACGGTTTTTGAACTTGTTACAGCAGTTTTTGCTATGGACAATTTCCCACTTCGAAAAGATTGGGATGAACGTAAGGAGATGTATTTTTCAGGAGAATTGCTAAACATTGTTACTGCTACCGATTTCTTAACTGCACTTACATTACTTTCTTCGTTCAAGTCAGGCGGAACTGTAAGTTGTAAGAAGAAGGATGTCTTAGCTCTGCCTCTGATAGAATACAAAAAGTATGCAGATGCTCTTTGCAAAGGATTCTCTGTGGCTGATAAGCTGTTACAGGAAGAACGAATTTTCTCAAGTCGAGATCTTCCTTATAGTACACAGCTTATTCCATTAGCTACCATTTGTACTGTCCTAATGGAGAATAATAAGATTAAAACTACCAATACGAAGAACATGGTGAAACAGTGGTATTGGTGCGGTGTATTCGGAGAACTATATGGTTCTGCAAATGAAACGAGATACGCAAACGATGTTCCACAAGTTATAAAGTGGATTACTGCAGACGGCGACATTCCGAAGACAATCACTGATTTCTTTTTTAATCCTACTCGCCTGATCAGCATGCAGTCGAGGCAATCAGCTGCTTACAAAGGTATTATGGCTCTGATACTGAAGAATCATGCTCGCGATTTCATTTCTGGTTCTGAGATGGATTTTTCTACATACTCAAACGAGAAAATTGATATCCATCACATTTTCCCGAAGGACTATTGCATTGGGCAGAGATACGATAAATCCAAATGGAACAGTATTGTGAATAAAACACCGATTTCTGCAAGTAGCAATCGAGAAATAGGTGGCGCTGCTCCATCCGTTTATCTCGGAAAACTCGAAAAGAAAGGTTCTGTCATGCCTTCCGATTTGGATGACTATGTTGAGACACATTGGATTGACCATGTTTTATTGAGAAATGATGATTTTGGAGCTTTCTTTATTGATCGTGCTAGGAAATTATTAAGTGCTATCGAACAGGCTACTGGCAGAATTATATCTGGAAAGGACTCAGATGAAGTGAATCAGGTTTTCGGAGATTCGTTGATTTAAATTTAAGAGGGAACAAAAAATTGACATGATCGTCATAAATGAAGTTTAGTTTACAGGCTAGCTATTTTTAAATCATAGAGACAGGCATTACAAGAACATCACGTTTGAGTAATGTCTTTTTATTGTGAAGACATACGATGGTTCACATACCGCATATAGATTAGTCTAGTCTTTCAAAATGGCGAACCATTTGCCCATCGGGACTTGTTGTCATTTTTATTTCAATAGGGAAGAGAATACCATTGCTTTCTTTTATCAGGTCTATTTCTGCATGGTCGTTAGGACCCCTTTGTTTTCTTCTCAATAAAAATAGAAGAGAGATTCATCTTATTTGTTTCTTGAAACCAAGAAGCATTATATGTTTAAGTTAAAATTAATACTAGTAAGTAATTAGTTTATAATAATGTAGAATTCCCCGTTAAGTTTTGTAAAAATTTCCGATTATATTTGAAGAATTCTCCGTAAAACTTGGCCATCTATTTTTCTCTGATTGCTTTTGCTCTGAACTGAAGAGGGCTGAGGCCTGAATACTTCCTGAATGTCAGGCTGAAGTAGTTCGGATCGCTGAAACCCGTTCTGAACGCGATGATCTTAACACTCTCTTTTGTAAGGGCTAGGAGCTCTTTTGCCTTTTCCATCCTTATTTTCGTCAGATAATCTATTACAGTCATATCCATCGCACTTTTAAATATGCGGGAAAGATGGAATTTGCTTATCTTTAAATCATCAGCAATCTCTTCAAGTCCAATTCTTTTGTCATAGTTCGACTCGATATAAGAACATGTCTGTCTTACCTGATCAGGTTCATTGTCCAAATTGATCTTCTTTTGTGATACTTTCAGGTAGTCCTCGATTCTTGTTAGTTTCTTTTCTCTCTCTTTTTCTTCATCAAGGCGTTCTATGCACTTTTTAAGACTTTCTATTAGATTCTCATCAAGAACGGGCTTTACAAGGAAATCTACAGCCCCGAATTGAAGCGCTTTTACAGCATATGCAAATTCATCATATGCCGTAGATATTATTACTTTCGCATCATCACCTTTCGCTCTTAGCATCTCGAGCACCTGAAGGCCTGAGAGCTTTGGCATGTTTATATCGAGTATCATAATGTCTATTTTGCTTTTTTCACTGATGTCCAACGCCTCTCTTCCATTTTTCGCCTCATGGAGGGATGAAAAAGGCAGTCCAGAGGAACCGACTATCATTTTAAGGGCCTCTCTTTCTATATCTTCGTCATCTGCTATCAGTATATTATAGTAATTACTGCTCATATTCCCTCCTCAGCGTTATGATGATGAGCGTGCCTTCATTAAGCTTGCTTTTTATTATTAATGCGTTCTTTTTTCCTGTGAAAAGCTCCAGGCGATGTTTCGTATTGCTTATCCCTATATGCTTTCCTTCCATGTAGTTTCTGCTTAAGCACTCCTTTATCTTTTCTTCGCTCATTCCAGATCCGTTGTCAGAGATTGTAAGAATTACGTCATATCCTCTCTCTTCTGCCCTTATTGCTACTTTTGCCTCTTCTTCTTTATCTTTAAGACCGTGGATTATTGCATTCTCAACTAAAGGCTGGAGAGTGAAACGGGGTATGAATATGGTATCCAATAGGATATCCGGGATGTCAATCTCATAGCTGAAACGGCTTGAAAAGCGTGCTTTTTGTATGAGCAGATATTCTTTTGTGACTTCAATCTCTTCCCTTAGAACTGCAGGGACTGATGCATCTGAGAGATTGTAGCGCATTAGTGATGATATCGAATGGAGCATTGTCCTCGCATCATTTATTTTGTTCAGCTGTATCGTTCTGTCAATTGAATTCAATGTATTGAAAAGGAAATGTGGATTTGTCTGCGTCTGTAGGGCTAAGAATGTCGCTCTGTCTAGTTGCGCTTGAACCATAAGGTTCTTCTTCTGTTCTTCAAGAAGCTGTTTTTCCGCTTCTGCTTTTTTCTTTTGATCTTCCATCGCTTTAACAACATCGTCTGCCATATTGTTAAACGTTGCGGTTAACAGCATGACCTGCTTGTCTCTTGAAGAGGCGCTGCTTCTTGCGTTTAGCTCTCCTTGGGAGATACGTTCTGCAGTTATTCCAAGCTCTCTTAACGGGCGTCGTATGTTTCTTGAGTATATTATTACGATTAAAATTAAAAACAGCGTGAATATTATAAGGAATATGATATTCAGCGTAATAAATAGGCTGTATGATCTAGCATCTTCTGCAAGGGATGCCGTGTTGCTCTCGATTATTGAAGAAAGAAGCTCGTCTGCATACCTGTTTAAATATGTTGCTATGCTGTCTGCCTGAACCTTTTGCATATAGTACGACGATACATTAAGGCCGAATAGTTCAAATGCCTTTTCGCACTGATAGCTGTATGATTTAAAGCTTTCTTTTATGGAATAGAGCGTAAAAAGCGCATTTTTATCGTCTTTTAGTAGTATTTCGAGATCTTCTATCGCATCATTGGATGCTTTTTTTGCTCTATGGAAATCTTCAAGACGGTATGTGTTCTTTGTATTAAGGTAATCCTGAAATGCGTTCTCTGCCTCCGATAGTTCCATCTTAAGGCGTTCTAATGCGACAAGAGTATCGGCATTTCTGCTTTGAAGAAGATAGCTTTTATAGCGTGAGGCTTGGGAAAGAGTTGAAAAGAGTACGAGAAAGACTAAAAGAAAGACCAGCGAAGAGGTTATGAATGCCGCAATAGAAAATAAAAAACGTCTTTTACCCATTAGCTGGCTCCATTAGAGTGCTCTCTTTTACAAGCCTGTTGAATATTGTTTCTTCGGCTCTCTTTATGAGGTTTTCCGCATAGTTTTTTGATAGGCGCGCAGATTCCATTATAATAAGTTTGTCTTCATCTTTAAGGGAATTGAAAATTCTTCTGTTCATTAGAAGTACGGATGGAAGGCTGTCTTCTTTTCTTATGTAGCATGAATTTGAAAACGGATATGCTTCGCTGTATGTGAAATCAACAAGGGAAGCGTCAATTCCTGCGATATTTAGGTCTAGCATCAATGGGGCTGCGTCTTTTAGTTCTATTGAGTAAGAAGAAAGGCCGTTTTGTTGCAGTTGACTTACATAATAAGATGATCCGACTGTCGCTATAGTAAGGTTTTCGCTATGATCAATGTCTTTAGATAGGAAAAATACTGCTCTGTGCTTTCTTGGATATATGCTTAGCGCTATTAGATTCTCTTTAGCCAGATCCTTATTAATGGCTTCTAGGCTTATTCCTCCGCTTTTCTTTACGGATGGTACGTACGGAAGAAGATAGTCTAAATCAACGAGTGCAAGCGAGATGCCTGCGAACGATACCTGATCTAAAAGCGATTCATCCCTTTCTCTTTCGTCGCTCTTAATTTCGACTAGGATGTTTTCTTCTGTTTTCCTTTCGACAAGCTTGGAAAAATATACTAACGCCTTGGTCTCCGGATGTTCTGCCTTATTATTTGTTTTTAGCCTTAAATAATGATCAGAAGAGTATGCATTAAGGCTTATAGCTAAGAAAATGGATAGAAGAAGCAGGACTTTTCTCATCTCAATTTAAAGATTATAAACCACTTAAAGGCCAGTTTAAAGTTTTCTTTTTCTTTAACTTCTTGTCATCAATCTTCAATTTCTTGCCTTTTTAAAAATCTTTGTTGACGGCTCTCTTTTCTCATGAGAAAAAGGTTAGGTCATGGAGGTGAGCTTTGGAAATATTCTTACAAGCCTGCGTAAACGGCCTGCTTATAGGCGGTTTCTATTCCTTGATGGGGATGGGGCAGAACATTATTTTCGGAGTTATGAAGATCATTAACTTCTGTCATGGCGAAATGCTTATGATAGGAATGTATCTTACATACGTATTCAACACTTATTTAGGGCTTGACCCATATCTTTCAATTCCTTTGGTTGTCGTTTGCATGTTTGCACTTGGAGCTCTTATTCAGCATACTCTGATTACGCCGTCCCTTGGCACAAAGAGCTTTACAAACCTTTTATTCTTAACCGTAGGACTTGGAATGCTGTTTCAGAACCTTGCGCTCGTAATCTTTTCTCCAAATTACAGAACGATTACCACAAGCTACAGCTCTAAGACGTTGAGTTTCGGGCCGATTACTATGTCGCTTCCTAAGATGATAAGTTTTATAGGGCTTATCATCGTAACGATTGCGCTTTTCTGGTTCTTAAAATACACGCCAACAGGTAAAAAGATTAGGGCAGTATCACAGAACCCGATTGGAGCTGAGGTCGTAGGTATTAACAGCAAGAGGATTTATATCATCACTTATGGTCTTGGATGTGCGCTTGCTGGAATTGCTGGAGCGCTTTTAACACTGTTTTACATGGTATACCCGATGGTTGGAGCCTCTTTCAGCTTCAAGGCTTTAATCGTTGTAGTTGTAGGTGGATTCGGATCTATTCAGGGTGCGTTCTTTGCCGGCATTTTCTTAGGCCTTTTAGAGACATTGAGCTCTCTTATCGTAGGCCCTACATATCGCGATCTTACGGTATTCGTTACCTTTATCGTAATTTTGGTAGTCAGACAGATGATTAAGATGAGGAGGAGATAGGATGAAAACTAGTACGCTTACCCCATATACGATCAGAAAGAGAATAGCTGTAGCAATACTACTTGTCATCTTAGCTGTTATTCCTCTGTTTTTATCTAAACAGCCATATATAATGAACGTATTCATTTTGATCTTCTATACGTCAACCATGTCGATGGCGTGGAACCTTCTTGGCGGAATGACAGGCCAGAACAGCCTTGGACATGCAGCCTACATGGGGCTTGGTGCTTATGTTGCCGCCCTTTTCGTTACAAAGGCTGGTTTTAATCCGTGGCTTAGCATGATACTCTCAATGCTAATCGTTGGAGGCCTAGCTGGAGTAGTGTTCTATCCTTGCTTCCTTTTAAAAGGTCCGTATTTCACGCTCGTATCCATTGCATTCGGAGAGACAATAAGACAATTTGTTATAAACTGGGATTTCGCTGGAAAAGCAACTGGAATTTCTCTTCCGTTCGGGGCTGAATCATTCTTAGAATTCCGCTTTATGGGCAAGGCTCCTTATTATTACATAGGTCTTGTCATGATAATCGGCGTATACCTGATTATGAGAAAGATCAGTAAATCAAAGTTCGGTTTCGCGCTTAGGACCATTAGAGAAGATGAAGACGTAGCTGCTGCGATCGGAATAAAGCCTATGAAATACAAGGTATATGCCTTAATAGTTAGCAGTATGATCGCTGCGATGGTTGGAAGCTTCTATGCTTATTACAACAGATATATCGATCCTGATCTGATGCTTCAGTCATATTCTGTAGAGTTCGTACTTCCTGCAATCGTAGGAGGAGCTGCATTCATAGAGGGACCTCTTGTAGGAGGTGCAATTCTTATTACGCTTTCCGAATTCTTAAGAAACGAATTTGGAGCAATTCTTCCAGGCATCAATTTGATCTTATATGCCGTAGTTCTTCTTGTTGTTATCCGCTTCCGTCCGGTTGGTCTTCTTGGATGGTTCAGCGAAAGCAAGCTTAAGAAGACGATTGAGACAAAAATCTTGAAGAAGAGTGAGAAGGACGAGGAGGTATAAATGGAAAATCCTATTATTAAAGTTGAATCCATTACTAAGAACTTTAAGGGTCTTAAGGCTGTCTCCGATGTCTCTTTTGAAATCAAAAGCGGAGCGATTACAGGCATGATCGGACCAAACGGTGCTGGAAAGAGTACGACGTTCAATATGATCTGCGGCTATTATCCTCCTTCTAGCGGAAGAATCTTCTATAAAGGCGAGGAGATAACTCATAAGCATCCGTATGAATATACGAATATGGGAATAGCAAGGACGTTCCAGATTATGAAACCGCTTGGCAATCTTCCTGTTGTCGATAATGTAGTTCCGAGCGCATATTTCGGCCGCTATGGTGCCAAATCTTTAAAAGAAGCAAGAGAAATTGCGCTCGATGTACTTCATTTTACAGGACTGTACGAAAAGAGAAAGGTTCTTGCAAAAGACATGGGAACTCCTGATCAGAAGCGTCTTGAGATGGCACGTGCCCTTGCTACAAAGCCTGAGATGCTTTTCTTGGATGAGGTAATGGCAGGCCTTAATCCTGCAGAGACCGAGTCTGCAATTGAACTTATTAGAAAGATTAACGACTCAGGGGTCACGATTTTCTTAATCGAACACATTATGAAGGCCGTTGTAAGCCTATGCGAGCACGTTATCGTATTACACCATGGCGAAAAGATCTCAGAAGGAACTCCTGAAGAGGTTATGAACGATCCTTATGTAATGGAAGTATACCTTGGCAAGAAGGGGGCTAATAATGCTTAAAGTTGAAAACCTTTCATCGGGCTATGGAAATCTAGATATAATCTGGAACGCGTCATTTCATGTGGATGACGGAGAAGTCGTAGCGATTTTAGGTTCAAACGGTGCTGGAAAGACAACGCTGGTTAGAACTATCACAGGCATGATAAAGCCTAAGTCCGGTTCTGTTATTTTTAACGGAGAAGAGCTTGCAGGAAAGAGCAGCAGGGCGATTTTAGATCATGGAATCGTTCAGGTTCCGGAGGGCAGGCAGCTTTTTACAGAAATGAGCGTATATGAGAACCTTGAGATGGGCGCATATAGCAAGGAGACTAAAGCTCGTTTAAGCGAGTCTCTTGAATTTGTATATAAGTGGTTTCCTAAGCTTAAGGAGAGGAAGAATCAGGCTGCGGGAACGCTATCGGGAGGCGAACAGCAGATGGTTGCCGTCGGAAGGGCTCTGATAGGACTTCCTAAGCTCTTAATACTTGATGAGCCATCCCTCGGTCTTGCTCCTAATATCGTAGATGATATCCTTTCTGTTGCGCATTCTATGGCGAAAGAGCAGGGTATATCTGTAATGCTTGTAGAACAGGATATCACAAAAGCATTGAGAATGGCCGATAGGGGATATGTAGTTGAAAACGGTAAGATAACGCTCTCAGGAACATCTAGAGAGCTTGAAGAGAACGAACATGTCAAGAAAGCATATCTTGGCATATAAAATAATGGAGGAAAGTGTATGAAAAAACTAATTTCTATTGCTTTAATCGCACTTCTGTCCCTTTCAATGGTGTTTGCACAGGGAGGAGCAGAAGAGAGCTCGGATAACGGCACAGAACCAATTAAGATTGGAGCTATGTACGCACTATCCGGTACGAACGCTGCAATTGGCACGAACATCATGAGAGGCGTAGATTTTGCAGTTGAGATGATCAATGAGCAGGGGGGTGTTAACGGAAGACCAATTGAGATCGTAAGAGGAGATACTCAAGGAGATCCTAAAGTCGGAAGATCTGTTGCAGAGCGCCTTATCACACAGGATGGGGTACATGCGATTCTTGGATGTCACCAGTCAACGATCACACAGATTGTAGCACAGGTTTGCGAGCAGTATCAGATTCCAGAACTAACTGCTATCTCGACGGTAGACAACCTTTCAACATTCGGCTTCAAATATTTCTTCAGAATGTGCCCGATGAACTCAATCTATGTTGAGAACCAGTTCATGTATCTTGAAGATCTTGCAGCAGAAAGAGGAATTCCAATAAAGAAGATCGCCATTTTCGCAGATAACTCAAACATTGGACAGGAGCTTATCAGATGCGCACGTATTTTCGCACCAAAGTACGGAATGGAGATCGTTGCTGAAATCCAGTACAGCAGTGGAGCTACAGATCTAACATCAGAAGTTCTTGCACTTAAGGCGGCAAATCCTGATGCAGTCCTTTGCGAAAGCTATATCAATGACGCAATCCTATTTACAAAGACTCTTGCAGAACAGGGCTATGAGCCACCAATCGTTGTTGCTAAGGCAAACGGATTCGCAGATCCAAGCTACATTCCTGCAACTCCTGGAATCTCAAACGGAATCGCATCTGTAGTAGAGTGGAACCCAGATCTTACAAAAGGTCAGGAGATAAACGCAGCATTCAAGGAGAAGTACGGCCTTGATATGAACGGACACTCTGCAGAGTCTTTTACAGCAATTTGGATTCTAAAGACAGCATTCGAGCAGGCAGGAACGACTGACGGACCGGCTGTACGCGATGCTCTTGCTAATATGGATATCCAGGGATCATTCCCTAACGGACCTGAGATCATCCTTCCATACGACAGGATCAAGTTCGGCGATATGGAGATGGATGGACAGGCTCATACACAGAATAACATCTATGCATCTGTTGCTATCGCACAGATTCAGGATGGAGAGTATAAGACTGTTTGGCCGTTCGAGGTATCAAGCACGGAAGTTCAATATCCAGCTACATTCGAGTAGTGCATATAAGTGATAGCTGATACAAATTTGGGGCAGAAATGCCCCTTTTTATATGTTTTAATACTTCTATAGAAGTTGATTCGTGCATAAATATTCAAAATTTTTCAGTTTTTATTCATAAACTATTGCATAAAATGGCAAAAAGTGTGTATATAAATTCAAAACGAAATAAAATGCCTGTTATCTTTTGGAGGAGTTATGAAAAAGGGTTTTAAAACAATAGCTTTAGTAGCACTGCTTTTAATTTTATCATTTTCTGTTTTTGCAAACGGAAACAGCGACGTATCTGCGCTTGAGAGAATCAAGAACGCCGGAAAGCTCGTAGTTGGAACAGAAGCTCAATATGCGCCATATGAATTCAGAGATGCTAATGCGAATATCGTAGGATGCGATATGTTCCTTGCATCAGAGATTGCAAAACAGCTTGGTGTTGAGCTTGAGATCGTAGATATGGCGTTTGACGGAATCATTCCTGCAGTTCAGTCAGGACAGGTTGATCTTGGTATCGCAGCATTTACAAATACGCCTGAAAGAGCCGAGGTAATAGATTTTTCTGACATATATGAAGAGAGCGTACAGTATTTAGTCGTTAAGACAGAAAACAAGGACGTATATACAACGCCTGAGTCATTAAAAGGACTGAAAGTCGGATCTCAGAGAGGAACAATCCAGTCTATCTTAATCCAGACTGCGCTTCCTGAGTCTGAGCTTTTTGAGCTTGCAAAGTATCCTGAGCTCGCACTTGAGGTAAGAAATGGAAACATTGCAGGACTCGTTGTTGACGCTGCAGTTGGCGACTCGATTGTCGCAACCAGCGATGGAACTCTTGCTGTTGCTAATTTCAAATTCGATTCAGAGGTTGCAAACTTCGGAAAGTCTGTTGTAGTACAGAAAGGAAATGAAGATCTTTTGGCAGAGATCAACAAGGTAATCGAAAGAGTCCTCAGCGATGGCTCATATCAGAAGGCTTGGGATGATGCTGTAGCTCTTCAGATGGAATTAGGACTATAATAGTTTATGAGTTTTTTTGAGCAAATAATTGCACTTCTTGTGCGCTATTACCCATACTTTCTTGACGGGGTAAAGAACACTTTAATCATTTCTGCGCTATCTGTCGTGCTGGGGCTTTTCTCCGGCACGCTTATGGCTGTAATGAGGATGGGCAGAATCAAACCTCTTAAATGGATTGCGGTCGCTTATATAGAATTCATAAGAGGAACTCCGTTAATGGTACAGCTCATGTTCATATTCTACGGCCTGCCTATGATAGGCATCACGTTCCCAGACGTATCGTTTATTCCGAATTTCTCACGTTTTATGGCTGGTGTTGTTGCAATGAGTATGAACAGCTGCGCATATATCGCAGAGGTTATAAGATCTGGAATCCAGGCCGTTGACATAGGGCAGATGGAAGCGGCAAGAAGCATCGGTTTTAAAAGCGGCGAATCCATGAGGCTTGTAATTCTTCCTCAGGCTGTAAAGAACATCCTTCCGGCTCTTGGAAATGAGTTCGTAACCGTTATCAAGGAGTCTTCAATCGTATCCGTAATCGGTATTTCAGATCTTATGTATGGTACAAACGGAGTTATTGCTATAACATACAGAAGCTTGCCTGCCCTTGCAATTGCTGCGATTATGTATTTTATATTAACATTCATCGGAAGCAGACTTATTGCAATACTTGAAAAGAGGATGCGCCATGCAAGATAAAAACATTATTGAAGTAAGAAACCTTACGAAGAACTTTGGTCATCTCGAAGTTCTTAAAGACATATCTATAGATTTTAAGGAGAAGGAAGTCGTATCGATTATCGGCCCGTCTGGCGGTGGTAAGAGTACGTTCTTAAGATGTTTGAACCTTCTTGAAAAGCCGACAAGCGGATCCATACTTTTCGATGGCACCGATCTTTGTGCAAAGGGCGTGGACATAAACAAACAGAGGGAAAGGATTGGAATGGTTTTCCAGCATTTCAATCTCTTTAACAATATGAACGTAATGAGAAACCTCACTGTCGCTCCTATAAAGATTAAGAAGATATCAAAGGAAGAGGCTGAGGATAAGGCCATGGATCTTTTAAAGAGGCTTGGTCTTGAAGATAAGGCTGATTATTACCCATCCCAGCTTTCCGGAGGTCAGAAGCAGAGAATAGCAATCATGAGATCTCTTATGATGGATCCTGATGTCATGCTTTTTGACGAGCCTACAAGCGCACTTGATCCTGAGATGATCGGAGAAGTTCTTGATGTTATGAAACAGCTCGCTAGAAGTGGCATGACCATGATAATCGTAACTCATGAGATGAGGTTTGCACGCGAAGTAAGTTCAAGAGTTCTCTTCCTTGATGGTGGAAGGGTTGACGAGGATGCTACAGCCGAAGAGTTTTTCACGCATCCTAAGAGTCCGAGGCTTATTAGTTTCTTAGACAAGGTTCTTTGATTTATGAAAAAAGATTTTACATTTAAATACGGCTCTTCTTCTGTTACTTTAAAAATAGAAGAGAGCCAAATTATTGACACTTTGGTTGGAAAAGATGTTGAGGCGATAAAAGATCTTAAAGAATCTCTTTTTCAGTCGCTTGATAGCCCAATAGATTCAAAAGCTTTGAAGGAAGTTGCGAAAAAAGGCGATAAGATTGCTTTGGTTATCAGCGATATGACTCGCTTTTGGATGAGACAGGATAAAGTTGTGCCGCTTTTGATTTCATATCTTGTTGATAATGTTGGAGTTGCTTACGACGATATTAAGATAATCGTTGCAACAGGCACTCACGTAGGAGCCCCTGTGGAAGATTTAAAGACTCTGGTGACTGAAGACATATATGATAAAGTCGAAGTTATTAATCATGACTGCAGAGCGGAAGATCTTGTCTATCTAGGAACGACGAGTTACAAAACTGAGGTAAGGATAAATAAAGTCGCCGCAGAAGCTGATCTTGTAATTTGTCTTGGAGCCGCTACATATCATGTAATGGCAGGATTTGGAGGCGGAAGGAAGAGCATTCTTCCTGGAATTTCATCTCTTGAGACGATTAAGCATAACCATGCTTACAGTCTTGAACCTGTTGAATTTAAGACGAATCATAAGATAGGCAACGGGGTCTTGAAAGGAAATCCATTGAACGAGGATATGCTTGAAGCCGCCGCAATGATGAAAAACCTTTTTATGATAAGCCTTGTAACCGACTCTGATTTCAATTTGACAGGAATTTTCTCTGGACATTATTATACCTCGTGGCTTAGGGCATGCGAAGAAGTGCAGAGGATTTATGACGTTCAGATTGATAAGAAGGCCGATGTAGTTATTACAAGCTGCGGAGGATTTCCTAAAGATGAATCTCTTTATCAAGGGACTAAGGCTGTCGATAATGCGATTTCCGCTCTAAAAGACGGAGGAACGCTGATTCTTCTTCTAGAGGGTAGAAATGGGGGTGGAAGTCCAGATTACTTCGACTGGATTAAGCCGCTTGTGAACGGAACGTTTGAAAAAGAACTTAGGGAGAATTTTACTGTCGGAGGCTACATTTTCTTTCTAAACTGCGAACAAGCTGCCAAGTACAATATCATGATGTACTCGTCGATCGATAAGGATATTGTCAAGCCTATGGGAATTAAGGCCTATGATGATTTGGATAAACTGATGAGCGATGCGGATCTTGAAGGAAAGAGCATTTATGTCATTCCTAACGGATCAACAGTGCTTGCGAAGATGAAAGAGGAATAAAAATGCCGAGATTAAGCGATAGAGTTGGAAAATTTACGGATTCTGTAATCAGAAGGATGACGAGAATCAGCGATTCTGTGGAGGGGAGCATAAACCTTTCGCAAGGCTTCCCTGATTTCGATCCGCCTAAAGAATTGCTAGACGCGCTGAGTGATGTCGCCTATAAAGGCCCTCATCAATACTCCGTTACTTTTGGTGCTGAGAATTTCAGAGAGGCGCTTGCCAAAAAGGTTCAGAAGACGATGAACCGGGTTATTGATCCTGAGAAAGAGATCGTAGTCACCTGTGGCGGCACAGAGGCCATGATATGCGCAATGATGACGATTTGCAACCCAGGAGACAAGGTGATGGTGTTCTCGCCGTTTTATGAGAACTATGGGGCAGATGCAATATTGTCAGGGGCCGAACCTATTTATATTCCTTTAAACCCTCCTACATACGATTTTGATATCTCATTGATCGAGCAGGGTTTTAAAGACGGTGCGAAGGCTATTATCGTATGTAATCCTTCAAATCCTTGTGGAAAGGTATTCTCATATGATGAGCTCAAAGCTATCGGAGATCTTGCCGTAAAATACGATGCATTTGTCGTAACAGATGAGGTGTATGAGCATCTTGTATACGATCCGTCTGTCCATGTCTCTGCAGCATCTCTTCCAGGAATGTTCGACCATACGATCACCTGTAATTCGCTATCTAAGACATACTCCATTACAGGGTGGAGGCTTGGTTACCTGATCGGTCCTGAAGAAGTGATTGAGAATGCTAAGAAAGTACATGATTTCTTGACGGTAGGAGCAGCCGCTCCTCTTCAGGAAGCTGCTGTAGCAGGATTAAATCTTCCCCAAAGCTATTATGAAGGCCTGAAAGAGACTTACACTGAAAAGAGGGATTACTTCTTAAAAGGATTAGATGAAATCGGACTTAAGCACAATGTTCCGCAAGGCTCTTATTTCGTTCTTGTAGATATTCAGGATTTCTTGAATTTAGATCAATTTAAAGGGTGGAGCGATTTGGAGTTCTGCGAATGGATGGTAAAAAACATCAAGGTTGCAGCCGTTCCGGGCTCATCATTCTTCAGAGAGGATGTTAACAACCTTATAAGACTTCATTTTGCAAGATCAGAAGAGACTCTAAAAGAAGCTTTGAAGAGACTTTCAAAACTTAGAGATTTGTTAAAGTAAAATGCTATGCTTGGCTTCTGCCAAGCATTTTTTAATATGGTTTGAAATCCAAAATTTTTAATAGTTATATAAAACAACAAGAAAAGTTCACAATTAAAAAGTAGACGGTATCGTCTATTTTTATTATCATTCTTTTTGCACTTAGGCAAAGGAAGAAAAAAGATGGATGTTTTGGTTCAAATGCTTCGTTTGATTGTTTCAGTTCTTCTTGCACTTGTCGTAGGAAAACTTGTTTCAAAGATCAATCTGCCATCAATTCTAGGATGGCTTATCACAGGGATCGTAATCGGTCCTTATGCACTTGGAATATTGGATAACTCGGTACTCGATGCTTCATGGTTTTCTGTTGCAGAGAGCATTTTCCAATGCATATTCGGCCTTATGATTGGAACGGAGCTCATATGGAAAAGGATGAAAAGGGCAGGAGTGCAGATTGTTGTTACTACAATTACTGAATCTCTCGGAACGTTTTTCTGCGTAAGTGCCGTTTTCGGCATTATCTTTTATTTCTCAAGCGTTCCCATATATCTTGCATTCATAATGGGTGCGATAGCTCTTGCAACCGCTCCAGCGCCTTCCCTTTCCGTAGTCGATAATTTGAAGACAGATGGCCCTGTGACGAGAACTTTGATCCCGATGGCAGCTTTAGATGATCTTGTAGCGGCATTGGTATTCTTTTTGACAATTGCTTTCGTCTCTGCACATATTTCCACATCGGGTCTTTCTGTTCCTGTTGTGATATTTCTAGTCTTTTCTCCTGTTCTTATTGGAATCGTTACTGGATATATCGCAGGCCTTATACTTCGCAGGACGAAAACCAACAGAAGCACTATAATCTGGATGCTTGCAATGCTTTTGTTTTCAACTGCGATCGGAGCTGCAATCAATATGGTGCTTCCTGCTCCTGTAATTAATTTCATGTTGATAGGAATGTCCTGTTCGACAGTGTTTTCCAACATGATAGATCAGGAGAAGCTGGACAAGATGATGGAAGTGATGAATCCTGTGATTGGACTTGCAATGGTTCCTGTGATACTGGATCTCGCAGCGCCTCTTGACTATCATCTTATTTTTGGCGCTGGAATCTATACGGCAGTTTACATCGTATCTCGTGCGCTAGGGAAATATTTTGGCGCTTATTTCGGTGCTGCAGCAACACATTCGGATGAGAATGTGAAAAAATATCTTGGCTTTACGCTTTTGCCGCATTCAGGTGTTTCTCTAGTGTTTTCAGGCATTGCGATATCGGTTCTCTCTACACCAGCGCCTGAATATGCAGCAATTATTCAGGGAACGATTGCTGCAGCCGCAGTAATTAATGAAATCATCGCGGTATTTGTAGCTAAGAAAGGCTTTGAATGGGCAGGCGAGATAGGAAAAGCTGACGAGGTAGGGTTTTATGACGCAAAAGGAGAGGATTGAGAAGAGCCGTTCTTTGATAATCAATGCGGCTCTTAATGAGTTTTCTGCATTCGGTTATAAGGATACGAATATTGAAAAGATATGTAAGAAATATGACATATCGAAAGGTATGATGTACCATTATTTTAGGGGGAAGGACGATCTCTATCTTGAATGTGTTAAAATAGTCATGGATAGCTTGTATCGTTATTTAGATGAGAACAAGCTGAATGACGAGAATATCGATCCGTATGACGAAATTCTTGAGTTTTATAAGCTTAGAGAAAAATTCTTTCAGAATAAGATGAGGGAGCGGGCCATATTTGAAGAGGCGTTGCTCCATCCTGAAGAGAGCTTGAAAGAGAGCATCGATGATCTGAGGAAACCTATTAAGAAGCTCAACAGGACATATTTCAAAACAGTATTGTCCAAACTTGAATTGAGAGAAGGGGTATCTAAAGATATGGCAGAAAGATATCTTTCAACATTATCATCATCATTTAGCACTTTGTTGAGCTATTATGCAGAGAAGGAAGATAAGCTCGAAGGCGTTTTCCATTCTATAGAGGATTTAATCAGCATGCTTATATTTGGCATGGCAAATACATAAGGCTTAATTCGTTTTTGCAGTATCTTTTATTCATAAACGAAGGCCTTTGATATCCTTTATCCTGCCTAGAATTATATTGCAACTGCAACTTGTAACTCCTGGCAATGGATCTATGACATCTCTGATTAGCTTTTCCATCTCATCATTTGACGAGCATACTGCGTGTACGTGAAGCTTATCTTTGCCTGTCACACGATAAACTTGTGTGATAGTTTCGTTTTCTTTCAGAATTTCGCTGACCTTCGTAAGAGATTCCGGCTGCGTCTCAATCTCGAAATAACATGATACTGCGCCATTTATCTTCTGCGGGTTTATTATCGTCGTGTACTCTTCGATTATCCCCCTCTCCTCTAATGATTGAATTCTCGCTTTTACTGCGACTCGTGAAATTCCTATCTTCTCTCCTATCTCGGAGTAAGAAGCCCTTGCATTTTCAATCAGCAGTTGAATGATCTTCTGATCAAGCGTATCTAGTCCTTCAAGAAACAAAATGAAACCTCTTGTCTAATGATAAACTACTGGTGACGTTTAGTAAATAAGAGATTGACTTTGGAAAATAATTCAATTAATGTGATTACGTTATGTAAGTTGTAACTTTCATTTCGGAGGCAGTATCATATGGATACAGATTTGACGAAAGGGCCTGTGATGCGATCTATGCTACGCTTTGCCGTTCCCATGATTTTAGGCAATCTATTACAACAGTGCTATAACGTTGTAGATACTCTGATTGTAAGCTGGTACCTAGGCCCTGACGCTTTGGCTGCAGTCGGATCGTCTTTCACGTTGATGACATTCATAACCTCGATATTGCTTGGCCTGTGCATGGGCAGCAGCGTTGTTTTTTCAATCAGATTCGGCAGAAGGGATGATCGTGGGCTTAGAGAAAGCGCTCAGGCTTCATTTTTTCTAATTTTATCCATTACGCTGATACTTAACTTAATTGCATTTTTTTCTCTTGACGGCATAAGGCTGTTTCTTAATGTGTCTGACGATGGAATTTGGCAGATGATGAGATCGTATCTGTTTGTCATTTATTCAGGTCTTATTGGAACTTTCCTTTATAATTATTTCTCGTCTTATCTTCGTGCGATCGGGGATTCCGTATCTCCTTTGATATTTTTGGGAATATCTGCTGTGCTGAACATTTTCCTGGACATATTGTTTGTTGTTTTTTTCAACCGTGGTGTTGCAGGAGCTGCAGAAGCCACTGTGATATCTCAATATGTATCAGGAATTGGTATTGGAATTTTCGCCATGTTCCGCTATCCGCAACTTAGGCCGAGGCGTGGCGATAAGCTTGTCTGTCTTTCAAATATCAAGGAGATTGCAAGTTTCTCAATTCTCACATGCGTACAGCAGTCTGTGATGAATCTTGGCATTCTGCTCGTCCAAGGACTTGTGAACAGCTTTGGACCGGTGGTAATGGCAGCTTTTGCCGCCGCTGTGAAAATCGATTCTTTTGCTTATATGCCAGTACAGGAATTCGGTAATGCATTCTCAACCTTTATCGCGCAAAATTATGGAGCAAAGCAGAAAGATCGCATTCGATCAGGCCTCAAAGGTGCGATCATTGCATCTTTTGTATTTTCAGTCGCAATATCGCTTCTTATCTGGATATTTGGCAGCCAGCTTATGAATCTTTTTGTTGACGAGAGTGAACGGGATATCATTTACGAAGGGCTGAGATATCTTCGTATAGAGGGTACTTTCTACTGCGGAATCGGTTGTCTTTTCCTCCTCTACGGACTATATCGCGCTTTAGAAAAACCTGGCATGAGCGTCATTCTTACAATATTTTCTTTAGGAACGCGTGTTGCTCTTGCTTATGTTCTCTCTTCAATCGAGCCTGTTGGAGTCGTAGGAATATGGTGGTCTGTGCCTATTGGGTGGTTTATCGCAGATTGCGTCGGAATACTTTATTACGTATTTAGAAAAAAGGCTTTGCTATATTGGGCTTGAAATATGTTTGTTGCATGATTTAACGGCAATATTACGTCATAACTGTTTTACGCATCATATAGAGTGTAATCTTGTTCTATGGCCTGCAATGGAGTAGGTCGGTTATAAGAATACCGCCGCTTTTTTGCGACGGTATTTTAATGTTTAATTTATGCTTGAGCAACATGTTCGCTATAGCTGTTCAGGACAGATGCGAGCATTTCCATATCATCTCTCTCATATCTCTGATCCAGCTGTATGGACATTATGTGCTGCATAATGTATTTGGATCCGGGATATTTATCAATGTCATCAAGCATTGGCGGCTCTGGCCAGTAAACAGTGCTATTTACGCCTCTTTGCTTCAGAAACTTCTGCATGCTATCCCTATCATCTGCATAGAGGGAGAAGTGGGATGGGACATCGCTTTCTCTAAGTTTTGTAAAGATAGGTCTCCAGCCTTTTGGATCCTTCAGATTTTTTATTATCGTATTGAAATTAGCACGTCTAATTTTAATCATGCTATCAAAATCATAGTGTCTGATGACCTCTTTTGAATACTCGTCAGAATCATATGCGTCAAACATCTTTCTCAGCCTCATCTCAGTATTCCAGAAAGTCTCTGATGCCTTAGCATCATAGCTAAGGTCGCCGCTAGATAGCGATAGGGATCTTTCTTCCATTGCCTTATAGCGACCTTCAAGATGTTCCTTATCAGGCGGAAGTAGAGAAATTTTGAACGGAGAAGCTGATTTGAAAGCAATTCCTCCTGATGCGATTCCCATCCACTTTCTAAGGGATCCTGCCTCATATGTGGCATATGGATCGATATAAGTAGGTGAGTGCGTCGTGTCCAAAAGGACTTCAATTCCCTTTTCTCTTGCCTTTTTTACGAAATTTTCATCATATCTGACAAAGCCGTAATAGCCGCAGATTCCAAGAACGCTTGCTCCTTTCAGGTCTTCTTCTTTGAAAAGAGATACAAGACCTTCTGGATCTGTGTCGTAGAATCTTAGGCTGAAACCTGCTTTTAGGTATGAAGAAAGTACGGTTTCGCAAGTGTATGCGGGAACATAGGCTGTCTTTTCACCTTTTATGTCCATATCTAGAAGGCATGCATAGAGCGCGCAACGTCCGGACATTGCATATATGGTGTTAACCCTTTCCGCATTTGTAACGTTTCCTATTTTTTCTTTCTCAAACATTCCGCCAATCATTTTTATTCCTCAGAAAGAAAGTATCGTCTCTTTATTTAGGCGTTTGACAATTTCCACAGCCAGACGTGTTGCATAGTCGAAGTCAAAGAATGATGAGTATCCGTAACTTGTATGGGCATATCTTACTGGCGTTCCGATTACGATGCATGGAATAGCTTTTCCTCCAACATGTATAGGAGCGCCATCTGTGCCGCCGCCGGTTCTTACTGCGCTCTGGGTTGGAATTCCGCATTCTTTTGCAGTGTTTAATGCAAAGCGCTGGAAACGTGGATTTGTAATCATTCTGATATCGATATGTCTTAACATCGGACCGTGTTTAAGACATGTCTGCGCTTGATACTGAGGAACTACGGTATCATCTGCAGGGCAGCCTTCAAAACATATTGCTACATCAGGTTGGACGCGTGCTACTGTAACTGTTGCGCCTCTTGTTCCTACCTCTTCTTGGGATGCGAACGCACCAACAAGATCCACATCAAGCTTTTCATTTTTCAAAATGTCGAATGTATTTATAATCGAAGCACATCCAAGGCGGTTGTCGAAGGCCTTGCCTCTCATGATGTCATGCTTTTCATCATATTTGAATATAGCATCTGGCACGACTGGTGCGCCAACTTCAATCTTATAGTCTTCAATAATTTCTTTATCGCTTGTCGCACCTACATCGATTACTAGGTGTGCGACTTCAAGTTTTGCGTTGCGCTCTGCTTCGCTCATGAAGTGTGGCGGCTTCGAGGCAACAACTCCTTCTACATAGTCTCCAAGTGAATTCTGCACCCTTACGATATGGGCTGGAATGTTAGTCGTTACCCATCCTCCGATAGTGATGAATTCGAGCATACCATCGGGTCTGATAGCCTTTACCATGAAACCAACTTCATCAGAATGTGCATCTAGCATTACAATTGGTTTTGTCCTGTCATTGCCTTTCCTTTCGAGGTATACGTTTCTCATGGCGTCTTCGCTGATGTTTCCGTAAGCTTTTGCATTCTCTCTTATGATAGCTACGGCATCATCTTCGAATCCGGAAACTCCGTTAGCATTACTGAGTTTTTCTATCAGGGATAGTATTGTGTTCTTGTCCATAAGTTCTCCTTAAATACTTGAGGGCTCTTTCAAGCCCCCAAGATTTTTTCTATTAGCGTGCAACTGTTACGTTGTCTAGTTTGTGGTATCCGATTGGATCGATTACGAATCCTTCAACCTTGTTGCTTGCTCCAGCTGTTATAGCTGTGTATACGACTGGTGCGTTATTTGCAATATCTTTGAGATAGATGGCAAGTTCTTTATATGCCTCTTCTCTGACTGCTGGATCAATGCTTGTTCTTCCTTTCTCAACAAGTTCGTCGACCTTTGGATCGTTTATGAAGCTTCTGTTTCCTGCTGCTCCCTGCTGAGATGAGTGCTCAAGGCTGTAGAAGGTGTAGTCAGCATCCTTTGTGGATGTTACCCAGCCAAAATATCCCATGTCATGTTCGCCGCTTGTGGTGCGACTGATGAATGAACCGAATTCCATAACCTCTACGCGGCAGTTAACTCCGATTTCTCTGAACATCTCCTGAATTGCCTGGCACATCTCAACTCTGTCCTGTGCGTTGTTTACCCATAGAGTGCAGTCAAAACCGTTTGGATATCCTGCTTCTGCTAGAAGTTCTTTAGCCTTTTCAGGATTGTATTCATACATTCCTACTGGGTAATATCCGAATACTGCTGGTGCGATGATGTTGTCTGCCGGTGCGCCTGTGCCTCTGTTTACAGTCTCTACAAGAAGCTCTCTGTCGATAGCCATGTTAAGTGCCTGGCGTACAAGCTTGTTATCGAAAGGCGCCTTGTTCATGTTAAATGATACGTAGTAGCAGGATAGGGAAGGAGCGCTGTAAAGTGTTAGATCTGGATCTTCCTCAACTCTGCGGATATCTGAAATGAGAAGATCGTATGCGATATCAATCTCTCCTGTTTCTAGCGCGATAGTTCTCTGAGCTGCTTCTGGAATAACCTTCATCATGATGTACTGTGTCTTTGGAGCTCCTGCATAGTAGTCAGCATATGCTTCAAGTCTTACGTTATCGTTTTGTGACCATGAGACAAACTTATATGGACCTGATCCGACTGGAGCTGTTCTGAGCGCATCAGGATTAGCAGTGACATAATCTTTTGGAACGATTGCAGCAAATGGTACTGCAAGGTTTCTAAGCGTTGGCGCATATGGTTCTTTTGTTGTAACCTTTACAGTGTACTCATCCACTTCCTCAACGCTTTCGATAAAGTCAACGATATAAGATACTGCTGGAGTTGCAATAGCTCTATCAAGTGAGAACTTTACGTCATCTGCCTTCAAGTCTTCGCCATTGTGGAATTTGATTCCTTGACGGATGTGGAACAGGTATTCAGTGTCTGATAGCTGCTCCCAAGATTCTGCAATCTGTGGAATAACTTCGTTTGTTGCAGGATCTACTTCTACGAGGGTATCATAGATATGGTTGGTAACAGCAACTGCAGGAGTCTCTTTTCCTACATGAGGGTCAAATGATGTTACGTCTGCACCTTGAGCAAAGATGATAGTGTCTTTGTATCCGCCTTCCCCTTCGGCCGTATCTTTAGAGCCTCCGGCAAAAGCAAAGGATGCTACTGCAATGAGCACTAACATGATTGTAAATGCTTTTTTCATACTTTCTCTCCTTACTTCTTTATTTCCTTAAAATAAGTTTCTCTATTATGCCATCAGACATCTAACGCTATGCCCTGGCTCAACTTCCTTGACTGGAATCTCTTTTGCTGTGCATTCTGGTTTTGCATAAGGGCAGCGCTTTGCAAATCTGCATCCAGGCTCAGGATCGATTGGACTTGTAAGCTCTCCTTCAAGAGGAATGCGTTTTGCATCATAATCGGGATCTGGAACAGGAATTGCAGAGAGCAGGGCTTTCGTATAAGGGTGGACTGGGTTTTCGAAGAGCCTCTTAGCCGGCGCCTTTTCCGCAATCTGTCCTAAATACATAACGATAATGTCATCTGAAATATGTTTTACTACAGATAAATCGTGTGTAATGAACAAGTATGTAAAGCCGAACTTCTCCTGTAGATCCTGCATGAGGTTTAATACCTGTGCTCTGATGGAAACATCGAGTGCGGATACCGGTTCATCACAAACGATGAATTTAGGATTGAGCGCTAAAACGCGTGCAATTCCAACCCTCTGTCTTCTTCCTCCGTCAAGCTCATGAGGATAACTATTGACGAGTCTTGGCGCAATACCTACTAGGTCCATATATTCTTTTACTTTCTTCTCTAGTGTCGCCTTGTCTTTTTTATTTACAAGCTTTTGAATGATAAGGCTTTCTGCAATTGTATCGCTTACCGTCATCCTTGGATTTAGCGATGCAAAAGGATCTTGGAAGATAATTTGCATCTTCTGCCTAAGAGCTTTCATCTCTTTAGGAGAATACCCTGTGATATCTTTGCCTTCAAATATGATCTTTCCTTCCGTTGGCTCATGGAGCTTTAGGATAGTGCGTCCAAGCGTGGACTTTCCGCATCCGGATTCTCCAACAACGCCAAGCGTCTTTCCTTCTTCCATGCTGAATGAGACATCGTCAACTGCATGGAGAATTCCATTAGGTGTGGCAAAGTATTTTTTTAAGTGTTCAACTCTCAGTAGTTCGCTCATTCCTTTCCTCCGATTTCTCCAGCAAAGTGGCATCTGACCTTATGGCCGTTTCCAATGGATTTAAGCTCGGGATTTTCACTGCGGCACTTGTCGCATACATGATGGCAGCGCGGTGAGAACTTGCATCCGCTTGGAAGGTCTGTAGGGTCTGGCATCATTCCATTTACAGGATTAAGCCTTTTAACGTCATGTGTAAGTGACGGAATTGATCCAAGAAGTCCTATAGTGTAAGGATGTCCTGTCTCTTTGAATATCTGGTGAAGATCTCCTTCTTCAACGATTTCTCCTGCGTACATGATTGCAACCCTGTCGCAGTTTTGTGCAACAACTCCAAGATCGTGCGTAATAAGGATCATCGAAGTGTTCAGCTTGTTCTTTAGCGACCTGATCATGTCGAGCACCTGCGCCTGGATTGTTACATCCAAAGCGGTAGTCGGTTCGTCTGCAATTAAAAGTTTTGGATTGCATGCAAGTGCAATCGCAATGATTACCCTCTGTTTCATACCGCCAGAGAACTGGTGGGGATACTCATCTGATCTGTCTCTGGAAATTCCTACAAGCTCAAGCATGTCCTGAGCCCTCTTTCTAAGCTCTTCTTTCTTTATCCCCGGATTGTGTGATTCGATTACTTCTTCAATCTGCTCGCCAACAGTCAAGACCGGATTTAAGCTTGTCATAGGATCTTGGAAGATCATTGAAATTTCCTTTCCCCTGATCTTGAGCATATCGGCTGTAGAGAGCTTAAGAAGATCTTTTCCGTTGAATACGACTTCTCCTCCCTTTATCTTTCCAGGCGGCATTGGGATGAGACGCATAATGCCTCGGGCAAGTGTCGTTTTGCCGGCGCCTGTTTCTCCAACGAGGCCAAAGGTCTCGCCTTCTTTGAGATGAATAGAAACACCATTAAGGGCTCTGACGACGCCGTCATCTGTTTCGTATGCTATTTCGAAGTTTTTAACATCAATTAAATTCTCGCTCATTTTCTCTCCTTAGTTCTTGAGCCTTGGGTCAAGCGCATCTCTCAGTCCATCTCCCATGACATTGAGAGATAAGATAGTAAGCATTATTCCAAGCCCTGGAATGACTGTGATATGCCATGCTTCTCTGATGTATGATCTTGCATTTGACAGCATGGATCCCCATTCTGGAGTAGGAGGTTGGATTCCGAGTCCAAGGAATGAGAGTCCTGCAATGGAGAGAATAGCTCCTGCAACTCCGAGAGTAGCCTGTACAATAAGAGGAGAAAGGCTGTTTGGAATGATGTACTTGAATATTATGCGTGCATCGCTTGCTCCAAGCGCTCTTGCAGCCTCTATATACTCTTGATCCTTGATAGTCAAAACAGATGCTCTTACTGTGCGTGCGAATGTTGGAATATAACTTATTGCAATGGCAATTAGAACGTTTACTAAGCTTGTCCCGAGAGCGGCAACGATTGCAGTAGCTAGGAGCATTGACGGAATTGCAAGCAGGATGTCCATAAAGCGCATGATGACGTTATCCCTCATCTTGCCGTAGTATCCTGCAATAGCGCCTAAGACTCCTCCTACGATCGTTGAGAATGCGATTGCGAACATGCCCATGAATAAGGAATACCTCGTTCCCCAAAGCATTCTGAAGAAGATATCTCGTCCAAATTCATCCTGTCCGAAAATATGTTCCTTGCTTGGACCTTGCAGACGTCCTCTTAGATTCTGTTTGATTACGTGATCGTCATAAAATGCCTTGTCTGTTACCACGTCTATTATTATTGTTGCAATTGAAATAAGCATTAGAAGTGCGATAAAGCCCATTCCAATCAAGGCAAGCTTATTCTTTTTCAATCTTCTCCACGTTTCAACATATAGTGATCTTCTCTTTACTTCTTTTGCCATTTTTTACACGCTCCTCCTAGCTTTGAATCCTGCTCTCTTGTACTGGCTTTTAATTCTTGGATCTATGAATGCGTATATGATGTCTACAAGGAGGTTGACCACTGAGAACATCATGGCTAAAAAGATAACGGCACCAAGTACCATCGGGATGTCCTTTGAGTTGATCGAGTCTACCATGAGCCTTCCTAGTCCTGGCCAGGAGAATACGGTTTCAGTGAGCATAGCACCGCCTAAAAGCTGCCCGAACTGAAGTCCTACGGCTGTTACGATAGGAATCATAGCGTTCTTAAGCATATGGCGTTTTGTTACTTGTTTCTCTGGGATTCCCTTTGCTCTGGCTGTTGAGATGTAGTCCTGCCTGATGACATCAAGCATACTGGATCTTGTCATTCTTACAACTGTCGCAGCCGATCCTGTTCCAAGTGTCAGAGCAGGAAGTATTAGAGATCGCAGCAGGGGAATGAATCCCGTCCCCATTCCCTGAGAAGGAAGCCAGCCAAGCTTTAATGCAAAGAGCATCGACAATAGCAGTCCAAGCCAGAAGTTAGGCATTGAAACTCCTACAAGCGATAATACCATTGATGTGTTGTCAAAGATTGTATACTGCTTTTTTGCAGAAAGGATGCCGACAGGTATTCCTATTAAGAGCGCAACCAATATGCCGGCAACTGCTAGGATTGCCGTATTAGGAAACTTGTCTATTACCTGGTCCCACACTGATATCTGGTTCTTATACGATGTTCCTAAATCGCCATGAAGCATATCCCAGATATATGTGAAGTATCTGACAAGAAGGGGTTTGTCGAGGCCTAGTTCTATTCTTTTTGCCTCAAGTGCTTCCGCTGATGCCTGATCGCCGAGGATGATGGCGGCAGGATCTCCTGGTGTCAGGTTCATAATGAAGAATACGATGAATGTAACACCAAGAAGTATTGGAATCATCATCAGAAGTCTCTTAACGATATATTTCCACATATACTCCTCCCACTTTTTGAATAAAAATACAATTATTATTCAAAACTTTAACATAATGAGAGGGAAGTACACAATAAAATTAAGGCAAAAATCTAAAATTAAATTTGTCCTGTGATGCTTTTTTTAGGCAAATGCTTAAATTTTAGAAGAAAAAAATCTTGTCATAATTTGATATTTGTCTGATTGCTACTGCTACAGATCATTAAGAATTTCGCTGTATGCGCTTTTGAGGTGTTTTACTTCGCTCTCTTTTTCTTCTTTCTCATGTCCGAAATAGTAGAAGAATGCAAGTGCGTCAAAAAGTGCAAAATATGGGACGTATGAATTTGTCAGTCCTTCGAATTTCTGCAAATTAGGACATATGAAAGCAATGTCTGATAATCCATATAGAGGGCATGATGGATCATCTGAGAATGAAATGATTTTAAACCCTATATCTTTTGCTAGTTTTGTGACGGCTATCGTCGTCTTTCCATAAGGAGGGGATGCGACCGAGATCAGCAGCGGATTATTTCCCCTTTGTATTGTGAGTCTTGACATGCTCTGATGTTCCTCGGCAAGATCAAGACTTGTCATTTCAAGACCGAACGTGCTGAAACGGTATGAAAGGTAGTTTGTCGCCAGTCTGCTCGCATTATGCGATGCAATGAAGATTCGGGAGGCGTTTCTTATCATATCGTCGGCTTGCAGGATTTTGTCCACGCTGTTTAGTCTGAAAGCTTCATCGACTCCCATCCTTTGCGAATCATATATGGTCTTATAAAGTCCTTCTGCGCTTTCTTGGCTTTTTGCAATCATACGCATTCTATCTGATGGGTTGGCCCATTCTAATACATATGACTGCAGTTCTTTTCTCAATTCGCTGTAACTTGAATATCCTAGTCCCTTGCAGAAATTAATGACGGTCACGTCTGTGGTGTTTGCAAGGTTTGCAAACTCTCTGATTGAAAGAAACGAACAGCGTGTAGGATCGCTGAGTATTCTATCGGCGATCCTCTTACGCGTTGAATTCCATCTTGGATATTGTGCTTTTATATTATCTAGAATATTCAGGTTATTTCCCATTATTTATAATCCTTGTATCTTCCGGAAATTATTGCAGAAACGAGGATTATATGCATGATGTCACGATAGTTGTCTGAAGTATACCTGATAGTTCTTCCTCCGATTCTCTCTACTGTTGGTATCATTTCGACAGCATCTGCCATAACAGTTGTGACAAAATCTATTTCCAGAACAGTAGGAGTCTCTGCTTTCAGGATATTAAGCTCTTTATTTTCGCATTTCTTGATAGCCTCTCTTGTTGCTGATCTGAATTTCTCTTCAAGAAGTGACGGGCTGTAAAGTTTTGCTGCAAATCTGCCAAGTCCTTCCTTTGTCCTTACATATGCATTGTTGTAGTCCCATTCCTTTAGTTCTTCTTCTAATATGTCATCTCCTGCTACGAAAGATAGAGGTACTCCAAGAGAGGCGGCGTAGTATGAGTTCAGTTCGACTTCTCCCATAAAACGTCCATTAATCCTTATATTATATATTCCAGCAGAACTGTATGAGTGATCCATAAGCGCATATTTGCTTCCAATCATTCCATGATAGCCGACCAACATTAACATGTCGTATGATCTGTCGAGTGTAGCAAGCATATAGTCCTGTCTTGGGTATCCTTTGATTTGAGTAATTCTCGGATCGTCAAACGCTGCATACGGTAGGTTCTCGCCTCTTGAGTGTGAATCGCAAATTGTTATTTCTTCTATCTCAGGGCAGTTCTTGAATAATTCGTCAATAATCCAATTGAGTTCTCGGATATAAGCTTTTCCTGTACAGGAGGGATCAGTTGCCATTTCCTCCCAGCTTGTAAGTCCTGCTAGTCCTTCTGTGTCTAAACTGATGAATACTTTCTTCATATTTAATGCTTTCTCCTTAAATTGCTTCATCTAAAAATAAAATCTTTAGCATTTGCCTTAATTTTAGACTAAAACCATTCATTATGGTAGTAAAAAAGCTGAAAAAATATGTCTAATTCGCTCTGCTTAGTAAAAAAGAAAAATTTGTAATGATAATGTATTGTAATTGAATTTAATAAAATAATGGTGTTGCAAAGAATTTAAATAAAAAAGGGAAGGGGAGAGCGCTTACAAAGGAGATGGCGTTAGAGAAATTTCTAAAATATCCATTGTTCATGATTACATCGGGGTTAATTTAACATATATTTTAAAATCTTCTTTATGATTAATGTAAAAAAAATTGAATTTTCTTAATGCTAATTCTTTATATGATAAGATATAAAAAAATTCATAAAAAATTTTTCAAAACATTGTTGACATATACATCTGTTTTTTGTTACTCTCTTCTTGCTTGTGGGAGTAGCGAAGCTGGTTATCGCGCTGGCCTGTCACGCCGGAGATCGCGGGTTCGAGCCCCGTCTCTCACGAATTCGAATAAGTCCTTGCATAGCAAGGACTTATTTCGTTATTCAGGGGGCTTGATTTGGGAAATTCAAACCAGATTTGAACCAAATTTAGACCAATTGAGAGTCAGACTTCCGTCTTTTGCAACGTATTTTCCAAAACTAAGTACCCTGAACTCTATTCTATTAACTATGTAAAAATACTGAATTCCTCATAATTCCTTCTGTTTCAATGAAATCATAATACATTTACGATTGAAAAATCTTTATTTTCATAGTAATATTAATAACTATGAAGAAGGATGAGAAGACCAGCTATTACATCAACGAGGTGAATGGCCGGAAATATGCATATATTCAGAAGTCCCATGTATGGAACAAGGAGAAGAAGCAGGCTGAGACGTCGCTCGAGTATGTCGGCAAGATCGATGATGAAGGGAATTTCATCCCAAAGA
>CASENB010000023.1 GCA_949289305.1 uncultured Spirochaetales bacterium
AACATCATTCTACCACAGCACTCACTGGGTTCAATTACTCATGAGTGCTTTATTTATAACATTTTACTTCTATGTCTTTTAGATCTTTAGCTTAATATAATGAGGGCTGCCAGAAAATTTCGACTTTCTTAACAGCCCCTATTTCTATGAAAATTATGCGAGGGTTTTCTCTGAAATAATACAAATTATGACAATTAAATTCACGAGGAAGTCTTTTATAATAAGGAATATGTGATCTGCATTTTCTTTTGCAAATAAAGTAGCGGATCATGATGGCAATAGCTTTTGAAGGTATTAACATTCTCTTTCTAGGTGCATATAATCTCTTCTGTTTTAGGAGGGCGGAATGTCTGATCTTTCTAAGGCGCGAAAGATGGATATGCTAAATGGCCCTATAGCCTCGAAGCTTATCGCATTTGCCTTGCCTCTTGCAGCAAGTAGCATACTGCAACAACTTTTCAATGCGGTTGACGTTGCTGTCGTTGGCCACTTCGCATTAAATCAAGCAGAAGCAACTGCAGCTGTCGGTTGCAACGGACCTGTAATCAATCTTATAGTCAATCTCTTTGTAGGGGTTTCTGTAGGGGCTAATGTAGTTGTTTCGGGATATATCGGAAATCAGAATAAAGATGGTGCGAATAGGGCAGTACACACAGCCATGTCCATAGCTTTAATTTCAGGAATCGCACTTCTTTTCGTTGGACTATTAGTATCGCGCCCTATTCTCGAACTGATGGATACTCCTCCTGAAGTTCTTCCTGATGCTGTAGAGTATCTTAGAATTTATTCTCTAGGCATGCCTGTTATAATGATCTACAATTTCGGATCTGCAATATTAAGATGCATAGGAGATACGAAAAGGCCTCTTTACTGTTTAACGGTCTCTGGAGTGATTAATGCAATCCTCAATATGATTTTCGTTGTTGTCTTCCATCTTGATGTAGCTGGAGTTGCGATTGCAACAGTCATATCGAATGTAATCAGCGCCTCACTCGTCATTATCTTTTTAATACGTGAAAAGAGCGAGATCCATCTCGATATTCATAAGCTTAAAGTGTGTAAGACAGATTTGCTAAGAATAATGAAGATTGGTCTTCCTGCAGGGCTTCAGTCAATGGTCTTTTCAATATCTAACGTAATCATACAGAGTGTGCTTAACAGCTTTGGAACGGATGCTGTAGCAGGATCTGCCGTCGCTCTTAACTATGAAAACTTTACGTATTTTGCCGTCTCTGCATTCTGCCAAACCACAGTTACATTTACAAGCCAGAACTTTGGAGCAGGAAACTATAAGAGATGCAATAAGATTTTCAGGCTGTGTTTTGTCTTTGCAATTATATCTGCAATAGCCATGGGCTGGATCTTTATATTTGGAAGAAGCTTATTCGTATCTATTTTTACTAGAGATTCTGGAGTTGCCGAGTACGCATATACAAGGATGATAATAGTTCTTTCTCTCTATTTCATACTATGCACATACGAAGTGGGGGGATCTGCGCTAAGAGGGCTAGGATACTCAATGACTCCAGCCGTGCTTACAGTATTTGGAACATGCATCTTCCGTCTTTTCTGGGTATGGGTTATCTGTGATATCTGGCCGAGCTATGACGTCCTTCTTTTAGTCTATCCTATATCTTGGATAATAACAGGAACGGCAGTACTTTCGGTCTATTTTATTTTAAGAGGCAAAGCATATAAGCGTCTTATAAAGAAACAAGCATGAATTTAGATTGAGTGAGTAGAACTACGGCTTCAAAGCATACCTATTTTGAAGAAATATGTCATTTTAAATCAAAAAGCTAATGATTGAATTAAGAAAGATATGGAGTTCTGATACCTGCAACGTCAACACTTGCTTCTTAAACAAGATTTAAGTGTTTGCATTATACTTTTTTTCACTAATCGTTAAAAAAAGATTTAAAATAAAATTGATTTTGAATTTGCATGCTACTCTTTTTTAAGGAGAAAAACGTGAATCTATATTTAGGTGTTGATCTTGGAACTTCAGCTGTGAAAGTAATCTTGGTCTCAAGTGACGGTGCAGTACTTAATACAGTCACAAAGGAGTATGAGCTTTATTTCCCTCATCCAGGGTGGGCAGAGGAAAACCCGGATGACTGGTGGAATATGACAAAAAAGGGGATTAAAGAAGTAATCCAAGGCTTTAACGGCGATGATATCAGAGCTCTTGCCGTAGCAGGACAGATGCATGGCCTGGTTACGCTTGATGAAAACGATAACGTGATCAGGCCTGCAATCCTTTGGAATGATGGAAGGTGCGATAGAGAAACGGACTATCTTAATAATGTCATCGGAAAAGAATTCCTGTCCAGGCATTCTGCCAATATCGCATTCGCAGGCTTCACCCTTCCTAAGATTCTCTGGATGAGGAATAACGAAAGAGAAGCATTTGAAAAGATAAAGAAGATCATGCTCCCAAAAGATTATATAAACTATAAGTTGACGGGAGAGTTTGTAACGGACTATTCCGATGCATCTGGTATGCTTTTGCTTGATGTTGAGAACAAGAAATGGTCTGATGAGATGATAGAAATAGCAGTCATCGACAAAAACATGCTGGCATCTCTTCATGAAAGCTATGATTCAATTGGAAAGATAAAGAAGGAGATTGCAGATGAATTAGGCTTAGCAGAGGATGTGCTAGTTGCTGCCGGGGCGGGAGACAATGCTGCAGCTGCAATCGGCACTGCGACTGTCGGAAATGGCAGATGCAATATAAGCCTTGGCACAAGCGGAACAATATTCATCTCCTCAAAGAACTTTAACATTGATAAGTACAATGCGCTGCACAGCTTTGCTCACGCGGATGGAAATTACCATTTGATGGGATGCATGCTCTCTGCAGGGTCTGCTAGCAGATGGTGGATGCTTGATATCCTTGGCACTCATGATTATCCGGCTGAAGAAGATTTAATAAAAGAAGAGAAGCTTGGGCGTAACAAAGTGTTCTTCCTTCCATATATTATGGGGGAACGCAGTCCGATAAATGATACCGATGCTCGCGCCACATTTACCGGCATAAGCATGGATACAAGCAAAGCTGATTTGACGCAGAGCGTGCTTGAAGGTGTCGCTTTTGCCTTCCGCGACAGCTTTGAGGTTGCCAAGTCGCTTGGCATCGATATAAAAAAGAGCACAGTATGCGGCGGAGGAAGCAGGAGTCCGCTCTGGCGCAAGATCATAGCAAATGTTCTTGGAATTCCGCTTGAGATTCTTGAAACAGAACAGGGCCCGGGATATGGTGCCTGCATTCTTGCAATGGTTGCCGATGGCATATATGAATCGGTTGAAGAAGCATCTAGAAAGCTTGTTAAGATTAAGAAGACTGAATATCCAGATGTTGAGCTCGCAAAATTATACGATGAGAGGTATGCGGAGTTTAAAGAGATCTATCCGGCTATGAAAGGCCTGTTTAAGAAACTTGGAGGAAAGCAAGGCAAAAATAAAGGGCGTCTTTGAAATTATTTAGTTTCTTATGAAACAATTTAGACTACTTGGATGCTGCGTCTCTTCTTGATAGTCTTAATAAGAAGGACTCTAAGAAGCGGCAGTTTGTTATAGTCGCCCCTGAATAAAGATAACATAGATATTGAAAATCTGATATAAAAACAATTGGAGGAAAAGATGAAGAATATTCCAGAGATTAAATTGGGTCTTATTGCTGTAAGCAGAGGGTGTTTTCCTAAGGAGCTTTCTGAAAGGAGGCGTGATGCAATAAAGAAAGCCTATAAAGGCGATCTATATGCATCTAGCATTATTGTGACGACAGAACAGGATGCGCTTGCTGCTGTTGAAGATGTGAAAAAGAACGATGTTGATTCTCTCGTTGTGTTCCTAGGCAATTTTGGCCCTGAAACGCCTGAGACGCTTATCAGCGAATATTTTGACGGTCCTATCATGTATGTTGCAGCTGCAGAAGGTGATGGAGATCTTTTTGATGGAAGAGGGGATGCATACTGCGGTCTTCTCAACTGCTCGTACAACCTTGGGCTCAGAGGAAAGAAAGCTTATATTCCGGAGCATCCGGTTGGAAGGGCTGAAGATCTGGCAAAAAGGATTGAGGAGTTTATTCCTGTAGCAACAGCAATCGTAGGGCTTAAGAACCTGAAGGTCATCGCATTCGGACCTCGTCCGGATGATTTCTTAGCATGCAACGCACCTATCAAGGCATTATACGATCTTGGTGTTGCAGTAGAGGAAAACAGCGAGCTTGATCTTCTTGTTGCTTATAACAAGCATGCAAGGGATGAAAGAATACCTGCAAAAGTAAAAGAAATGGAAGCAGAGCTCGGACCAGGAAACAAATATGCAGGAATCCTTCCGCGCTTAGCACAGTATGAGCTTACGCTTCTAGATTGGGCAGATGAACATAAGGGAAACAGGAAATATGTGGCATTTGCAAACAAATGCTGGCCGGCATTCCAGACTGAATTCAAGTTCGTACCATGTTATGTCAACAGCCGTCTGACGCAGATGGGCATACCCGTATCATGCGAAGTAGATATATATGGCGCGCTTTCCGAGTACATTGGACTATGTGTCTCAGGATCTCCTGTCACTCTTCTTGATATCAACAACACAGTTCCAGAGAGCATCTATGATAAGGCTATCAAGGGCAAATATGATTGCCGTTTGGAAGAAGTGTTCATGGGCTTCCATTGTGGAAACACATCATGCAGCCTCTTGAAGAATCCTCATATGGGCTATCAGCTAATAATGAAAAGGGATCTTGAGCCGGAACTCAAGGAGCCGGACATCACAAGAGGCACTATGGAAGGAAATATCAAGGCAGGAGAGATTACATTCTTCCGTCTGCAGAGCAGTGCTGATACGAGCCTCAAGGCATATGTCGCAGAGGGCGATGTTCTCGATGTGGATTGTGAGAGTTTTGGCTCTATAGGAGTATTCAGAATTTCTGAGATGGATCGCTTCTATCGCCATGTGCTTGTTGAGAAGCAGTACCCGCATCATGGAGCTGTAGCATTCGGACACTATGGAAAAGCGCTTTTCTCCGTATTCAAGTATCTCGGAATTGCTGACATCTCATATAATCAGCCTAAGAGCCTCCCGTATAAAACAGAAAATCCATTTGCATGATTTTTAATCTCGCATCTATTTTAAGCGGTGTGAAAAAGATAGCTTCAGAAGTCGATTGGCATGCTGAAGCTATTTTTACTTTCTCACGTTTAATTTATTTGAGACTATTCTTTGCCAATGTACTTAAGTGGACAAAATAATATAGTTCTGCAAGAATATGGATTGTGCTGTCAATATTCAGAAAAGTCATAATAATAGACACATGGCAAGATGTCTGGAGACCTCCTAGCCAGGAAGAGGCGATGGCTGCTGCAGAAGCATATGCTCAAAAAGAAAAACTTTCCTTTTATAAGCTGACTGGCAGTGCAGCTGAAATAGGGGGAAGGGATTATGATGTCGTTCCTTCCAGGCTCTTTCGCAGTTCTTATGGTGTTAAGCTAATCCGGCGCTGATGCTGTTTGAATGGTACTTAAAATCCAAGATAGAACATATATAAAGCAAGAATAAGTATTAATATTCCAAGGATGATGTTGGCAATCTTTGGAAGCATTCCTTTTTTCAGTTCCTTTACCGCTCCAAGCGCCGTTGCTATCGCAATTGAAAGAAGGCTGTATCCTATGCTGTAGGATAACAAAAGGATTATTGAAAAAAGCATGTCTGCTCCAATTGAAATAGATAATAGCAGTGCAATTAGAACTGGCGTGGAGCAGGGGGAAGAGAAAAGAGCTGAGAGAATTCCCGTTAAGAAAGCGCCTATATAGCCTTTTCTCTTGTTTTTAGTTATCAGATTAGTAGATGGAATGATGTTTATAACTCCGAAGCATTGAAGGCTGAGAAGTGCCATAATTACTCCTAGTACTATGTAGTACCACGATCCGGCTTGGCTTAGCATCCCTCCTATGGCTGTTATGACAACTCCCAGAATTATGAACGTTATGCTCGATCCAAGTGCATATATAAGGGAGTAGCGGAAGGCCGATTTCCTATCCGCAGATCCTCCCGACACATATAAAATAATTAGCGGAAGGCTTGAAAGAGAGCATGGAAGAAGTGATGTCAGCGCTCCTGATATTAAAGCGATGATGAGAGATAGGACAGAATGTTCTCCTATGATTAAAGAGAAGTTTTGAAGCAGGGATTCAATCATAGATCAACCCCCATATCCCTGAATATGGCATACATCTGATCTTTTGTTAGTATTCCATAATGCCCTGTAAGCACGTGTTCCGTTTCACTCGTTCCATAAAGCTGGAAACCAATGCTTTCCATCATTTCTTTTGATGGGACATAAGGCGTGCCATCTGCATAGAAGAAGTATTGAACTGGGACGGCATATGCAGGAAAGCCCCCAGAAAGCGATCCGTTCGCCCAGATATCTGCGTAGCGTACGCTGACTTTGCCGTACGTCTCATTATAAAACGCTTCAAGATCAGGTTTCATCTGCATGCACGGACCGCAGGAAGCAGATCCCATATCAAGCATTAATGGAAGCCCAGGTGCTAGAAACTCTTGCATGTCGAAGGCAGTGTATTCAAGAGGAATCCTCTCTTCCTGTACTGCAGCAGCTTCGACTGCGGTACTCTTTTCCTGTCCTCTTTTTATAAAGAACACGCCTAAAATGAGCGCTAAGACTATTATTACGATAATGACTTTTATTCCTTTTTTCATTTTTTCCTCAATGGGAAAAGTGTATTGGAAACTTTTTCTCAATTCAAGCAAAATTAATCTGTCTTTTGCATGTAAAACAATTAGGAGCGGCAGTCAGGACTTGTACTGCATTAAAGTATCGGATTTATTATTTCGCAAAAATAGCGATCAAGCTCTTCCGGGCTTTGTTCAGGTTTTGATCTTATCCACCATAATACCATCTCAACAAAACTTCCTGCTATGTGATTGATTAGAAAATCTTCTGGAATATTTTGATTTCTCCGTCTTATTTTTCCGTCAGAAAACTCTGTCTTTATGAAATCTGTTAAAGCTTCTCTGAAATAACGGAGGAAGATTTCACTGCTGTCATGAGATAGAAGGGCTATGATTCTTCCATCTTCCTTTATGTGGTGAAGCAGATGACAGGATGCAGAAGTTGGCGCTTTCGCATTTGAATACAGACCTTTGCCGTTTATGCTGTCTTTTGTATTTTCCATTATGTGTCCAAAGAGTTCTTCGCATAATGCCTTAAGCAACTGATCCTTTGTTGTAAAATGAGCATAGAATGTTGTTCTTCCCACATCTGCTTCTTCAATTATTTCTTGCACGGTTATACTAATGTAGCTTTTCTTTGAAAGCAGTCTTGTAAATGCGTCTAAGATTGCTTTTCTGCTTTTCTTTTGTCGTCTGTCCATTGACTGCAATACGCCTCCTTTTTGCCGAACTATTTCTTGAATATGTTTGCTAACGCACATATATGCGAAACTGATTATTGTTTTCTTATAATCAAATGATTTATGTTTTAACAAACATAATATTCTTTATCATACTTAATGTTCGTTTCAAATAAGTATGTCAACTATATAATGAGGTGAGGAGTGATGTTAAAGAGAATTAATGATTTTTTTGCAGGACTTCCAATGACGATTGTTGCGGGCGTTTTCTTATTGTTTGATCTCGCTCCGCACATTGCAAAAGGTTTTTCAGGCAATGATATAAGCCTAGGATGCCTTCCATTTGACCCAGCATGGATTACTGTGGTAATCAGTGGTTTTCCTCTGCTTTATCTCGCGCTATATAGGCTTAGACATAACAAGGGGATAAGCAAGATCTCTTCTGCACTCCTTATATCGATAGCAATGTTTGCGGCAATTGCAATTGGAGATCTCTTTGCAGCAGGAGAGGTTGCGTTCATCATGGCAATCGGTGCGATTTTGGAAGAAGCTACAACAAACAGGGCTAAGAAAGGGCTGAAGAAGCTTATTGATCTTGCTCCTGCAAAGGGGAGAAGAATAAAAGACGGAAAAGAAGAAATCGTTTCTGTCGAGGATATCAGGAAAGGGGATGTCTTAAGGATCCTTCCCGGTGAGACCATCCCTGCAGATGGAACTATCGTCAAAGGAGAGACATCAATTGATCAGGCAGTCATGACAGGAGAATCTATTCCTGTAGACAAGGCGGTTGGAGATGGCGTCTTCTGTGGAACGATAAACTGTTTCGGCTCTATAGATATCGAGGCGACGAATGTCGGGAATGACAGTTCTCTGCAAAAGCTTATTATGATGGTTGAGGAGGCCGAGGAAAGGCAAGCGCCTATGCAGAGGATTGCAGATAAGGCGGCAAGCTATCTCGTTCCTGTTGCTCTTTCAATTGCTGTAATTGCTTATATCGCAACAGGGAACATCGTAACAGCGGTCACAATTCTTGTCGTATTCTGCCCTTGCGCGCTTGTGCTTGCAACCCCAACTGCAGTGATGGCGGCAATTGGACAGGCAACTAAGCATGGCGTGATTATCAAGTCAGGAGAAGCTCTTGAGAAGATGGGCAAAGTTGATACGATTGCATTTGATAAGACTGGCACTCTTACATATGGACGTCTTGAGATAAGCAATATTTTCCCTTTTGTCCAGGGTATGACCGAGAATGAGCTGCTTATGATTGCAGCATCTGCAGAATCAAGAAGCGAGCATCCGCTAGGAAAGGCGATCGTAGACGGAGCTAAAGAAAGGAATCTGATAATCGTGGAGGCTGAGGATTTCAGAATGAAGTCGGGCAGAGGGATATCAGCAGAAGTTTATGGAAAGAGAATTTTCTGCGGTAGCGAGCGTTTCATGAGGGAAGAGGGAATAGCAATCGATGATAATGCGTATGATGTCCTTCAGAGCTTACGTGAAGAAGGCAAGGCATCGATCATTATTGCCTCTATCGATTCTGTTGTTGGCGTGATAGCTCTTTCTGATTCCCTTAAGCCGGAGGCAAAAGAGATGGTATTGCGTCTCTCTTCAATGGGAACAAGGACCGTGCTGCTTACGGGAGATAACAGAAGAACAGCCGATTATTTTGCCTCAAAGATAGGAATTACGGAAGTGAGGGCTGAACTTCTTCCTGAAGAGAAGGTTGAAAATATCGCACTTATCCAGAAAGAAGGGCACAAGGTCTGCATGATAGGCGATGGAGTCAATGACGCGCCTGCATTGAAAACGGCTGATGTCAGCGTGGCTATGGGAAGCATGGGAAGCGATATTGCAGTCGATGCTGCGGATATCGCATTGATGGGCGATGACATCTCAAAGATTCCATATCTTAAAAAGCTTTCAAATGCGACAGTCAGGACAATCAAGGCGAGCATAACGCTGTCGATGTTCATCAACTTTGCTTCAATCGTCCTCTCTCTCTTAGGACTGCTTAATCCCACGACAGGGGCATTGGTTCATAATGCGGGATCTTGTTTTGTTGTTCTAATTGCTGCATTGCTCTATGACAGGAAGTTTGATTGACATGTTTTTCATTTTCAGTTGCAAAGACGAAAAAAGATTGCATAAGAAATTGATTTGCAATCTTTCGTATTTTTCTGAGATGATGTTAATGCTATAATCAACAAAAAAAGAGGAGGTTGCAATGCATTTTGAACCGAAAGATTTAGATTACGAGCTAAGTCCTTATACCGGACTGACAAGAAAGCATTGGATAGATGCGGGAAAATATATTTTGGAAGGTGTTTTCAAACATGTGAAGACAATGGACGATCCTGTCCTTGTTCCTCGCTACGAGACAGAGATAACATATCCTAACAGTCATACTCCTGCATGGAAGGTCCAGGCAGAATATTATGAAGGGCTTGCCCGCAGCTTCTTTATTGCAGCCCCGCTTATAAGCATAGACCCCGATCTCGAGATTGCAGGAAAAAACATGAGAAAATATTACAAGGATCATATCCTAAGATCATGTACTCCAGGGGACGATCAGTATGTTCTAAGCTACAGCGATATGAATAAGGATGCAGAGCCTTCTTTTATGCTTCATACTTATCAGCAGACAGTAGAGACCTGCGCCATGGTGATAGGGCTTGAGACAACAAAGAGTGAAATATGGGACACATATACAAAAGAAGAACGCGATTTGATTGCTTCTTTTCTTAGCGATTATGCAAAAGGGGACACCGTTCCTCAGAACTGGCGTCTATTTAACATGCTTGATCTGGCATTTTTGCATATGGCGGGGTATGAAATCGATAAGGGCGTAATGAGGGAACATGCCCAGGCAATTCTTTCGTATTATACTGGAGACGGATGGTACCGCGACGGACATTCGTTCGATTACTATTCGGCTTGGGCGTTCCAAGTATATGCTCCGATCTGGTGCAGATGGTATGGTTATGATAATGAGCCGTATATTGCTTCTGAATTTGAAAAGAATTCTAACGAGCTTATGAAAACATACGACAGGCTCTTTGATGAAAACGGCTTTGTTACGATGTGGGGCAGAAGCAATATCTATCGTAATGCCGCAACAGCTCCTTTTGCCGCAAACTTCAACTTAAAACATCCATCTGCAAATCCAGGCCTTGCTAGGCGAATTGCATCTGGAGCGCTGCTTCAATTCTTTGGTCGTGACGATATTCTTTACGAAGGATCTCCTGTTATTGGTTTCTATGGGCCGTTTACCCCAATGGTGCAAAGCTACAGCTGTGCAGAAAGCCCTCTTTGGCTTGGAAAGGCATTTTTATGCCTTGAACTTCCAGAGGATCATCCGTTCTGGCAGGCAAAGGAAGAAAATGGCGTATGGGATGAGATGAGAAAAGGCGAGGTACGTGAAACGGTTCTAAACGGTCCTGGACTGTCAATTGCTGATTTCCATGACAATGGCACGATGATTCTTCGCACGGGAAAGGTTTTAAAGCGCATAGGCGATGACAATGGCAGATGGTGCTATGCAAAACTTTCTTATAATAGCCGCTATCCATGGGAATCTGATCTTTCTTCCGGCCTTAGCGCCGCATCTTATGTCTTGAAGGAAAGCGATATCGAAAAGACAGAGCAGATGAACAGCATACTCTGGAGCGGAGAGAGAGACGGAGTGCTTTATAGAAGGGCGCTTTTCGGTTTTGACAGCTCTACAGAATGGCATTGGACAAGCATGATCGATCTAGCGGACTTCCCTGTTTCTAATGGACTTGTCAGGGCTGATAAGCTGCGCCTGTTCCATAAGCCCGTAGATATCTATCTTGGCTCTTATGGCTTTCCTTGCCCTGATGCGACTTACCATGTTGAAAAGAGGGAGAATGCCGAGGCTGTTATCCTAAAAGGACGCGGAAGCGATGGAAAAACTCGTCATATGGCTATGACTGTCTATTCAGGCTGGGGCGATTGGTCTGTTCAAAAGAGCACGGGTACGAATCCGGATACTAAAGAAAGCTTCGTTATTTTCGCTCATGCGTTGAGAGAAAAGGTTTTTGCCTACGAACCATACATCCTTATAAGCCAGGTCATAACGAAGGAAGGAGATGAGGGCTTTAGCGAAGATGAAATATTCAGTATTGCAGAAATAAAATATAAAGACAAAGAGCAGTGCGGAGGATACGGTCCTGTAGAGATAAAGCTTAAGAGCGGAGATGAAAAGGTTGTGGATTTCAGCCTAATGGAAGGAAGGCTTTCTCTATAGTGTTCTTATAGCAGGCAGGGCATGGGCCTTGCCTGTTTTTTTACGCAATAGTTGAACAAAAACGGCACCACATTTTCGTGTGATGCCGAATAAGTCACAAATAAAGGATTTATCTTATCAGCCTTTAAGACCGCTAGATGCAACACCTTCAACGAAGTATTTCTGAAGCGATAGGAATACAGCCAACACAGGAATCATTGTGACTACGCTTCCTGCCATAATCAGGCCGTATTCTGACGAATACTGTCCGATAAAGCTTCTCAGTCCTAGCTGAATCGTTTTCAGGTTGTCCCTTGTCAAATAGATGTAAGGGCCTAAGAAGTCATTCCAAGTGTTTACGAATGTGAAGATCGTCAGCGTAGATAGCGAAGGCTTTGCAAGAGGAAGCATGATCTTTGCATATATCCCATACTCTGTCATGCCATCAATTCTGGCCGCTTCGCAAAGCTCTGTAGGAACTCCTTCATAGAACTGTTTCATCATGAACACGCCGAATGCGCTGAATGCCTGAAGTATTATTATAGCCATATGCGTGTTGTTCAGACCCATTGATCTAAGCATCATAAATTGCGGAACCATGTATGCCTGCCAAGGGACGGCAATGGTTGCAATATAGCCTAGAAAGAGCGAATTCCTACCTTTGAATCTCAGTTTTGCAAATGCATATGCCGCAAAAGAAGATGTGAAGAGCTGCAATAATGTGACGATAATTGTCAGTTTCACAGTATTGAGAATGTATGTAAGCAGTGGAATTCTCGTCCAAATATCCTGGTAGTTTGCCCAACGTGGCTCCGATGGGATCCATTGTATTGGGAATGTAAATACATCCCTATCTTCCTTTAAAGAAGCAGAGAGCATCCATAAGAAAGGCAGCAGCATTATAGCGGCCATAATAATCAGGAATACATAGAGAAGTACTCTGAGTACTTTCTGTCCTGTAGATTCAATCATCATCTCTCTTACCTCCTTAGTCCTTATCCAGTCTGAACTGGATAATCGTAACGACAAGTACGATAGCGAAGAGCACGAGCGCTTCCGCGCTTGCAACTCCGAGTCTCCAATAGCGGAATGCGCTGTTATAGATTTCGTAAACTAGAACTGTGGTCGCTTCCGATAGCGCGCCAGATCCTGCGCCTGCTAGCATGTAGACGATATCGTATACCTTGAAGCACTGGATTGTGAGCATGATAAGAATGAAGAATGTCGTATTCTTCAGCTGAGGCAGTGTGACGTACCAGAACTTCTGCATTGTATTTACACCGTCGATTGAAGCGGCTTCGTAAAGCTCTGTGTTAATTCCCTGAAGTCCTGCTAGGTATATTACCATGTAGTAGCCCATATATTTCCATACGGAAAACAGTACTATTGTGAACATCGCCCAGTCGTTATCTGCAATCCAACGCGGAGGATCTTCAACACCAAGACGCATTAAAATCTCGTTTACAGGTCCCATCGACGGATTGAAAAGCATGTTCCAGACGGCTGTAATTGCTACGAGAGATCCTACGTAAGGGAAGAATGATACGGTTCTGAAGAAGTTCCTTCCTTTAATCTTCTGATTGAGAACGATAGCAAGAAACAGAGAGATGACTAGTGTAAGAGGAACCGTGCCGATAGTATAAATGAATGTGTTCTTCAGCGATGAGAGGAACATTTCATTTGTAAAGATGTATTTGAAATTATCGAGACCGGCAAAGGTCATTTCCGTATTTCCATTCCAGTTCATGAATGCAAGCGCAAATGCAAATACTATTGGAATGAGTGTAAATATTGCAAAACCAATGAAATTGGGAGCTATGAACGAGTAGGCGACTAAGTTCCTATTCAGCTCTGCTCTCTTTGCTGCCTTTGACTTCTCGATTTTGATGCTTTTGTCAATTGGTAGGCCATTGGCCGTAAAGCCAGTAGTCGCTTTGTCCTTTTTTTTCAACATACAAAACCTCGATAAATAGAATCAGCCGCATCTCGCGCGGCTGATTAAAGGGTTAATGGAAACTTAGTTGGCGAGAACCTGGTCAACTCTTCTTCCCATCTCCGCTAGTCCTTCATCCACGCTCATGTTGCCAGTCATGATCTGGTCATGGAATTCGTTAAGGACGACTTCGATCTCTGCGCTCTTGTCATGTAGAGGCATCTCTAGATAAAGCTGGGAAACGTTGAGAGCTTCCTTGCTCTGCTCGTCCTGAGGGAATCCTGGCGTAGATGCGATGATGTTATTGATCTCTGCATTTGAAAGAGCTGGGAAGTTTCCAGTTCCAGCAAGGATTTCCGCACCTTCTGTGCCGCAGACGAACTTTACGAAATCCCAAGCGGCTTCCGTCTGATCCGTTCCTGATGGAATCGCGAGGGCTGTGATCGTTCCAAGAGTTGTTCCTGGTTCTACTCCTTCAGCGTGAGGATACTTTACGATTCCCCAGTTTGTCGCATCGTTCTGGCCATTTTCCGTAGCTGCAATAAGTGTTGCGATGAACCATGATCCCATGTTCTCCATTGCTACTGACTGATTGTAGAATACTCCAGAGTAGTGGATGTTGCTTGTCTTGAGTGTTGCATAATCCTGAACAATTCCATCCCTCTGCTGTGCAAGAGCCATCTCATAATATGGCTTTAGATAGCTGTAGTCTCCTCCATCTGTAATCTGATGCTCTCCATCAAGAATTCCAAAGAGCTGGATAGCGCTTCTCCATGTGTGGTAGTGTGCGCCGTAAACCTTGCTGGCTCCGCTTCCAGATGTCATTGCGCGTGCAATCTGATCGTACTCTTCGAATGTCATATCGTTTGTAGGATATGGAACGCCTACTGCATCAAAGAGATCCTTGTTGTAGAATACGACCCAGAAGTCGCTTCTAAACGGTAGCTCGTAGTAGCTGTCGCCAACAGAAATCTGCTCGACAATGCCGCCATATGCGGATGTGTCGATTCCATCGCGCTCTGCGAGAGGCTTTAGATCCTGAAGCAATCCAGCTTTTACAAGGTTGTTATAGCCAGGGATGTCCTTAACTGCTACGACATCGAATTCGCTTCCGCCGCCAGAGAGCTGGATCTGGAGTGCAGTCTGGTAATCTGCCGAGCCAAGGTCGATTACTTCGACGTTCACGCCAGGATTTGCTGCTTCATATGCATTTATGAGAGCATCGTAATATGGCGTCGTCTGGTAGTCCCAAACAGCCCATGTAAGTGTTGTGCTTCCATCGTCGGATGTTTCACTTCCTCCGTTAGCAAAAACACTGGAAACTGCTAAAAGTGCAATTAAAAGAATAGATAAAGCTTTTTTCATGTTAACCTCCATCTGTTTAAGCTTCATGCCTTGTTACCACACTAACAGCGGTTTTTCTTCCTTAACATGTAAAATTTATGCAGATTTATCGACAATTTTATGTAAATGCCAGATATTGCATGCACTATTTTCTATTAGATGTAAAATTTTATTATTATAAAAAGTTGTATGCTTTCTTTGTTTATTGGATAATAATGTCATGCGGGTTTTTCATTCTGTTAGAACTAGAATCATCCTTATAAGCACAATACTTCTTGCACTTTTCTTGATTGCCTATACCGTAACCGTATGGGCGATTGCAAACAGTTATGCACTTGAGAGCCTGAGCCAGACCAACTCTTTTTCTTTAAGCATGATCAGCAGTGAAATCGATAACAATACGGCTAATGTAAGGGCGCTTGTAACAAGGGTTGCAATAGATAATGAACTGAAAAACATACTTTCAGATTTTGAAGAGTCGAGCTGGATAAATTATTTTCATCAGTTTGAAAGCATGATACAGTCGAATCCCGCTTTTAATGTCGTGGACCGCTTTATTATCACTGACAGCAGCTTGAATCATTTTTTGCAGGTCGTGGGCTATGCCGCATCGACAGGAAGGCCTCTAAGACAGGATACTTTTTTAGGCGAGATAGCGCATGTTGCCCCTGACAGCGGCTTTAGCGATATCTACGCATCTACGTTCTCTTATGAAAACTATAATGTGACCGGTATTCTGAAAAGCATTATAGACTACAATAGCGGACGGACCATCGGATATGTCTTTGCGACTATAAACATAGATGCGCTTTTTCAAAATCTCAGCAGCTATCAGGAGATGAATGGAGAGACGATATATTTCAGCCATAACGGAGAATACTATCTTGCAGACGGCGGCGATTTCATATATAAGCCTGAAACCAGCTTTTCCTTAGATGGTCAGCATCATGCGGTTTTAAACCATGGGACAAGCGTCGTATTCCGTTTAGACGATGGCTCGTATATGCTTTATCAGGAGAGCCTGCAGGATGAATTTGATCTGATGCAGATCTTCTCGGCTCCCTCGATTTTCGGGTCGTTCAGGAATGCGACTTTCATACTCCTCTTCGTCGTCATTGGTTTTGTCGTTTTTGTCATTGCTTTAATCCTTTCCCTCTATCTCAATAAGGCAATTTACCAGCCCGTTAAAAAACTTTCCAAAAGGATTGAAAAGATACAGCAAAGCGATTTCTCACAGGACAATTCAATCAACACTGAAGATGAGTTCGGCCTGATCGGGCGCGGCATAAACAAACTTTCCAGCGAAGTTACAACTTTAATGGACAGGAGGGTTGAAGACGAGAGGAAGAAGATAGAACTTGAATATAAGATGCTGGAAAACCAGATCAACCCGCATTTTCTCTACAATACGTTCAATTCGATTAAATGGATGGCGACAATACAAGGGGCAAGCGGAATAGGGGAGATGATAACTTCTTTATCGCGCCTTATGAAGAACATATCAAAGAGGGATGACAGCCTCTGGACTCTGAGCGAAGAGCTTAGCTTCATAGATGACTATTTTATCATTATGAAATACCGATATGGAAACACCATCAGCTGTTATAAAAGCCTGGATGAAGAATGCAAGAATATAATGATCCCTCGTTTCACCCTTCAGCCATTAGTTGAGAATGCGATTTTCCATGGAATAGAACCAAAAGGCACTGGAGCTATCGCGATTAAGGGAGAGAGCTTTGATACCCATTATTCGATAATGGTTGCAGATAACGGAGTCGGTTTTGACAGTTCAGAGGAGAAAGAGAAAAAAGCCGACGGAGTTTTCAGGCATATCGGTGTGGAGAACATTAAGCAGCGGCTTTCTTATGCTATGCCAGGTAAGGTGTCTTTCGAAGTTTCTTCTCGTATTGGCATAGGAACAGCGTGTATAATCAGAATAGCAAAGGAGGATAAATGAGTTACAGGACAATCATAGCAGATGATGAACCTCTTGTGCTTATCGGGCTCAACGATATGATTGACTGGGCGAGTGAAGGGTTTGAAATTGTAGGCCAGGCAAGAAATGGAAAGGTGTTGGAAGAAGAGATAGAAAAACACGATCCGGACCTTGTAATAAGCGATATTAAGATGCCTGTCGAAACTGGAATAGAAGTTCTTGAGCGCATCAGAGCTAAAGGAAAGAGCCTTCCCCTTTTCATCTTTTTAACAAGTTTCGAAGAGTTTGATCTTATAAAGAAAGCGATGAACCTTGAAGCTTTGGATTACATTGTAAAGCTTGAATTGGATAAGACGCAGCTTTTAGAAGCGCTTAAAAAAGCAAGGGATAAGATAAGGGCCATTAAGGGAGCAAACGATGAGGATGATCTGGCTTTCAATGAGAAACAGCTGCTTCAGGAACGTTATTTCATGCGTCAGCTGTTCTCAATAGACGTGCATGATCTTGATGCTAAAGCTCTTGATATTGATCTTGATGCAGATGCTTTTGCCGTTTCTTACATATCGTTTTCCGATCTTTTGACGCAAAACGGAGGCTTAAGCCGTTTTTATAGCGCATACCGTCTTATAGAAGAGACGGTAAACCGTTATACGAAATGTTATCTGATCCAGCTTGATTATGGCCATATTGCCGCAATATTTCCATTTTCTGAGAAACAGAGGGCTGGGTATAGAAGCTATATCAGCACGGCGTTTAAAGCAGCAGCGCTGAGTATTAAAGATTATTTTTCTCTTAGCGTGAAGATTTCAACCGGGCCGTTAGTCGGTTCAATTGATTTGCTTTCTGATTCGTTTTTTAAAGCCAAACTCCTTTTTACATCAAGAGAAGGCGGCAAGGATGAGATGCTCTTTTTTGATTATAGTGAAAACAAGGATCTGAATGTCAGTGCGCCGGATTTCGATACCTTAGGCTTTACTAAAGCGTTTGGAGAGCTTAATGCAGAGCTGTTGAAAGAGAACATTGATAAGGTTATTGATAGCTTGAAAGCACCTACTGTGACTAAAATACATGCGATGGAAATTGCTTCCAGCATTCTTTATATGGCAATTACTCTAGTGCCTGATGCGGAAAAATGTCTTGAAGAGATCTTCCCTGAAGAAGAGAACATATTCTCTTACAGGCAGCTTTATCAGGCTGTCAGTACTATGGACATCATAAAATGGCTGGAACGATTATGTTCTGGCTTTTCTTCAATATTCAATGAAAGGCGTCAGGATTACCGCTTGCAGACTATTCAGAAAGTACAGGCGTATATCAGAGAGAATGTCGATAAAAGACTGACGCTAAAGGATGTCGCATCCGTTTTTGGATACAGTCAGAATTACTTGTCATCCTTATTTGGAAAATATGCTGGTCTTAGTTTTATAGATTATGTAAACAAATGTAAGATTGAAAAAGCTAAAAACATGCTGAGCAATCCGAATACGATGATCTATGAAGTAGCAACTCGGCTTGGTTTTGATTCCCAGTTCTATTTTTCAAAAGTATTCAAGAAGATTGAAGGAATCAGCCCTACGGCTTATCAAAATAAGATAAAAAGGAAAGAAGAGAGTTGACGAGCTTTGCCAATCGGTAGAAATTATGAAAGTGCTTGAGAAAAACCTAGGAGAAAGATGTGGAAAGCAGAATAATTGAAAACGCCCTTTTAGGACTAAAAGACGCATTGCCAGTAAATTTTAGTTCATTCTCATCGAATAATCGTAATTTCTGGAAATCTCTTGATAGTTCAGTCAAACAAGATATCATAACTCGTGCCGACGAGTGCCATTTCAGCCAAAATGACGCAATAAGCCTCTCTCTCTTCAGAGACTTCAAAAAAACTGGAAACCGTAAGCGTTTTGAAGACGTATATTTTAATAAAAGAAGGAAGCTGTCTGATCTTGTGATTGCAGAGTGCGTTGAAAATTCAGGGCGTTATGCTTCAGAGATCGAAGAGGGGGTGTGGAGCATACTTTCAGAGCCTGCATGGGTGCTTCCTGCCCATAACAGCTATATAAGGGATACTCCTCAGCTTTCAACTCCGCTGCTCAGCCGTCCTGTTCTGGATCTTTTCGCATGTGAGACTGCAGAGATTCTGGCTTTAACTGCCGCTGTCTTAAAAGACAGTCTTGATAAGATACTCATTGATGACATCTATAGCGAATTACAGAAGCGAATCACAATTCCATACGTCACAGATCATTTCTGGTGGATGGGCTCAGATGGCCAGATAAACAACTGGGCGCCATGGTGCACTCAAAATATTCTGATAGCCGTTTTGTCAAATCCTTTAACGAGCGAAAAAGAGAGGATGAAGACAATAAAGACGGCAATATCCACCCTCGATCTTTTTATATCAAGTTATGGCGATGACGGAGGATGCGATGAAGGTGCTGGTTACTACCATGCTGCAGCATTGACTTTATTTGGTTCTCTATTGGTCCTTGAAAGAGCAACAGGAAGGAACCTTTCCTCGATATTTCAAAACAGCAAGATAAGAAACATGGCATCTTTTATCGAAGATGTTTTTATCGCAGACGACCTATATCTGAATTATGCGGACTGTTCTCCTAAAGCCGGAACTCTTACATGCCGCGAATACCTATTTGCTAAAGCATGCCGTAATGATGCCATGGCCCATCATGCTGCAACAGATGTTGTTAAATATGGCTGGAGAGAAAGCGATGCGCCTTATAACCTTTACTATAAGCTGTTGGCCCTAAGCGTTTATAACGAGGTTTTAAAGGAAGCTAAAGAGGATAAAACATTCATAAGACCTCGGTTTAAGGCCTTTAGAAAGACGGATTTGGCCATCTGGAGAGAAGGGGATATCACATTCTCGATTAAAGGCGGCAATAATGCTGAAGGGCATAACCATAACGATGTTGGCTCAATAATCCTTTATAAAGGATCAAAACCGCTTTTAATAGATATCGGAGTGGAAACATATACGGAGAAAACATTTTCACCAGAACGTTACAGCCTCAAGCCGATGCAAAGCAATTACCATAATCTGGTTAATTTTCCTCCTTTTTCAGAGATTGCAGGAGCTGAATACATGGCAAAAGATGTCGTTTTAGAGGAGAGCTTTGCAAGCTTTGATCTAAGTGAATGCTATGCCAAAGAAAGCGGCGTAAGCTATATAAGGAAAGCTTATTTCAATAGGTCGAAAACTGAAATAGAAATAGATGAGGTGATTTCGTCAGATAATACGCCTGTTCTTACTTTGATGAGCCAGGAAGAGCCAAAGCCAACTGAAAATAGAATTGAATATTCCTCTTTTACTATTACGTTCTTAAGTGGTTTTTCCAGCTCTTCTGTCGAAGTGATGCCAATAGAGGACGCAAGGCTTAGAATTGCATGGCCTGATAAGCTCTATCGTACTCTTATTTATCTAAATGGTTCTGCAAAGTGGAAGATAAGCTTCAAATAATCCATAGATAGAAAGAATGTGAACTTAAGTTATAACTGTTTTATATATATTTCTTTTATGAAATACAATTGTATTGTATAATTTAAGGACAAATTAAGAAGGAGTTTTACATGAAGAAAAAACTACTAGTTGCAATTACAGCATTGTTGGCTTTAATTGCTATTGTGTCATGCGATATGGGGGGGGTGCAGAAATAGTTAACTACGAAGTTCCTCAATGGTTGATTGATTATGGAACTGTATACGCCACAAATACAATGAATGACACAAGGAATGGCGCAATAGAAGGTCAAATGTATTTCGTTGGCATAAGTTCAACTAGAAATTGCATTGAACTGATATACAAAATTAAAGGAAACGGACCCGATGCTTCATCTGATAAAGAAGTCAGATATAAGCAGGAAGACGTTCCAAGGATGATTAATCCTTCCTATTCCGGTTTTCCTATTGTAATAAAAAATGAAAATATACATGCCGTAGAGATATGGGTAGAGACCGTCAATGGGCTAGGGCCTGCAATGCTTGAGATTAGTGAATACGAAAGTGTAAAAGGATTGAAATTTTATTTTGATCCATCAAACAATCCACTTAATAGCAGTGAAACAGAATACGGCTTCAGATACTTACCTATACAATAATCATGCTTAAAAAGCTGATTTTACTTATTCTTTTGATTATCTCAGCTCCGCTTTTTGCATCTGAACTCTTAATAGGTGTGGAGGCGGGGTATAATTATAATATCATTAATACCACAACAGGATGGGAGGGGACTTTCCACAGGAATGGACATGGATTTGATGTCGCAATTCCTATTGAGTACAGGGTGAATAATTGGTTTTCCCTCAGCACTGGAATACGTTGGGTTATGCGAAGTTCTGAATATACGAAGACATCTAAAGAATTAAATGTGAACTTTGTCGATGATTATACTCTGATGCACCATGCAATCAATATTCCGCTTACGCTGAGGTTTTCTCTTCCAATTAATAGTTTCAGGATATTTGTCGGAGGAGGAGCATACATTGGGGTGCGTACTTTTGATTTTGAATCAGGATCGACGATGATTCAAGTTTCAGATTCTTTAGGACGTTATTTTTGGGATGATCACTATTCTTATGTGACGTTTGAAGCCGATGACAATCTCTTTGACGCAGGACTGATTGCAGAACTTGGCGCTTCTTATGATTTTGAGAATTACGGAAGCTTTTATCTCCTTGGACGCTATCAATATGGACTGACAAGCCTCGCAAAAGATTCTTATATGGCCTCTCATACATATTTTGACAGCATCAGCGTTGATGCTGGCTTTGCCTGGAGGATCATATGAAAAAAGCGCGAAAAGTAATTTTGATTCTCCTACTCGTTTTGTTTATAGTTTCTTGTCGACCTCAGCCAGATTTATCAAGAGATTTTCCCGAAACCGAAACTTGGGGAGAAACTTTTGAAGTCTTTTGGAAGAAGATGAGCACTAATTATCTGTTCTGGAGTCTTGATTATGACGAGGGCAGAGGTTGGGATAGCGTTTACGACGAATATAAGGAAAAGTTTGATGCTCTTGGCCTTGTAGAAGACAGTACAAGAAGCGCTGAAGAACAGAAGAAAAATACACTTAAGGCTTATAGATATTTCTTTGAAATAACTAAGAGCCTTAGTGATGGTCACTATGCATTGGAAATAGATGACAAATCGGGTAATAGAATCAGGCTTTCTCCATCTAGTTACAGGTCTTTAAAGAACTATGGATTTAGTGATGACGATATTTTCAAGTTCTTATATGACCCTGAATATCTTAGCAATCCTATATTTTCCGATTGGCTTGAATACTGCATGGAAAATACCGCTACTATCATGGAAAAGACATTTGGCCTGCCTTCAGATGTTGGAGGGTATAATGATGCGTTGGCAAATGGCGCTTTAGCTGAACAATATCACTTTAGCGCTATGAAGTACTTTAATACAAGAAATGGATTTCATATTGTTCTTGGCCGAAATAGTGAAGGCATAGTATATTTTTCCTTTAGTGGATTTAATTTCAATAACTATTTTGACGAAGACGCAGGAGATAATGGCGTTGTTAAGATTGTAAGAGATTTCTTTACTTTAATTTCTGATGAAGAAACAACTGGGGTCATAATCGATCTTAGAGGCAATACTGGCGGTTTTATTACAGATATGTCAAATCTTTGGACTGCTTTCATGCCTTCCGATATTGATAGCGTCACAATTGGATACACGCGAAGAAAAGCCAGCGAGAACAGAACCGACTACAATGCATGGATTCCGTTTGTTATAAACCGATCGCATCTGTTTGAATATGGCAATTTCAACAAAGATCTTCCTATTGCGATCATTTTAAATGGATCAAGCATATCATGTGCCGAGATGTCCACATGTTTTTTCATGGCGCTGAGAGACGATTATGGATATGATGTGCGCCTATTTGGAGAGCCTTCCTGCGGCGGAATGGGATCTCTTAATTATGATTCTGAGGAGATGTTTAATGGAGGAATATCGAGTATAGCGCCGTATGTATCGCTTTTGTATACGCCTTACTGCCAGATGAAATATCTTGATGGAATCTGTTATGAAGGAAAAGGCCTTCCTGTTGATGAGAATGTAGAATTTGATCATGATGCTTTCAATGACGGAAGAGATTTACGTCTTTCTGCTGCGCTAGAATGGATTAGCTCTAAATAGCATGGAATGTTCGGTTCGTATATGCTCTCATTTTTATGGGGGCATTTTTACATTTTAGTTCTCAACAGACCACGTAGGCTTTTTCTCTTCTTCCTCTTTTTTATCCTCTCCGGCTTCTTCTACATGGTCTACAGGTAAAGATATCTTCGTCGGTTTTCCAAGAAGCATTATCTCTACATCGACCCTCTCTCTCTTTTGATCGATTTTAAGTATTTTTCCTTTTAAAGATGTGAAGGCCCCTTTTGAAACCACTACGACCTCTCCCTGCTTTATGAATACGTTCTTTGCTCTTATAAGCTGCGGAAAATCAAAAAGCATGGAGCAGTAAGCCTCGTCATCTGATCGCATTATATAGCTTTTGTCCGAGTAGGTGAGAAAGTGATAGAAGTCGTTTGCTTGCGTAAGTTTCTCTAGCAAGATGGGGCTGATAATCTCTTCCGAGCGAGCAAATATATAGCCAGGGATTAAATTGTAGCGTTTTGTGATCCTGCCTGTTTTACTATGGTTTATCATTTCTTTTTCCTGAAGACGGAAAGAGATCGGGATCTCGTATTTCTTCGCTATCCTTCTAAGGCTTTTTACTGTTTCACTCTCTTTTTTCGTTCTGCTATATATTATGTAGTACGGCATATTCTCAAGATAGCAATTTCCATTTCTTAAGCCAAGAGCAAATGCAAATGTTGCGCCTTGCAACAAATTTGGTTAATATTTCTCAAAAAGACAATTGAAGCTGTATAGGGGAAGATTATGATAATTTCAAGGAGAATGAGCAAGCATCCGGTAGTGGCAAATAAGAGAATGAAAGTCCTAGAGGCCTTAAGCCTTATGAAGGAAAAAGGGGTTGCGAAACTTCCAGTTCTCGATGATGACCTCTCTCTCGTTGGAATATTGACAGAAAAAGATATATTAAGAGCCAGCCTGCCCGAAGTCAAAGCTCTATCATTATTGGAGATGGCCTATCAAGTGGGCAGCATGAGCATTGAGAGCATAATGACCAAGGATGTAATATCCATCACTCCTGAGACAGGAATAGAGGAGGCTGCACGCATAATGGTAATGCAGGATCTCTCGTTCCTTCCTGTCGTGAAAGACGGAAAGCTTGAAGGAGTAGTCTCTAAATCCGACATGTTTAAGATATTGATGGATCTTTTTGGGGCCAGAGCCTATGGAACCAGAATAACCCTTGCCCTTGAAGACAAGGTCGGAATGGTTGCGAAGATCTCTAAGATTCTGGCAGAAAACAACATCCAGATAATAAGCTTTAACAACATCATGGATGATGAGAGCGGAAGCGTGATCTGCACTCTCAAAGTCGAGGGAGTCGACAAAAAAACTTTAATAAATCTTCTTAGCCCCGTGACAAGCGCAATTGTCGATGAGGGAGAAGTGTAATGGGTAAGAAGAATAAAAAGATTGCTAAAGTTCAGAATTTTACCAAGAAGAAAGAAGAAGATGAGAATGACAGTCCTTTTTCCAAAATCGTATTGAAAGAGAAAAAGGAAGATGTAAAAAAAGAGATGAAGAGCGAGAAGAAGGAGCAGATTGTAGGAGGCTACGATCCTAACGCATCTTTTGCTGACATCCTTGCTAATTTCGAACGTACGGGAAATCCCTATGCCATGCCGAAGAAGAAAGGGGATGCGAAGGCAGCCCTTTCTTTTGCCGAAATATTAGACAAATGGGAAGGAAAAGACAAAGGCTCAGATAAAAACGCTAAGAGGGAGGAAAAGAAGGAAGAGAAAAAGAGTTCTTATAAGGCAACTAAATCTTTTGCAGAGATCTTAGCAAGTTATGAAGGAACTCCTATTTCTAAGGAAAAAGAAGAGGCTGTTGAAGAAGCTGAGAAAGACGCTCCTAATAATATCCCATTAGTAAGGGAGTCTGTAATAGATGAAGAGATAGAAGTGGCTCTTGATAAGAAAGAGGAGAGCCCGCTGTTTAAAAAAGAAGGGGATGAGGAATGGGAGAAGAGGAGTCAGGAAGCGTCCTGGTCCATCTATGGCAATAACGAAAGTTTTGAAAGAAAAGAAGAAGTTAAAGACGATCTGCCTCCAATAGTAAAAGAAGAGAAAACGTCGAATAAAAAGACGGATAACGAGAAGCCTAAGCAGAAAGAGAGGATAGAGAGGCCTCAGCAAAAGAAGAAGGAATTTTCCAAAATCTTAGACAATTTCGATTCAAAGAAGAAGGAAGTAAAAACCTTTGAAGAGATAATAAAGGAGAAGGGCGATGTTGCTGAGAAAAGAGAACACACTATAAGCCAGCTAAGGGCGATGCTTCCTCAGGCGACGCTCGATCTTCATGGAGAGACTCAGGCAGAAGCTGAACATAAGGTTAAGGATTTCCTTTCAGACTGCAGAGCCCACAACATAAGGAAGATAAGCATTATTACAGGAAAAGGGCTCCATTCTGAAAACGGACAGGGTGTTTTAAGGGATGCCGTTTTAAAAGTGCTTGATTCTGACGGAGGAATAAGTGAAAGAGGAAGTTCTCCGAGACAGTACGGAGGAGACGGCAATCTCTGGGTCATTTTAAAGAAGATCGATTAGTTTTTTCGCTCTCTTAATACGGGAGCGAATTTTTTTATATCACTTTCAAGCTCTTCCATCTGCCGCTTTTATATCTTGCATAGTAGAGCGCTCCCCTTACTAGCCAGTCGACATACATGGCATACCATACCCCGTCGACTTTAAGGGAGAAGAATTTGATTAAGACATATGCAAGGCTTACTCTGAAAAGCCACATTGAAAGAAGCGATACTACCATAATGAACTTCACATCCCCTGTCGCTTTTAGCGTGTTTGGCAGCGTGAACGCAAAAGGCCAGATGATAAGACATGCGATTAAGCACCCTCGTGCAATTGGAACTGCCTCTGCTATGCTTGCGCTCTCAAGGCCGTAAAGCGCAACGACTTCTGGTGTGAATATGTAAAGAGGAACCGTGATAAGCAGCGTGGATGCATATACAAGCAGCATTAAAAGACGGGTGTAGTACTTTATGTCTTTGAAGTTCTCTTTCCCCCTGCATTGTCCGACGATTGTAATCAGTGCGAGATTTATTCCGTTTCCAGGGATGTTTGAGTATGAATTGAAGTTCATTACGACTGCGTTAATTGCAATCTGCGCAGTTCCAAGCGTTGCAATAAGGCTTTGCACGAGGATCTTTCCTACGTGAAAGAGCGTGCTCTCAATGCCTGCAGGGATCGCGATTCTAAGTATTCTTTTTATCATGGAGAACGAGAGAGGACCTTTGGTAAGTCCGATCAGGCTAAGCTCTTCCGTTTTCCTGTACATAAGAGAGAACATGAAGAGGCACCCGATTATCCTAGATGTAAGAGAAGAGATCCCTGCGCCAAGAGGGCCAAGATTGAAAACATAAATTAATGCGGCGTTTCCAAATATGTTAATGGCGTTCATAATCACCGATGCCGCCATCGTGCGCGCCGTCTTTCCCTCGCTCCTTGAGATTGCTGTCAGGCTTTCAAAGAATGCTAAGGCCGGGTAGGAGAGAAGTATAGGAGTAAAATAATCGCTTGTGTATCCTCTTACGTCCTCGCTGATTGAGCCAAATACTATGTCTATTACGCTGTCTTTGAATGCTAGCATGAAAAGGGCGATGACAGCTGCTATTAAAGATGAGATGTAGATTAGGTTTCTTGATGCGCCGATAGCGTTCTCCTTATCCTTTCTTCCTAGATATTGCGATACTATGACCGCTCCTCCGGTGCTGAATGCAGTGAAAAGCTGTACTAGAAGGACTGATATCGAATCTACAAGGGATACTGCGGATACGGCGGCCTCTCCGACTCTTGAAACCATTATAGTGTCGGCCATACCGATCATCATCCCGAGAAGGGATTCGAATATCAACGGTATTATAAGCTCTGCTAAATATGAAGTGCTGAATTGATGCGCCGTCTTTTCCACGCATGGCAATATAATCTCTTTTATGCTTTTATGCAATCGAAATTAATTATAAGAATTTAAAACATCAATATTGTTGATTAAAAAAAGGGAAAGACTCTATCTCTCCCTGTAAACTATTCTGCCCTTTGTTAAATCATATGGAGAAAGCTCTACTTTTACAGTATCTCCAGGAACGATCCTGATATAATGCTTTCTCATCTTTCCTGAAAGGTGGGCAAGTATTACGAGCTTGTTCTGAAGCTCTACGCGGAACATGGTGTTAGGAAGCGCTTCTTTTACCACTCCCTCAACTTCAATTGCTTCTTCTTTGGCCATTTGGTCTCCTTCAATAATCGTAAAAAGTATAGAAAGCAAGCAATTGTTTGTCAATTAATTTCTTTTGCTAAAAGAGAAAGCAGATTTCATATTTTTCTTGCATTCAATTTAATTATCTTAGATACTTATTTCATAATTGAGGTTAAGGTATAAATGGGAGCGCTAGAGAACTATTTAAAAAAAGAGAACATTAATACGAAGATGGTGCAGTATGTATCATCGCTGGAATTGGTAAATGACGTATCGCCTTTAATTGCAAGAAGCATCGTAAAGGAACTTGAGGATCAGAGAAGCAATTTAAAGTTAATTGCAAGCGAGAACTATTCAAGCATAAATGTGCAGGCGGCCATGTCCAATCTGCTTACTGACAAGTATGCAGAGGGCTTTGCCTTTCATAGGTTTTATGCAGGATGCGCTAACGTCGATGATATAGAATCATATGCGGTTGAAAAGGCGAAAGAACTGTTTAACGCAGAGCACGCATACGTACAGCCGCATTCGGGTGCGGATGCCAATCTATGCGCCTATTGGGCAATCTTGAATGAGAGGGTGCAGGTCCCGTCTTTAGAGGAGATGGGGGTAACAAACGTAAGTAACTTATCAAGGGAAGACTGGAACAAGATCAGGGAGAAAACCCATAATCAAAGACTTCTCGGCCTTGATTATTATTCTGGCGGACATCTTACTCATGGTTACAGGCAGAACGTATCTGCTCAGATGTTCGACGCATACTCATATGGAGTTGACAGGGAAACAAATCTGCTGGACTATGATGAGATTGAGCGCCTTGCTAAAGAGATCAAGCCTCTCATTCTTCTTGCAGGATACTCTGCCTATGCAAGGAAGATAGACTTTAAAAGGCTAAGCGAGATAGCACATTCTGTTGGCGCTGTCTTCATGGTCGATATGGCGCACTTTGCCGGTCTTGTCGCTGGAAAGGTATTTACTGGGCAATACGATCCGGTTCTTTGGGCTGACGTTGTTACAAGTACGACGCATAAGACCCTTCGCGGTCCGCGCGGAGGATTGATTCTTTGCAAAAATGAATTCAAAGAGAGCGTAGACAAGGGCTGTCCTCTTGTAATCGGAGGACCTCTTCCACATGTGCTTGCAGCAAAGGCAGTTGCCTTTACAGAAGCTTTGAAGCCTGAATTTAAAGAGTATGCAAAAAAGATCGTTGAGAACGCAAAAGATCTTGCAGCTGCTTTGATTGATGAGAAAATAGAAGTGCTTACCGGAGGAACGGACAATCATCTGATGCTTTTGGATGTCACGCCATTTGGTTTGAACGGGCGCATGGCAGAAAGCATACTGCGCGATGCAGGAATAACGCTTAACAGGAACGCCCTTCCTTATGATAAAAACGGTCCGTGGTACACATCAGGTCTTAGACTTGGAACAGCGGCCGTAACGACCCTCGGAATGGGAAAGAGCGAGATGGGAGAGATTGCTTCGATAATATCGCTTGTATTAAAGAATGCGCGCCCTGCCATCCTTACAAAAGGTGAGAATGCAGGAAAGCCTTCTAAGAGCAAAGCAAAGGTTCCGTCTCAGATATTAAGCGAGGCAAAGGAGAGGGTGAAGGCGCTTTTAGATAGATTCCCTCTGTATCCTGAACTCGATCTTGAATTTTTAAAAGAGGAGTTTTCTTGATGACTTACGAGGAGAGAAAGAAATACAATACTTCCATCATTAATGACACTATCTCGTTTATAAAAGGCAATAGATATTTAAGCGCCAAAGTAGAAGATTCGGTTTCCGCTCTTTCTTATTTTGAAAATGGATGCGGCCTGGTTAAAAGCGATCGTAGGTTTGAAGAGAAGGCCGAGGTGGTCGTTACTAAAAACAGGACTGCCGAAGCTCTTTATAACTACAAGGAAGAATCTGTCGTTCTTTTGAATTTCGCCTCGGCTAGAAATCCGGGAGGAGGGGTTATGAAAGGCTCGAACGCGCAAGAGGAATCTCTATGCAGGGTTTCGACGCTCTATCCTGTGCTGACATCTGAAAAGGCAAAGCCGTATTATAGAAGGCACAGAGACGATTGCTCGTCCACATCTTTCTATTACTCAGACTCTGTTTTGATATCTAAAGGAATAGTCTTTTTCAGAAATGACGATTCCTTTATGGATAAAAGAAATGAAAAAGATTGGAAAGAGGCGACTGTCATAACTGCAGCAGCCCCTAATCTGAGAAACGTCGGATATTTTAATCAAGCTGCATTCATTAAAACTGCTGAAAGCAGAATAGAATCTGTTTTTAAAGCGTCATCTATGAGCGGTGCTGACATTCTTATCCTTGGAGCCTTTGGATGCGGTGCGTTTCGCAACCCTCCTGAGATCGTAAGTCAGATATTTAAAGAGATCCAGCAGGATTACATGCATTCATTCAAGAGAATCGAGTATGCGCTTGCTGCTAGGGATGACGAGGATTTGAATTACTCAGTTTTCAGATCTATAGCTTTTTGATATTGTCAAAAAACACATAAGTGTTAAAATTTTTTCTGATGGAAGAGAAGAAACTTAAATTATTTCAAAGCCCCGTGGAGTACCTCTATCTTATTTTTGGTGCTTTAATATCGGCAGTAGGAGCGGCGCTGTTCTATACTCCTGGACACATTACAGGCGGTGGAGCCACTGGTATCGGAACGATCATATACTACGTCTTTGGAATTGATCAGGGACTTGCGATGATGGTCGTAAACGTCATTCTTTTTGCAATCGGGGTATATTTTTTCGGACTTCGTTACGGTCTTAAAGCGTTGATTGGTTCTACGCTTCTTTCTATTTTCGTATCAATTTTAGGAAATATTACGTCCTATCAAGGGGTGCTTGACTATAGCGACAGGATAGATGTCCTATTAAGCGCGATATTCGGCGGCGTCTGCATGGGGTCAGGAATCGGCCTGGTGCTTAAAAGCGGATGCAATACGGGCGGCTCTGATATAATCGCCCAAGTAATATGCCGTTTCACCCCTTTTGCTTTCGGAACAGTCCAGTTCCTTTGCAATGCGATAATAGTTGCCATAGGCGGCTTTATAATGGGACTTGAAGGAATGCTCTACTCGATAATCGCAATGTATATATCAAGTCAGTGCGTGAACTTCGTCCTTCTTGGTTTTGCAACTAATTTAGCAAAAGCCGTCTACATAATTTCAGAATACCATACGACAGATATCGCACAGCGCGTAATAGCCGATCTTCATAGATCAGGAACCATATTGCATGGTACGGGAATATATACGGCTAAGAGTAAGAACGTTCTTTTTGTAATAGTTCCGAACCAGCAGCTTCAGCGTATCACAAGGATTATAAACGAAGAGGATCCGAGCGCGTTCGTCCTTGTAACTCCAGCATATGAAGTGCTTGGAAAGGGATTTGAATCGCTTAAGAAAGTAGCATCAAAGGAGAATTAGAATGAATACATATGAATGCATTATGTCTCGACATTCGACAAGGTCTTATAAAGAAGACATGCCGTCTGACGATTTAATTGATCGCGTTGTAGATGCTGGACGTTTTGCTCCATCAGGCATGAACAGGCAGAATTGGCATTTCACAGTCGTCAAAGGCAGGGATAAGATAAAAGAGATATCGTCTTATGTCCTTGGTAATGGCGCTGATATCGCTTATAACGCCCCTGTTTTCATCATGGTAAGCTATAAAGAGAATACGTCTTACGCAATTGAAGACACATCATGCGCTCTTACAAACATGATGCAGGCTGCTTCTTCTTTAGGACTTTCTTCTGTTTGGATTAACGCAATAAATAAAAGCGATAAGGCATCTTTTATGCAGCGTTTCAGCGTTCCCGAGGGTTTCAGAGTTTACGGCTCTCTTGCTCTTGGATATGAAAAAGAGCGAGGAAAGATGCGTGATGTAAAGCCAAGAGAAGAGACTGTAAGCGTATACTGAATAAAAAAGTCTGACCATTCAAAAGGGCATTCCTTTTAAATTATTTTGCATTAAGGGATGCCTAGTAGATCTCTAGTCCTTGATCCTGTCAGGTACTCCTCATAGAAAAACGGTACGGAATTTGTGATGTCATGAGCTACTGCCCAGTTGAAGACGGGCTTCGTCTCATTATCCTTCGTATGGCCATACTCTACGATTTCCAGATCCCCTGCCTGTCCACCATTTGAAGAAGGCCTGCCTTGTATTGATGTCCATCCCACTCCTGGAGAAGTCGCAGATCCTGGAATCGGAATAGATTTTCATGTTCCATGTAAAGAGAGGATGTTCCCATGCATAGTCAGGGTAGTGCTGAGCCTCATTGGCTTCACAGATGATCTGGTAGGCTTGCAAAGTCAGGAAGAAGACCTCCGTCAACCTCTCCAAGATGATCGTTGAACCACTCATCAAGCCAGTTGGACCGGATTCCCTTTCCAAGAACAACCCATGTTCCCGCCTTCAATGCATTACTCCTGTCGATGATGTTGTTGTCAATCTCAATAGTTCTGTCTTCAGGAAAGTACTTTGTGAATTCGGCCTTTAGTTAAGTTTTGGCGACGAATTAACATTAAAGTAATTTTTTTTCTTGAAAATTTCCACCCATAATCAAGTTTTTACCTATAATTGGTGGGGTTGGGATGTGTTATTTGTATGTAATATTATGTATATAGTCAAGATCAGTTGCGTAGGTGTTATATATGTTATAACATATAAATGGAGAATATAAATGCCTACAATTTTTAGATGTTTAAATTTACGTATAACAATGAATCCGAGAGGAAATGAACATAATCCACCTCATGTTCATGCATATTATAAGGAGGATCTCGCTCTTATTGATATAAGGACAGGCGAAATAACAAAAGGGTATATTCCTTTAGATCAATATTTGATCGCAAAACGTTTTATAGAAGAAAATCGTGATATTCTTTTAACGCTCTGGGATGAAGATCCTCAGAATTTTGATAGGTTTTAAGGAGAACAATATGGATCACAATATTAAAGAAATAAAAATGAAAGATAATTTGATTGTTGAGGCAACATTTTTCTCTGGAGAGGTAAAAGAGTTTGATGTTTCTTCTCTTTTTAAAAAGCATCCAGAATATAAAATACTTGAGACTGACAGGGAATTGTGGAAAAAAGCTGAATTATTGCCGCAAGGTAGTGGTGTGTATTTTAACGATGATCTTGATCTAACAGTAGAAGAAATATGGAGAGATGGGAAAACGATTGGAAAGGTTTCTGTCGAACCTAAGTTTACGCTTGCTTTTGCTATTTCATCTGCTAGGGAAGAAATAGGCCTTAGTCAGACTGAACTGTCTAAGCTCTCTGGCGTTTCTCAATGTGATATTTCTCGGATAGAGGGAGCTGTTGCTAACCCAACAATGGAGACTATCGGAAAACTTTGCAATGTGCTTGGGCTTGAGATTAAATTATCGAAAACAAGTGCTTGATACCTGAGATAGGCTAGTCAGATTAAATATTATTTAGAGAAACGTTATGATATATTCTTTTGTAATTACTTGTTGAATGTTTTTTTATTGGAATTTTAGTTTTTTATTTCGTTTATTTTTAGAGGTTTTTTCAAAACTCCACTTTCACCAGAAGTATTACATGAATATGCATTAATAACCGGAATTGGAGCAGATACAGCTTTTATTCAGGCTGTTTGGCAGGAATTTCGGAAGTTGCGTCTAAATAAGTGCATTGAGTATATAAAAAATGAGGTCAATCCTATTGTAATGCCGTCCATGCGGTGAAGCTTTATTTCAAGGAAAATACAATGAATGCAGCAAGGGAGAGGCTTCTTTCCGGTAGCAGCCTGAGAACGATAACAGGGATTTCTAGGGGGGCGAGCCTTGCCGTCATCTCAAAGAAGACTGACGTGCTTATAAGGCTTATTGATTTCAATCAGATAATCGCCTCCATATGCTCCACATTCTATAAGGACAGGCTGGTATGCCACATGTCGATAGACAGCACGATAGCGGAGGCAAGAGAGAATGAACCGCTGGACTAGCATGGATAGCTTGTTGATACTGGCTCCAACAGGGGTCTTGAGCGAGAAGAAACTCCATTCTCAGGCTCACAGTAATGTGAGACAGGGTGGTGGAGAGTAAGTCGCTCTTGTATGTATCCATCTCATTCTTCTCCTTAATGATAATCGACAAATTCAACATCATATGCATTTCCATCGTCCTTCCAGACGAAACAGATTTGATACTGGTCGCTCACACTTATCGAGTACTGCTCCTTCCTGTTGTCCTTAAGGCTTTCAAGTCTGTTGCTTGGTGGAATTTTCAGATCCGATAGTTTTCCGTCCTGTGTAAGGCCATAAGCTTCAACTCTGCCCGTCTTGCTACATCTCGGGGCATTTTGACTGGTGCGAGACTATCGAAGATCTGTTCTATTTCCTTGTTCTTGGAAGATTGAATCATCTTGATGATGTCATAAGGCTTTAATAGCGTCAATATGTTTTGTTGTAAAGAGATGGCGAATGTAGAATAGAAGGAGAGATGTTTTTCCCTCCTCTTCAAAGGTTCAACATAAATTGACATTTTATGGTTATGATGGTTAATTTAATAATAGGGTCTGACGCTCGAATCGCCTCTTCTGAGAGTGGTTCATCAATGAGGTCGGACTTATTTTTTATTCCGATCAACTCAATTGTATATAGCGTATTGCCTTCTATATTGCTCATTTTCATCATTATTTGAGCATAGCCTTGCTTACCAGACGGAAAAAACTCTATATGAGTCTCGTAATATCTGATTGTTACATCATAGTTGCCTTTTCTGTCAGGTCTTTCAAGCAACAAATGACTGTATTCATATAGAATAGCTACATTTGCAGCTGCAGTATTATGTTCCTGATGTGAAAACCCATTTCTCAATGATTTTTCACGGGCTTTATTAGATATCATCTTATTTCTGCCAACAGAACCATACCTAGCGACTGTGCCGTCAGAGAGATTTCTAATATGTTTTTTTGTTGCTGTTTTAGATAATAAGTAGCCTGTTCATTATTAGCCGCATAAACTGTCTTTTTCATTTCCTTAGCATAATTCATTTTTCTTTGAATATTAAGAAAAATAGAAAACGATCGGACGACTAAATTATCGTTTTGTTTCCTTTTGAAGGGTACAATCATTTTATGCAGAACCTCACAGACTTGTTTGTAGGGACAGTCAGACATATTAACGTATTAAAAGTACCTTGCCATTAGGCATGAGAGTTGTCAAAATAAAGACATGTCCAGCAGTTTAATTAAATATCTCAAGCCTTATAAGAAGGAGTGCGTCCTTGCCCCCCTTTTTAAGCTTTTAGAGGCGCTTTTAGAACTTTTTGTACCTTTAGTCATTGCAAATATAATCGATGTCGGAATTGCGAATAAGGACGGATCTTACATTTTAAGGATGTGCCTTCTCTTAATTTTCATCGCATTTGTCGGATTAAGCGTTTCGATTACAGCACAGTATTTTTCAGCAAAAGCGGCATCATATTTTTCTAAAGACGTAAAGAGCGCGCTCTTTTCGAAGATACTTTCTTTCAGCAGAAAGGATGCTGAAAAGAGCGGGGAGTCAACGTTAATTACAAGGCTGACAAGCGATGTGAATTTAGTTCAAAACGCGCTTAATATGACGCTCCGTCTGGCACTTAGAAGTCCGTTCGTAGTCTTTGGAGCTGCAATTGCGGCTTTTACAGTGGACAGAGAAGGGGCTTTGATTTTTGCAGTTGCCATTCCTCTTTTAACCTTCTTCGTCGTCTTATTCATGGCGCTGTCAATGCCTCTCTTTAAAAGGAGCCAGGCGAAGCTTGACGAGGTAGTATCATCTACAAGAGAGAATTTAGAGGGACTCAGGGTTATAAGGGCGTTCTCTCTTGAAGAGGATGAGAAAAAAAGATTCAAAGTGAAAAACGACAGCCTGTTTAACCTTCAGATAGCGGCATCGAAGATATCTGCTCTTACCAATCCCGTAACCAGTGCGATAATCAACATATCGATCATTGCCTTGCTGTATTTCGGTTCTATCGAGGTTAATGTCGGCACGCTGTCTCAGGGCGAACTTGTCGCTCTTATTAACTATATGAGCCAGATTCTTGCCGAGCTTATAAAGCTTGCAAATCTTGTCATAACAATCAGCAAGGGCTTAAGCAGTGCGAACAGGATTGAGGAGATCTTTAAAACTGAATCTAGTATGAGCTACGGAAGCGAAACTGAGATGGATGAAAACAGCGAGTATGCGCTTGTCTTTAATAATGTAAGCTTCAGCTACAGAGGGGATGAAAAATATGCATTAAAGAACATCTCGTTTAAGTTAAAAGATGGAGAGAGTCTTGGAATAATAGGGCAGACCGGAAGCGGTAAGAGTACGCTCGCATCATTAATTGCAAGGCTTTATGACGCAAGTTCTGGCGAGATTCTGCTTTATGGAAAAGACATTAAAAGCTACTCTAAAGAGGAACTGACGAAGATTATTTCATATGCGATGCAAAAGTCCCGTCTTTTTAAGGGAAGCATAGAGAGCAACCTCCTTCTGGTAAAAGAAGGTGCTGCTGAAAATGAAATTAATGATGCTCTAAATATTGCGCGTGCAAAAGAGTTCGTAGATAAGAAAGGGCTAGCTTCATCTGTCTCTTCCCTTGGAAAGAACCTCTCGGGCGGGCAAAAGCAGAGGATGAATATTGCGAGATCCGTTTTAAAAGATTTTAAGATACTAATTCTTGATGACAGTTCATCCGCTTTGGACTATAAGACGGAAAGCGAGCTTAAAAAAGAGCTTGAAAAGTTAAAAAGGACTATGGTCGTCATATCTCAGAGGGCATCATCTGTAATAAATGCCGATAAGATCTTAGTGCTTGAGAACGGAGAGATAAGGGCTCAGGGCACAAGCGAAGAGCTTTTAGCGTCTTCTGATATATACAGAGAGATCTATTACACGCAGTTTGAAAAGGGGGAGAGCTATGAAAAATAAAGAACTTAATCGGATATTCTCATTAGTGTTTGAATATAAGTTATCTTTCTTTTTAAGCATTCTGTTCGCGCTGCTTTACAGCCTCTCAAGCCTTCTGATTCCTCTTTTCACAGGCCATGCCATAGACTGCGTCATAGGAGAGGGAAATGTCGATTTTCCATCTCTTTTTTTGGAGATAGTCTACATAGCCATATTCATTGCCGTCGCTTTCTTCTCTTCATTTTTTATGGCGAGGATAAACAACAAGATAAGCTATGCCGTATCTAGAAAATTAAGGGAGGATGCCTTTAATAAGATAAGCACTCTTCCTTTTTCTTATCTTGACAGAAGACAGACAGGCGATACGCTTTCTCGTATTGTAAATGACACAGAGAGCGTTTCGGACGGCCTTATTCTCGGCTTCTCGCAGCTTTTTAGCGGAATTATAACGATCTTGGGTACTTTAGTGCTCTTATTCAGCTTGAACATAACTCTTGCCCTAGTCGTTCTTCTTGTCACGCCTTTAAGCCTTTTTGTCGCATCGTTCATCTCAAAGAAGACGCAAAAACTTTACAGGGTAGCAGCAGAGGACAGAAGCAGACTTACAGAGATTACCGATGAGAGCGTGAAGATGCTTTCCGAGATAAAGGTGTATAATGCTGAAGAAAAGATTAAAGATAACTACGAAAGAATAAACGAGTCTTATGCGAAATCAAGTTTCAAAGCGACTTTCTATTCTTCCATAACAAACCCATCTACAAGGTTCGTTAACTCCATCGTATACGCTTTGACAGCTCTTGCAGGGGCCCTTTTAGCGCTAAGCGGAAGGATAAGCGTAGGACTGATGAGCGCATCCCTTAGCTATGCAAACCAATACACGAAGCCGTTTAACGAGATAAGCGGAGTGATTGCCGAGTTCCAAAACGCCCTTGCATCAGCTTCGCGCATCTTTGCTTTCCTAGACGAAAGAGAGGAAGATAAGTCAGGCGAGAGCGACATCGGCAAGGCTAGGGGCGACTTCTCTTTTAATAACGTCTCTTTCTCCTATAATAAGGATGAAGAGCTTATTAAAGGTTTTAACTTCGCTTCTAAAAGCGGGGACAGCGTTGCGATCGTTGGTCCGACCGGAAGCGGCAAGACTACGATAATAAACCTTATCATGAGGTTCTACGACACAGATGGCGGCACTATCAGCCTAGACGGGAAGGATTTGAAGACTATCAGCAGAAAAAGCCTTAGAAAGAATATAGGGATGGTCTTGCAGGATACTTATGTCCTTAACAGAAGCGTGAAAGAAAATATTCTTATGGGACGTGATTTTCCATTTGAGAAGGTGAAAGAAGCTGCCCGCCTCTCATATGCCGATTCTTTTATTGAGCGTCTTCCAAATGGCTACGATACCGTTCTTTCCGACTCTTCATCCGCTTTAAGCCAAGGAGAGAGACAGCTATTGTCGATTGCAAGGGTCATGCTTGATATCCCATCGATTTTGATCCTCGACGAGGCTACAAGCAATATAGATACGAGAACGGAGATATTGATTCAGAAATCTTTTGCCCGTTTAAGCAATGGCAAGACCACATTCGCTGTTGCCCATAGGCTCTCTACGATTGAGAATTCAGACTACATAATCTGCTTAAAAGATGGTAAGGTTGTAGAAAGCGGAAACCATAAGGAGTTGATTGATAAGAAGGGATTCTACTATGATCTCTATCAAAGTCAGTTCGCATGATACTATGAGACTATACATATCGAAAGAAATTGAAGAGAAAAGGGAAGAGAAGGCTTTGCGCGCTAAGAAGGAAGAGGGGGCACTAGACTTCATCGCCGATGTCATTACTCTTAAAAGAAAGAAGATCCTTGTCTTTTACAATGAAGCAAGCTCCTTTACTCTCTTATATAACAGGCCTGAAAAAAGCAATTACAAAAAGATAGATAAGATATTTTCAAAATGTCTTTCTGAATACCTGAGAGCGGAGAATGTCGAGTGTAGTCTAGAAGCAGAACCCGTTGAGATCTTCAAGGCCGAATCCAAAAGCGCTTTAGCAAAAGTAAGAGAGAGGATTGCCGAATACGATGAGTACATCTCTGACGATGATAAGAGCCTTACATATGTAAGCCATATCTTAGGCGGCAGGAAAAAAGGAGATTCAACCGCGCTGAAGACATTTTTAGATCTTAACAGTTTAAAACAGAAAGACAGAACCCTAATAATAAAAATAGAAGATGATAGGAAAAGGGAGGTGAGCCTGCTCTTTCCATCTCTTATGACGCTTAAGGATTTAAGAGATTCGATTGTCAAAATTTACGATTTAAGCGATGGCGAGAGATCCGATTTCGTAGTATTCAGCCCATCGAGTCTGGACTATATGTACAGAAGCGAAGAGTATAGGGCGCTTGATTTCGATCTTGATGACAAGCTTAAAAAGAGGGGATGCTCGTATGCCCATATAAAAAGCGCAATGCTGAACCTTTCTCCAAAGGATTTGATCTTCAGATACAAGCTTGAAATGCCAAGATACTTCAAAGTCTCATTCGACGGATTCATGGAAGACCTTTCCCGTACTTCTCCAATTGCGCTATCGTGCAAATGGAGAAGCGAAGATGAGATAACTCTTCTTTTAAAAGGGATTAAGTCTTAGCGGTCTAGGCACTTGTAATAGAGCACGTTAGATCCTTTTCCATCCTTCTTAACCTGATATTTTTCAGGATAGTCTTTTAAGAAGTCTGATAGTTTTGAATAGCCGTACTGGTATGCGTTGAATTCAGGGCGAACCCTTTTAATGTAGTTTCCCGCGCTTGAGACTGTTACATAATCATCATCGTCCTGATATTTTTCGTATGCGATCCTTAAAAGGCTATGAAGCTCCTCAATCGCGCTGTCTTCCTCTTTTACAATCTCTTTCTCCTTTACCTTCCTCTTGCGTTTTTCCTCTTTTTTCGCATCCTTTCCAAGGTATTCAAGGTAGATGAAGCGGTCGCAGGCTGCAGGGAATGCAGACGGCGTCTTCTCTTCTCCTACACCGAACACGAATACGCCAGATTCTTTTAGCCTTAGGGCAAGGGGAGTGAAATCGCTGTCCGAGGATACGAGAACGAATGCGTCGTACATGTTCTTATGAAGCATATCCATCGCATCGATTACCATTGCAATATCTGTAGTGTTTTTTCCTGCTACATAATCGAATTGCTGTTCTGCCTTTATCGCAAGATCTTTTATAAGTGTTTCCCACTTGTTTAAATTCTGTTTCTTAAAGTTCCCGTATGCCTTTTTTACTACGATACGGCCATATGCGGATACCTCTGTAAAGACATCCGCCATCTTATTAAGCTGTGTGTTGTCCGCGTCTATTAAGACTGCGATTTTATCAAATTCATTCATAAAACTAACAATCCTACTAATCTAAAAATTAGAGCTACAAAATATGCGATCAGGCATTGTGCTAAGATAACCGTTACCGCATAGCGCCTTCCAAGTTCTTTTTTTACAGTTGCAATTGCCGCAACGCATGGGGTGTAGAGCAATGTGAATATTAAGAATGTGAATGCGCTGAGAGGAGAAAATACAGATCTAAGAGCATCTGCGGAGCCAAATAGCACGAGCATTGTGCTTATTACGTTTTCTTTGGCCGTAAAACCGGTTACGAGTGCTGTTGATATCCTCCAGTCGTTCAGCCCGAGCGGTGCGAAAATCGGGCTTATAAAAGATCCGAGGAGGGCAAGAATGCTCATGCTGCTATCGCTTACGACGTTAAGCCTGAGATCGAAACTTTGCAAGAACCATATGACAATGGAAGCAAAGAAGATGATTGTAAAAGCTTTTGTAATGAAGTCCTTGGTCTTCTGCCATATCAAAAGGAGCACGTTCTTAGCAGTCGGGAATCTGTAGTTTGGAAGTTCGAGCACGAATGGAACTGGACTTCCCTTAAATCCCGTCTTATTCAGTATGAGTGAAAATACTAGGCCGACTATGATTCCAATCAGATAAAGAGAGACCATGACAAGACCTCTGTGGTTTGCAAAGAACGCTGCCGTAAACAGCGCGTAAATCGGAAGCTTTGCAGAACACGATGCAAAAGGCGTTAAAAGGATCGTCATCTTCCTGTCTCTTTCGGATGAAAGCGTTCTCGTTGCCATGATCGCTGGAACAGAACATCCAAAACCTATTAAAAGCGGCACGAAGCTTCTTCCTGAAAGTCCTATCTTTCTAAGCGCCTTATCCATTACGAATGAAATACGCGCCATATAGCCCGTGTCTTCCAATATGGAGAGGAAGAAGAACAGCACTACGATAATAGGAAGGAACGACAGAACGCTTCCGACTCCAACGAATATTCCGTCTACTATCAGCGATTTAACAACGCTATTAAGCCCAAATGCACTAAGGGCTGAATCCGCAGCAAGAGTTATTTTGTCTATCACTGCAGAGAGCGCATCTGATAGCATCGTTCCAAAAGGGCCGAAGGTTATGTAGAATATCAAGGCCATTATTACGATAAAAGCAGGAAGCGCAGTGTATTTTCCTGTCAGTATCTTATCTGCCTTTATCGATCTCTCCCTTGCCTTGCTCTCTCCGCTTTTAATTACTACGGACGAGCATACGCTTTCTATGAAGCTGAATCGGATATCGGCAAGAAGGGCTTCCCTGTCTTCTCCTGCTTCTGTTTCAAGCTGTTTTAAAATGTGCTCAAGGGTTTCCTTTTCATTTTCATCCAGATTTAGTTGTGCTTTTATAAGATCGTCATCCTCGACGAGTTTTGTCGCTGCAAATCGCAGCGGAATATTTGAAGAAGCCGCATGATCCTCTATCAGGTGCATTATAGAGTGGATTGTGCGGTGCATGGCGCTCTCTTTTACATCTCCGTCTTTTTTACAGAAATCGATTGTTTCAGGGCTTTCTTTGAATCTTGCAACGTGCACCGCATGGCTTAATAATTCGTCAAGTCCTTCTCCTTTTGATGCGGAAATTGGAATGACAGGCACGCCAAGCGCCTCTTCAAGCCTGTTTACGTCTATTGAGCCGCCGTTCTCTCTTACTTCATCCATCATATTCAGTGCGATTACCATAGGAACTTTCAGTTCTATAAGTTGCATGGAAAGGTATAGGTTGCGCTCTATGTTGGTCGCATCCACTATGTTAATGATGCCGTCCGCATTTCCTTTTAAAAGAAAATCTCTAGTTACTATCTCTTCGTTTGTAAAAGGGGACAGGGAATATATTCCAGGAAGATCGACAAGGCTTGCATTCTCTCCTTTTATCTGTCCTTCTTTTTTATCTACCGTAACGCCGGGAAAGTTTCCGACCCTCTGGTTTGATCCTGTGAGCTTGTTGAAAAGAGTCGTTTTCCCGCTGTTCTGATTTCCGGCAAGGGCGAAAGTAATTGGGATGTTTTCTGAAATCTTTGGTTTCTCATTTGCCTTATGCTCTCCTCTCTCTCCAAGATGAGGATGGTCTATCTGCGGTTTTTGCGCACTTCTTTTTACGACTTCCGCTTTCGCCATCTCAATATCGATCAGATCTGCATCCTCTTTCCTAAGGGTAAGTTCGTATCCTCTGATGTAGAACTCAAGAGGATCGCCAAGAGGTGCTTTTTTAATCAGAGTGAGAACAGCCCCAGGGGTCAGGCCCATGTCAAGAAGATGCCTTCTCGTCTCTCTTACGCCTTTTACGCTTGTTATTCTTGCGCTTTCATTTATTTTTAGCTCGCTTAGTTTCATATATATCCTCGGCATAATAATATCTAAAAGGAAAAGCGTTGTTAACTAGAAATCTTTTTTTCTGTTATACTGTCGCTATGAGTAAAAGAATTATTGCAGTTGCAGGAACAGGATATTTAGGGCTTGCTAATGCATATTTGATAGCTTGTATTTAATTATATTTTTAGAGATTGATGTATGGAAAGAAGAAAGGAAATAGATGCGCTGTTAAAAAGCGAATTGACGCTTGCACTAGGCTGTACGGAGCCTGCGTGTGCAGCTCTTACTGGAGCTAGGGTTAAAGACGAGCTGGGAGAGACGCCAAAGAGGGCGAAGGTAAAAGTAAGCCGCGATATGATGAAAAATGCGATGGGCGTTTCAATTCCCAATAGCAATCTTACGGGAATCAGCGCTGCCGTAGCTCTTGGCCTTGCAGTTGGAAACAGTTCACGCGGACTCTCGGTACTTGAAGGACTTGACGATGAGAAAAGGGCAGAGGCGAAAGGGATTGATATTGAAGTTGAAATAGAGTCTGGATGTCCCTCTCTTTTCATAGAAGTAAGTGCAAAAACTGAAGATCATAGTGCGCTTTGCACTATTGAAAATGAACACGACAGGTTTTCCCGCATCATAAAAGACGGAAAAGAGGTAGATGCGAATGTCTCTTTCTTCTCTGAGTGCGAAAGTTCTCTTAATAGCGATCTTCTAGATGAATTAACGCTTAAAGACGTAATAGAATACTCTGAGAACTTAACTGATGACATCAAGGATCTCTTGGATAGGGCATATAGTACTAATCTTGAGATATCTTATGCAGGCCTTGAAGAGGACTGGGGCTTGTCTGTAGGGAAAACGATGTTTAACATGATAGACGGAATAAAGAGTACGGATGATGCCATGAGAAAGGCCGCAGCCCTTGCAGCCTCTGGTTCCGATGCGCGTATGTCCGGATCTTGTCGTCCCGTCATGATAAACTCTGGATCTGGAAACCAAGGAATAACGGTTACCGTTCCAGTTGCCGTTCTTGCCGCATATTTAAATGTCGGACATGAGAAATTAATAAGCGCGTTATCCATAAGCGAGCTTGTAGCTTTGATATTAACGAATAAAAAGGCGCGTCTTTCTGCACTTTGCGGCGCGTTTACCGCCTCCATTGCAACAGCTGTGAGCTGGTGCTATCTTCTTGGCGGAAGCTTGGAAGAAATGGACGCAACAATCAACAATATGATAGCAAATCTAACCGGCATCATATGCGATGGAGCAAAAAAGACATGTGCGCTTAAGATATATTCTTCTTTAATTGCCGCATCTGTTGCAGTGCATTTGAGCATGAAAGGAAAGAGTGCAAGCAATGAGTCCGGTATTGTCGGCTCAAACAGTTTTGAATCCATTAAGAACTTATCTACGATAAGCCATGAGGGAATGGAAGAAACTGATAAGACAATATTGAAAATCATGATAGAGAAGAACAGATAGCATGCAGTATGTTGCAATAGATTTTGAAACTGCGAACAAAAGCTCTGACAGCGCATGCGCAATTGGACTTAATCTTTTTGATGAAAACGGATGTCTAAAAGATTCTTATTATTCTTTGATCTGCCCCTTAGTTCCATACTTCGATCCAGCATGTACTGCCGTACACGGGCTTAGCGCAGAGGACATATTAAGTGCGCCTAAACTAAAGGACATATGGGATGAAATTCTATCTTTCATTTCTAATAGGCCTCTTATTGCCCATAATGCGCCTTTCGATATCCGCGTGTTAAAAGACAGTGCGGAAAGTTCCGGCCTATATGGAATAGACAGCGATTATTATTGCACGCTCTCCCTTTCTAGAAGGCTTATGCCTGAGCTTGACCGTCATAATTTGACATATATTGCAAAGCAGAATGACTGGATCTATAGGGCTCACGATGCAAAGGACGACTCATTTATCTGCGGTGTTCTTTTTTATGAACTTTTGAAAGGCAAACTTGAGAGCGAGTATGCTCTCAAGTCATATTTAAACGAAGTCTATAAAGGGAGCAAAAGCGCATACCCAAGGCATATAACGCTTGAAGGCATGCTGTTCTAAATGACATCCCTGAACATGCCTGTATAATAGCTTCTCTTCTTTAAAACGTTCATTTTTATAAGAATAAGAGGTACGAAATATGTCGCGCTTGCACCTATTAAAGAATAGCGGACATATGACCAGATATAATAAATAGAGTCGGGGACTATAAGCTTCGTAGCCTGTATAAGGCCTATGAATGCAAGACCAAAGATACATGTGATTACTTTGTCTTTCATAGTCTTTGCCTCCACAAAGTCGGTGGTGTTTATCTCTATTACTCCGCAAAGGAGCGCAGTAGAGAATACGGAAAGCGTTTTCATGAAGTCTGAGTAAGCAACTGCGTCTACTAGATCGAGTTCAAGAAGAACAGACATTGCCAGAGAAATTATTGATAGTGCAATGCCGATTGGAATTGCTGCTTTATATAGTTTCTTTTTCTCATCGTAAAGACGGATGAAATAAGGCTCGAAGAAGAGCGTAATTCCTAGTCCTAATATCGTTCCGAACATTACATCAAGCGGCCAGTGGACGCCTAAATAAAGACGTGATAGCGGTACAAGGATTATAATGAGAATGGCGAGTATGCGTATTGCCTTGTTTTTAAAAAGGAGCAAGAGGCTTGAATAAAAAGATGATGCTCCTGTACTGTGCCCTGATGGAAACGAGTACCCTGTAGCTGTGCTAGTCCTTTCTGCTTCAATTAGATCGCCATATGCCAAATACGGACGCTCTACTTTGAATATGGCCTTAAGTCCCTGCATAAGATTGAGTGAGATCATTAAAGAAAGAAATATTGCAAAACCTTTTCTCTTATCTATGCACCAATAGATTAAAACTAGGGCGAATATCAAGACAGTTTCTTCTGCGAAAAACGATGCAATATTGGCAATTATATCCAGAAACGGATTCTTTATACTTTGAAAAAACAGCATTACATCTAAACTCATACCTTATTTTACCATTCTTTGGAAAAGAAAGATAAATAAAAAGTAAACAGTATATAAATCTGCATGATAATTCTATTTAAAGTATCGATATGAATTGCAATAATTATTGATTGCAAGTTGACAAGTACATTAAAAGCCAAAATGACTAACAAAAAAATGCCAACTTGACTAATGAAAAAACGCCAATTTGACTAATGATTTAATATTACTATATAATATAAAAAGAGTTATATATGTCATTAGATCAGAAAACAGTGTATAGGCCAAGAATTGCAGACGAGCTACTTTCTAGAGAGCTTGAAGGAATGGGGGCAGTCCTTATAAAAGGACCTAAATGGTGTGGAAAGACAACAACAGCGGAACAACAGGCCAAAAGTGTTATTTATATTGATGAACCTGAAAATGTCGATCTTAACATACGAACATCAGAAATCAATCCGTCTCAACTTTTGGAAGGAGATGTTCCTCGTCTTATAGATGAATGGCAGATAGCGCCAAAACTTTGGGATGCTGTTCGTTTTACTGTAGATCGTAGGAAACTTGACGGCCAGTTCATTCTTACAGGCTCTTCTGTGCCTGCAGATAGAGATAGTAATAATAACAAATTGACCAAACATTCAGGTACTGGCCGTATTGCCCAGATTACAATGAGGCCAATGAGTTTATGGGAATCTGGAGATTCTAATGGCTCTGTTAGTTTAAAAGATCTTTTTAACGGTAATTTAGATGTTTCAGGAATAAGTGAAAAGAACATTTATGACATTGCGTATTATATATGTAGGGGAGGCTGGCCTCGTGCTACATTGCAAAGTCGAGATGTTTCTCTTCGAAGAGCCTTTGATTATTATGATGCAATAGTCAATGTTGATATTCATCGTGTTGATAATGTTGAAAGGAGTAGTGAAAGAACAAAGCTTTTAATGCGATCTTATGCACGTATTCAGGGCGCACAGTCTCCTTTAACAACAATACGCGAAGATATGAAAGCAAATGATAGTCCAAATCTAGATGAACGCACTGTATTTTCATATATAGAAGCGTTGAAGAAACTATTTGTTATTGAAGATATGCCTGCATGGAATCCCAATTTGCGTTCAAAAACAGCGATACGTACGAGCGATACAAGGTATTTCGTAGATCCTTCTATTGCAACGGCTTCCCTTGGTGTTGGGCCAGATGCTCTTGTTGCTGATTTAAATACTCTTGGGTTGATGTTTGAAACAATGTGTATAAGAGACCTCCGAGTATATGCCGATTCTTTGGATGGGGCTGTTTCTCATTATAGGGATAAATCTGGGCTCGAATGTGATGCTGTAGTGCATCTTAGAGATGGTTCCTATGGGCTTGTTGAAGTGAAGCTTGGCGGGGAAACCCTTATAAATGAAGGTGTTAAGAATTTACAGACTCTTGCTTCAAAAATTGATACAGATAAAATGAAGAAGCCTTCGTTTCTGATGGTTCTTACAGGAACAGGACGCTATGCAATAAAGAGAAATGATGGAGTTTTAGAAGTCCCTATCTGCTGCTTGAAAAATTGAATAATCTTTTTCTGATGTGAAATTATCTTTTTGATATATGATATTCGTATGGGCAGAAATCTAATCGTTGGGGATATCCATAGCAATTACAATAAGTTGATGGATGTATTATCTAAGGCGCATTACAATCCGGATAAGGATGTTCTATATTCTGTAGGCGATTTCTGCGATCGGGGTAAGGATGCTGTAAAAACCATACGCTTTTTAATGTCACAAAGTAATTTAAAAGCCGTTATCGGAAATCATGACATATATCTTCAGAATTGGCTTTATTCGGGAATTAAAGATACCAATTGGACTCACTATCTTGGAGGAAACAAAACGGTCCAAGATATTACATACAGAAATAAGATTACATCAACAGAAAAGTTAATGATTGCAGATTGGCTTAATAGTATTCCCCTTGTACGCGTTGAAGAGAGGTATATCATCATGCATGGCGGTATCCCATATAGAAGTACGATGAAAGATCTGCTTAACTATCAGGAAAGGAAACGCCAAAGGTGTAGTTTCCTTTCTAAGGAAGATCAGCCAGCATGGGATAGGGATTACATGCTATCTGCATATTCTGAAGAATATCCAGAAGTAAAAGATGAGATGTTTTTCAAAATAGAACCATTTGATACTGATAAAATGATATTCGTTGGACACACTCCAACACTCGATGGAAAACCATTTATATCAGAGAAATACCATTTGGTTGCACTTGATACAGGATCTGGTCATAATGGTCCTCTTACTTTGATGGATATGGATACACTGGAATATTGGCAGTCCTAATTTCTCTTAAGTAGTGACAGTTCATGGAAGACCAGTGAGAAATCATCTGCTGAATTAGTCTACAGTTTCATTGAATTGTACTCATTTTATTGACTGTAATCAGCGAATTACCTATTATAAAGATGTAAAGAGCACTGCTAGAAAGGCAGTTAGTTTCTGAGTCCGCTATTTCAAGATGGACACATGTTGTGAAGTATCCGCCACTTAATGCTTACCAGAGCCGTGGCGGTTATTCATGAACAAGAAGATTGCAGTTGCAAGAGAAATAACCTTAATGGCCAGTTCCATAATGCTAAGAATCAAATCTAAATTCAATTTAGGCTCCTTATAGATTAAGAATCTATGAAGCCTATACAGGCTCCAGTGTTTTACGACTGGAAGCTGACCGCCTAACCACTATGCTAGCAGTGCCTGAAACATTATTATTGATCGTAATTAAAATGAAAGTCTATAAATGAAATCATATTTAGAATACGAATTGTAAATCCCGTATTTACTTTTTCCAATTAACGTCTTAATCAAATCTAGATCTTTACTGTATTCAAAAGATTCTCTGAGTCAGGAAGGCTTTTGATCTTTTGTAATAATAACTCATCATAAAAAACAGAATCGGTGACTTATGTTGAGAACAATCAAAGATCGATTTCTTCACGTCTTAAAACATGGTGTCCGCTGCACTCTTGTATGATAGGCCATACAGTTCCTCTCTGCATGGCCTACATGTAATCGTAAGAATTATAAACCAAGTTTTGCAGCAACTTTATTTACGTCATCTATGGAGGCAGATGTAGCTCTTGCGATCTGATTGATACTGAATTCTCCTAACTTAAGCATGCGCTCTATGGTTGTATTTTTCTCTTTAGAAGCTCCTGTTTTGATTCCTTTTGAATATCCAGTTTTCTGACCATATTCAACGCCTTTTGCATATTCTTCTTTTTGTATCGATGTAATAAAATCTTCTGCTTCTCTCATATTACTCTCCTCATCTTTTCCTTTTACTTTTTCCATACTCTCTTTTATAGCGCCGTCATTCATCTCTTCCACGTCTTTTACGTTGAAATCGTGCGCGACCCTTCCATAATCGTCATCCCCTCTGTATGGGAGATTTACAAATACTAATATCTCTTCGCAATCACTAAGAACCTCTTTTGATTCATCTTCCCTCATTCTGAAAGTATAGAAAGGCTTTCCTTCTTCCATAATATCACGATTGGAAAGATAAATGACAATGCAATTAGGAAGATCCTCGTATTTTTCTCCGTCTTTCAAACTTGCAGTTATAAGACGGCTCAAATAGAACATCGCCCTCTTAATACTCCTTTTCGACGACTCTTTCGTGTACTGCGCTTCAACTTCTACGAAGACGTCCTCATCTTTGCTGTTCATTAAAAGATCGTATCTTACGTTTTTCTCATCTCCTCTTCCAAAAGATGGAAACTCCGTCTTGATCATGCTTGGATCAAGATTCTGATATTCAGGCGGAAGGTAATAGCAGCAGAGCATCCTCCTAAAGCCCTCGCTGCTTTCAGCCATGTAGCGGAACGAGTTCCTGTTTAGAGGAATCTCGTTCTCAATTTGCTTTAAAAAGGCCTTCGCCCTTTTAACCGTTACGTCTTTGTCTTTTATTTCACTTGTATCAACAGAGGTAACATTCTCTTGATACTCAGGAATGACGAATACCCTGGTGTTTTTATAAAAATTATTTTCCACATTAATTAAAGGGCAAAAAGAAGCAAAACTGTTAGCTTCTTTTGAAAAAAAAAGTGAAAAATATTATTATTTTGCTCTGATTTTCTTGTTTTTATGTTTTGAAACATCTATTAGATGCAAAAATGATGCTATGCCTATTACAGCAACCTAACCCCACTTCTTGAGCTATGATTCCAACAGTTTTTCATTCGTATTCAAAAATGATTTACCCTAAAATCAACAAGAAGATTCTATTCTTTATTGACTCCTGACATGCATAGCTTGTTGCTGATAGTCCCATTAATGGAATCAATACGTATCAGTAAGAGTATTGTAATTAGGAAACACTTCAGAATAATCCTTATCCCTCATGTTTTATTGTACCTATTAAATAAAGGAGTACGAAATATCATGAGCACAGTGAAAAACGCATGGGACTTTGAAGGTGCAGAAGAGAACTCGAGAGATCGTTTGAGGTCTGAAAATATTTTTCGAAACGCAATATCAGAATCTTTATCTTTAGGTGTCAGTAAATACAGAGTAATGCATTATGCAATCGAGATAGGTGAGAATGCAAAACCAAAAAAGAAAATGGCATACATAATAAGGTAGAGAATATCTTTGTCTATTAAGCCACATAAAGCTTGATAACACCATACAAATAAGATTTTAGCCTACATTAATATCCACATTTTAGAGGAAACTTTTATTAGAGAACATGAATGAGTGTGTATGTCTTTTAGTCAAAATAAATCAAGAGGGCATAAAATACTTTGATAGCCTTAGACTCTTCTATGTTCATCCTTAAATAATTCATTGTTATTAATAAGCTCTTCAAATGTGACAGGATAATAACCGTTAATCTCTACACCAGCATTTAACAGCCTTTGATTCTGGCATATATAATCCCGTGCTATTTTATCTGGAATACTATTGTGGATATGTCCATAAATACACCAACCTCCGTGTTCCATATGAGGCCACGAGAGAAGAGGGTAGTGGCATAGTGTCATTGTCCTTCCTGCTTCTTTCAATACGAATAAATTATTCACATCAATGAAATATTGGGACAATTCAATCTTTTTCATCCATGTATAATCATGGTTGCCAATAATTAAGTGTTTTTTTCCTTTTAAACGATGCAATATATCTTCAATATCATCTGTAGCTTTATAGAACATATCGCCAAGGATATATACATCATCTCTATCAGTAACCCTGCTGTTCCAATTATCGATTAAAGTTCTGTTCATTTCATTAAGAGACGAAAAAGGACGGTTACAGAACCTGATAATGTTTTCGTGACCTAAATGAAGATCTGAAGTGAAATATGTCATATAAAATATTTTCTCCCCATTACATTATACCACAACTAATATGCATGTTTTTTTCTTGATAAAATATGTTGCAATTGTTCAGGTAAGATTTACAAATGAAAACAACATTAAAAAATGATTCAATCATTCAGTAATAGATTATGTAGAATGCCATCTCTGCTGGATAAAACTTTCTTTTTTACAAAACACTATATAATTAATATAAATTATACTATAATTAATTATCGTATAAGGAGAATGATATGTTTATTGGCCGTAGAAAAGAACTTGAAACTCTCAATAATCAGTATAATGAACGATCTTATGGTTGCATTATTCTATATGGAAGGCGTCGTGTTGGGAAAACTGCTTTGATAAATGAGTTCTGTAAAGATAAGCCTGCGATTCTTTTTAGTGCGGTTAAAGGTAGTGAGTCCGATAACCTTCGAGAACTTTCCAGGGTCATATCCGAATACCAATATGGGCTAGATGAAGACATATCGTTATCTTTATCTGATTTCCGATCTGCATTGGTTGCTGTAAGCAGACTTGCAAAAGGAAAACATCTTGTATTCTGTATCGATGAACTGCCATATCTTGCTATATCTATTCAATCGGCCCTTTCCGTACTGCAACATTTTTTAGATTATGAAGCGAAAGAGTCTGGATTGTTCGTTATTTTAAGCGGTTCTTCTATGAGCTTTATGGAAGACGGAGTACTATCGGAGAAAAGTCCTATCTATGGCAGAAGGACAGGCCAAATAAAGCTTGAACCCTTTGATTATAGAGAAACTGCCGAATGGTTTCCAAAGCGTAGCTTGGAAGAAAAAGCTTTGATATACGGCATCTCTGGCGGAATACCATATTACATGGAATGTTTTCTTTCTAACAATTCAATCAGGGATTCTGTAATAGAATCTGTATTTAGTACAAACGGTATTTTGTTTGCTGAGCCTTCATTTCTTTTAAGAGAAGAGTTAAAGGATTCATTTTTTTATGATTCCATTCTCAGGGCGATTTCAGATGGAAAGACACGACTTTCGGGGATTGCCGATTCCATTGGTATAGAATCAAGTTTATGCAGTATTTACCTTAAGTCTCTTATGGAACTAGGATTTGTCAGAAAAGAGAGTCCTGTCGGACAAGGTTCTAGAAAGAAGACATTTTACCTCATAGACGATTCATTTCTTCTTTTCTGGTTTAAATTCGTATATAAGTACGCTTCTGTGATTTCATCGGGTAGAGGAGATGCTCTGTATGATAAAATAGTTTCTCCTAATACTAATGAATTTATGGGAAGTATTTTTGAGAAAATGGCGAAAGATTACATATTGAAGTATGCTAGTCTCCCTTTTCTTATCGGACAGTCTGGAAGATGGTGGGGTGGAAATCCGAAGACAAAAAAGGAAGCTGAAATAGATTTTGTTGCATTATCTCTAGAAAATCCGGAAGAAGGTATAATCTGTTCATGTAAATATCGCAATAGAATGATGGATGTTGATGAACTTGAACTGATGAAAGAATACGGAGATGCAATGAATTTGATTAGAATCAGGCATTATTGGATGTTCTCTAAGAATGGTTTTTCCGAAGATCTGAGTAAATTATCTGCAGATAATATCAGGCTTATATCACTAAAAGATATGTATGAATAGATCATATTTCAATAAGAAGATTGAATAGGGATTAAATCTTCTTCAGGTGAATTAGAGTCATCTATAAAGCCTATAACGTCTCATGCTTTTCAAATGGAAAACTGATCGCCTAATCACTATGCTAGCAATTGCTTTAAGTATTATTGAGAGCTGATTGAAAATACTAAGGTTCAATATTATTCTAAAAATGAAGGAGTAGTGCATATGGAATCAGATAGAAGGGATCGTGATTATGAATGGTTCCTTAACAACCAGAAAGAGTTTCGCAGAATTTATTATTGAAGGAAAATATCGGCTATCGCTTAAATCTATATTTCTCTTGTCCCCTGACTGCAATAATCAGATATGATTCATTCATTTTATTTATCAATATACCAGACGATGTCACAAATTCTCAAATGGTTATTGATATATCTTGCTATCTCAATATACGCATTTATAAATGCGTCATAAACCTTTTTGCCTTATTTTTGATGTATTCTGTTGTATTGGTTTATATTACATAGTGGGTGTATTTGCTATTCATTTAATACAAAATCTTTAGGACTATAAAAACATATGTTGTAAACCTATTTGTATTACCTATTGATGTTCTTTTTTCTTTCTTCTGGATTATATCATTAATTGCAAACCATAATATAATGCATATAATTATAATAAACAAAAATTAAAAATGAAGTTTTATTTATTAAAAAGCATGAACGAAACTTCATTACACATTTCAAATGTACTCATTTAATTTTAAGAAAGAGTCTCAGAAATGGTTGCAAGAAATATATGTAGTAGGCAATGCTTTTATCATGATATCATAAGACAAGAAGGATTTGGTTAGGAGGTTTTCATGAAAACTAAAATAAAAGGTTCTGTTGTTATAGCAATTATTGCTATATTGCTTGTTGCAATAGTTGGATGTAATCCTGATTCTACCCCCCCCCATCACTTTCCAATAGAAGATTCTCAAACAATAAAAGAACTATTGGTTCCTATTTTGGTTGAAACAGGGGTAAATAGGGTAGTTGTAGAAGATTATCTTGTTGATTTAGATGGAAATACTGTTCGAAATTGGTCATCTGAATATTCTGTTGGTGAAGGTGTAACTAATATTGAACATGATCTTAAATTCTTTGGTAAGCATATTCTAGACATTTCTTATTATAATAATTCCTCTTTAGTAGATACTAGAGGCGAAGAAGTTATAAGTACTTCGGATTCTTATAATGTTGCTCCAATGATTGCAACTGTTCCTGCGCTATATTTTACTTTGTTAGATCTGGATGAAGATTATAATATGCCTTATTTTGATTCGTCAATTCCGACTATCATAATGCTTGAAAGACAAGATGCTTATAATTGGGATGAACTTCCTTCAAATATGATGGCATGTCCTTTCTTGTCTGACGATGAAATACAAAATGGAACAGGCGGAGATGCAGGAAGTTTTGATAACACTTTCTGGGAATATATAGATTATCTATATAAGTTGAATCCTTCCTCGAAATTTAATTTTTATGGAAATGATTACTGGCAGGGGCAGATGTATGATCTCTTAGATTTGCATATACCTTTAGATCAATTAAAGTTTGTTTTCTTCTCTGATGGCAGTGGAACATATTCTGCCTTTAGATCTATATATGGCGATGGAAGCGGAACTGATAACTCTCTTTCTAAATATAATGAGCTTAAGGCAAATTGGGATACAATAAAAGATTTGTACAACAAAAATGATGATTCGTATCGGGATTTGTTAGGTTCTGACTTTATGAACGCAAGAGGATATCTTTCAGTTTTAGTCAATGATGAGACAGATATTGATGCATATTGGATTGTGCGAATTAAAAGTGAAAATAATTTCGGTTCTTCAGACGTTTATACAAATTATATTGCACAAAATGAGAGAGTTATTGGTTTGGACATGAATAATCTTTTTAATGATTTATCTGATAGCGAAAAGGAGACATTTAAGAAGTTATATTCTATTGACACATCCCTTATCGAAAATACAGATAAGCCAATTTTAATATTCTTAGGAACTTCAACTGATAGTGAAAGTAATTTAAGAGAATATCTTATTGCTACAAAAGCTTTTTTTGAAGAGCAATATGATTGCTACTACAAAGGACATCCCGGACATGTAAATAATAATCCAGAAAATAGGAATGAAACTTTGGAAGAACTTGGAGTGAAAGTACTCGATGCAGCAATTCCTGCTGAACTATTTTCATTCTATTTTGATGATGTTGTATATGCCGGTTATCCATCTTCTACACTACAAAATGTAAATAATCCATGCGTATTTCTTACTTTTGTTGGCACAAAGACGAATGAAGTTTATATGAATCGGGTAGAATCATATCTAGAAAAATTAGGAGAAGGAAATTTCCGTATTGTAAAAGATTATTTGACAGAGAATCCTCAATATGCAATGTGGAACGGAAGCGACGATATCTCAACATTAAACTGGCAACCATATCAGGAGTGATAGATAATTATTTTATAAATGATTGTTGTCAGACGAGGCTGTAGAGTTCTTTTGCATGGACTATGCAGCCTCTTTCCCTTCTTAGAAGATATATTGTTATATTTTGATGTAATCTTTATAATAAAGAAACATTAAAATTAAGAGGGGAGAGACTGGCTTGTTTTATCATGTTGCAAAGCGCTTATTTGATTTTATATTTGCTTTGATTCTTTCAATTGTCATGCTTCCTTTTTTTATTTTAATAGCCATTATTATTAAATTGGATTCTAAGGGGCCTGTATTTTTCATACATAATAGGGTAGGAAAAGGAGGAAAGCCACTTCCTCTTTTTAAGTTCAGAACCATGTGTGATGATGCTGAAGGCATGATAAAAAATTTCAGCAGTGATCAGCAGAAAGAATGGCAGGAAAATTTTAAGTTAAAGGATGATCCAAGAGTAACAAAAGTTGGAAAGTTTTTAAGAAAGACAAGTTTAGATGAACTACCGCAACTTTATAATATTTTGATTGGTCAATTAAGTTTTGTAGGTCCAAGACCTGTTACAAAAGAAGAATTAGAAAAATTCGCATTGGGGGAGGCAGAAAAAGTTTTATCTGTCACTCCAGGCCTTACAGGTTGGTGGGCATGTAATGGAAGAAGCAATATAGATTACGATGAAAGAGTAAAGCTTGAATTGTATTATGTTGACCATGCTTCGATTTTACTTGATTTAAAGATAATTCTAAAAACTATATTAATTGTATTTTCTCGTGAAGGAGCTATTTAAATGAAAATTGCAATAGTTCAAGAGTGGATGGTATCTATTGGTGGATCGGAAAAGGTCGTTTATGATATTCACAAAATTTTTCCTGATGCGCCAATTTATACGCTTGTATATGATAAGAAAAATGGGCCTTCATGGGTGAAGGATTTAGATATTAGAACAACAAAAGTACAAAAGATACCTTTTGCTACAAAAATATATAAAAATCTTTTAACCTTTATGCCCAAAGCATGGGAAGCTTTAGATCTTACCGAGTTTGATTTGATTATTAGTAGTAATCATAGTTTTGATAAATGTATAATAACTAGACCAGACGCTTTACATATATGTTATTGCCATTCTCCTATCAGATATGTGTGGGATTTGTACCATGAATATATGAGAGGGGCTGGCTTCTTAAAACGATTAGTATTTAAACATTCTGTGTCTAAACTAAGAATAATAGATTATGTTTCTGCTCAAAGAGTAGATTATTTTGTTGCTAATTCTTATAACATCGCAAATCGTATACGTAAATTTTACAAGAGAGAGGCTGATGTTATATATCCTGGCTGTCCAATAAATAAATTTGATGTAATGGATAATGAAGGTGATTATTATCTTATCGTTTCAAGATTTGTTTATTATAAAAGAATAGATCTAGCAATAGAGGCTTGTAATAGATTAGGAAAGAAACTTGTTATTGTTGGAAAAGGTGGCGAAGAAAAGAAACTCAAGAAGATAGCAGGAAATACAATAGAATTCAAAGGTTTTTGTTCTGACGATGAATTAGAACAAATTTATTTAAACGCAAAGGCTTTTCTATTTCCTGGAGATGAAGATTTTGGTATTACTCCTGTTGAAGCACAAAGTGCAGGGCTTCCTGTACTTGCTTATGGGAAGGGAGGGGCTCTAGAGACCGTATTAGATGGGAAAACAGGAATGTTTTTTTCTGAGCAGTCGGTTGAAAGTTTAGTTGAATGTATTGAAAGATTTGAAAAGGAAGGAGTGGAATATAGTAAAAAACAAATAAGAAAGCATAGTATGATTTTTTCAGAAGAAAGATTTTCTAGAGAGTTCCAAGCGTATGTTTTTAATAAACTTGAAGAGTTTCATAAAAGTCTAAAATATTATAAAGAAGATAATTCCGGAATTCTGTTTAAATGATAATTGGGAGTATTTTATAGATATAATAACTCTTAAATGCAAGTATCATAATTGGTGATAGCTAAGATATGAAAAATAATAAGATAAAAATCGCTATTGTTGTAAATAACTATGGAGAAGCTTATGATGGAGTTGGGGCATATTCAAAAGTTATTGCTTCTAATTTTTCTGATAACATTGATATAAATGTATTTACAGCTAAATGTTTCGGAAATGCTTCTATTCTAAAAAAGTTTTTTTCATTTGAGATGTCTAAGGAGTTTTATTTGGTATCAAGATCTATTAAACAGTATGATACTGTACTAATTGAGTATCCTTTTGTAGAATGGAATCCTCTAATAATTGTTTTATTTCGCATATTATGCATTAAGGCTCATCGGCTAAATAAAAGGATTATCTTATCTCTTCATGAATATACAAGAGTTAATAAACTTCGAAAAATTGTTATAAGAAGTATGGTGAAGAAGGCTGATTTAATTTTAGTTAGTGATGAAACATTTAGAAAAGCTTTGTTAAAGTATTCTTCGAATATTATGGTTCGCAATATACCAACTAATATATATTCCAGAAATTTTAAAGAAAAAGAGAAAAGTACTAATAATTATGTATTTTTTGGTCTTATTAATGGTGCGAAGGCTTTTGATTCAATGATCGATGGTTGGAAATTGTTTAATAGAAATGGAAAGTTTAAATTGTATATTATTTCGGCAACGAAAATAGATGAATCTCAAATTAGAGATTTTGAATTAAGTAATATTTCTTATATATATAAAGCAGAAGAAGACAAAATTATGGAGATTATGCAGTCTTGTGCTTTTTGTATTTTGCCAATAAAACCAAATATTGATAATAAAAATGCGACATTCAAAACAGCTTCATTAGCGGGGTGTATATGTATTGGCAAATTTTCTGAAGAATTTAAAGATCTAAGCTTTACAATAAATATGGATTCTTATAAGACGGAAGAATTTAAATTAGCGTTATGCGCAACTAGAAAACTAAATGAGCAGGAATTAAAAGATGAATTCTATAAAGCAAGAGAATTTGGTAAAAATTTCACTCCTCACATAATAGCAGAAACAATTGAGAGTTGTATTAAAGAAGAGATTAATATCGGGAGAAAATAATGATTATTGGTATTGATGCAAGACCTTTAGTTGAAAAGAAAACAGGATTTGGGTACTTTTTGTCAAACATGTTAAAAGAGCTCCTTAAGATTGATTCTATTAATACGTATTATTTGTTTTCAGATAGAGCGATTCATTTTAATGAAAATAATTATACAAATGTTCATAAGATACTTTATCAAGATTCTTTTTATTGTCCTAAAACTTTTTATTTTTACTATAAACTTGCAAGGACAATTAAGGAAATTGGAATTCAACTTGATGTGTTTTGGGGAACTGAACACATTATGCCTAGAGGCTTCAGCAAGAATGTAAAGTGTATTTTAACTATTCATGATTTTACGCATATTCTTTTTCCTAAATCTACAACAAAATATAATTTATTAATAACTAAGCTGTTATATAAGAAGTCAATACGAAATGCGGATACAATAATATGTATTTCAAATAATACAAAAGCTCAATTAAAACAGTTTTATGCAAAAGAAATAAAAGATAAAGATGTTTTAATGATTTATGAGGGAGGCTTCCCGAGTGATCAGAAAAAAACGAAAAATGATTATTCTAATTTACGTCGTGAAGTTGAAGAATTGAGTAATGACTGTTTTCTATTGTTTATAGGAACTATTGAACCAAGAAAAAATATTTCACTTTTAATTGAAGCTGCAACGAAACTAAAGATACATAATATTAAAATTGTGATCTGCGGTAAAATTGGATGGGAAAAAAAGAGTATTGTTGAGAAATTATACTCAACAGAGAATTTAATATATTTAGATTATGTCTCAGATTCAGAGAAAGATTTTTTGATGACTAATGCCTTTTGTCAGGTTCAGCCATCTTTATATGAAGGGTTTGGACTTCCTATAATTGAAAGTATGCAACGAGGAACGGTTGTGCTAGTTGCAGATAATTCATCAATGAAAGAATTGGTTGAGGTTGATTATTTGAAATTTGAAACAGAAAACTCTGATGATTTTTGCAAGAAAGTATTGCTTTTATACAATAATAAGAATTTATATTCACTTGCAAAAAAATACTGTTTAAATAGAGCAATTCAGTTTAATTGGGAAGAAGCAGCAAAGCAATATTTGGATTGTTTTAATAAATGAAAAGTAAATTTCCTGTTAGTCTAAAATGAGGGCAAGTATTTCATTACCCTCTGAATGAATATATCTTTAATATTAAGTAGCTTATAAATGATGGAAGCATAATAGAATATTTTACTAATTTCCCTTTTATGTCTGAAATGGAACAATTTAATCTTTTCATTGCTGTTTTGAATTTTTTTGATATATATTTGTATTCTTTATAGTTTTCATGATTAAATTTTTGGAAAGAGATTCCCTTTAACGCAAAATAATATGGACTTTCTAAGCCACTAAAAATCGCTGTATTAACATTTTTTATATTCTCTTTTTCAATTTTTATTTCAAAATCTTTTTCTAAAACCTTAATACAATCTTTATATTTGGATTTATAAACAGATGCCGTTATGCTTTGGCCTGCTCTATTTATTCTGTATATGTATAAAGGTAGGTTTGTATAAAAAAAAGATTTTGCTTTTGCTATTCCTGATATTGAAATTAAACCATCTGTATATAATGTATGATCAGGACATACGCATTTATCCAATAACTCTTTTTTAAATGCAAAATGATGTAAAAATAAATCTTTCATCAAAGCTGATTTTAAATCATTTAAAAAGCCGTATTTTTCAGATGTTTCGTTATATGTACCTATTTCTTTTTTTATTTCATCATCAAATTTAATACAATCATTAATAAAGACGTCTGCGTTATTGGATGCAAGAATATCTAGGTATGATGAGAATGTTTTTTTATTAAAAAAATCATCAGAATCTAGCATTTTTAAATACTTTCCAGTTGCTAATGTTTTTCCCAAATTAAAACATGACCCATATCCTCCGTTTGTTTTATCTATGACTTTAAAAATAGAAGGGTGTTTAGTCTCATATTTTCTTGCAATTTCTAGAGAAGAATCGGTAGAGCCATCATTGATAATAATGGCTTCATATAGATCTGCCTTTTCTGGAATAATTACAGAATTTATACATTCATCGATATATTTTTCCATATTATACATTGGAATTATTAATGATAATAGTTTTTGCATGTTTCTCCCTCTTTTTTCATTGTTAGTTCATATGATACAACATATAACCCAAATAATTAATTCATTAAAATTGGCAAAATATGATTTATTGTCTTTTACGTTTTTTTATCATTAATATTACTTTTTCTTTAAGCAATATGGCTAAAAATAAATATAAAGCAAAGAATATAATTGCAGAAATGATAAGCTGAATAAATTCATTATCAAAAGATGTGACAGAATAGGTAATTACAGTTGCTATTATTGTTGATAGGGTTATTTTTAGAAAATTCGCTATAGGAAAAAGATGGATTTTTAATTTGTAGAGAAATAAATATTGTATTATAAGCACTACTAATTCTGTAATCATTGTTGCAATTGCAGCCCCTAAAGCGCCAAATCGAGGTATAAAAATAGCATTCATTATTATATCTATGATTGCACCTCCTAAAGTTGATATAAATACATATATTTCTTTGTTTATAGGTAAGAATAATTGAATCCCTATTACATTAGTGAGACCTATAAAAACAATTGCCGGCATTAATATCTGCATTACAGGTATTGCTTCTAAGAAGTTCTCACCAGAAATGATCAGAATCATATTTTTTGCCTCAATAATGCAAAATACAGAAACGGGAATCGCAAAAAACAGATTAAAATTAAATGTATTTTTTATTAAGTTTAGAAATTCATCTTTTTTATTCTGTTCTAAAAGATAAGTAGAACGAGGAAGTAATACAGATGAAATTACTGTAATGATACCGACTAGAAGATTCTTTATTTTTATAGCAGTCGAATAATAACCAATTTCTTTACTATTAGAAAAGAATCCTATCATAACTGTCGCTAATGAATTATATATAGTTGTGGTTGCTGAGAAGGCAAAAAGAATAAATACTGGTTTTAAATGGCGCTTTATATTGCATTTTACGGCAGAACGTAAAGAAATAAATTTATGTAGACGAATAATGTTAAAAATATTCGATCCTACAGAACCTATAATTACGACAAAGCCATATTGCAATACATCTGTAGAATTTCGTACTAGAATAAACATTAAAACTAGTGATACAAGTTTTCCAAGTACACTGCGTATTGTAATATAGTCATATTGTTCAATTGCTTGGTAAAACCATTCAGCACCAAATACAGTTAGAGCGATTTGAATGGAAACAATCCATAGGAGAGTTTTTTCTTTTGAAAATTCGTTAATGTATAGGGTCGCAATTAGCAAAAGAAAATAAGAAACAGCCATTGCGATTGTATTTAAGATCAATAATTCCTTAACTGTTGTTGCTAATTGAATTTTATCATCTCGTACCTTTGAACACGCTTTTATTCCATATAATGGAATTCCAAGCATTGCAAGCATTGTAAATATATCGATTGTAGATTGAGCAAAAGATACCCTGCCAATACCTTCCGGCATCAAAATTCTAGACACGTAAGGGATTGTAATTAAGGGAAACAGCAGCTGAGAGGCTTTTAATATAAAACCCATCACCACATTATATATATTGGAATGTATTTTATAAGCTGTATTATTGCCCATAGTCTCGATATTATTCTTTTATTAAATGTTATTCAACAAAAAGGTTTGTGTTCGTTTTGTGCTGCATGGATTTTTCTGATCTGATATTCATAAAGTCGGTAAAAGCAATGCAGAAAATGACAATATAAATATAGTTTGTCATCCATAAATTTGATAAACCAAAGGCAATGATTAATGCGCATGTAGTTAAAATAAAACATGAGCTATTTTTGTTTATTGTCTTGTTATAAGCCAAAAAATTTATAGACAAAAATAAAGATACAATAATAAAAGGCATTGTGTTTATAAGAAATCCAAGTATGCCAGAATAAGCTAATGTATATGTATATTCATTTAATCCTGGGCTTATATTTGTAAAAGGGCCTTCTTCTTGTTGTGTTTGTTCCCATATATTTACTTCCATGTTATTTGCTGTATATTCAGGAAAATTATTTATTAGATGCGTTCCAACAAGATCTTTACCTGCGCCTAATAATGGATATTTCTTGAATACTTCTAATTCTGCTTCTATCATACCATAACGTGAATTGTTGCTTCTTTCGTTTAGTTTTGTTAAAGAATTAATATTAGTATTAAAAAAATCAGAAAAAGTTGTTTTGCCTGACTTGTTCTCATATGTATTAACGTTTGGCGCTATATTTATAAATATAATCGCACAGCTTAAAGCTATTATTGTAACTAATATGATAATACCAATTTTAATTAATGTATCTTTATTTATATTCCTATATAAATTCAGAATAAAGAAAACAACAAGGCCTCCAAATACAAGCATTGTTCCTGTTCTTGAATTTGATGAGAATATTATGAATGAAAGTAGAAAGTATTCAATAATAGAAGAGATTTTATTTTCATTATAAAAACCATAAAGCAATATGATTAAAGAACAAGTCCCCCAATAAGAGAGATAGCTTGGCTCAGGGAAAATTGATCTTATATTTATCGGTAATTCTGGCGGCCACCATCCATGCGCATTTGCAACATTATAGATTGAATTAAATACTTTTTTTATAATCACATCTGCTTTTGTAATATCCATGAAATAGGCAATTTCTATTATTTCAAATATCAAAATATATGCAACTGATATGGATGTTGAAAGCCATATATAATGCATATAATCTATCTGAGAATGTTTACAGAATATGTAAAAAGAAAATACCATTAAATATGTAGTCATAAAAAAAGTTGTTAGAGAGACTATTTGTCTGAATGTTGAAGAAATGGCAAAAGCAGTAAAATTAGAGATGCTAGGGGATATCGTTTTGGTAATGTTAAATAAAAAAAGATTTGATCCTTTTAATAAAGAGTAATCAGCACTTTCTAAATATGGTGAAACAATTAATCCATGAATATATAAAATTATGTTTAAAGACAGATAAATGGCAAAAAATATTAGTATTGGTTTATATTCTTTCAGCCTTTTCTGTTTTACTTCCTCAATAAATAAAATGATTACAAAGGCTAGAAAGAAATACATTGATATAGCATCTTCATTATGAAGAATTATTTTTAAATATGAAGGAAGGCACTCTCCAAGTTTCGTATCATCAAAAGGCAAAAACAAAACACCTAGAAAAAAGAATATAAAACATATTTTATAAATTGGATTTGTTAATTGGCTTATTTTACAAGTGCTTTGAGAATCCATACGACAAGTATATGAATTGTTATCTTATTGGTCTATGCTAATATTGTTAATGAATGGAAAGATCAACCATTGAGAGTTGGAAAATTAAATCAAAAGAACTAGATGTTTTTCCCTCTGAAGATATTCTTATCTTGGAGAGCCTACTGTACAGGTGGATTATGACCAAAGAAGAAGCCCATTGCTATGCCGAGATCTTTTAGTTGAGAAGCTATACAATTTGCGATTTAAATACACTATATTTCGGTATCTCCAGAACTTATTGGAATTCATTATAATAAAAGAAGAAGGGCACACCAATATTTTCTGTAGATTCTTATCAACTGTTTATACAATAAATGCTAAATTCTATCTAATTAATGGCGATAGTTTAAAACTTTTTATGCCTTCAATATCTTCTAGCGCAAAAGATTCTGATGATGTTAATTTTCAAATCAGGGGTTACACTATTAATGATGAAGCTACAGCTTTGTTAATGGAAACAAATTATTCCAGCACTGTACTGTGATTGTATGTGCAGTACGGTATCCGGAAAGTCTTGATGTAGAGCAAGTTATTGATTTGAAGTCTGCAGACACCATTTTGGGGTGATATACATGGCGAATACTCTCTTTGCCAAGAGAAAGCTTTTTGCATCTAAAAAGTTGGTTGATCAAATAATGAAAAATCAGAAGTAATACTTTCATTCTTTGTTTAGCTGTTGACATATGAAGAAATGCTTCCACCTATGTTGGAGAAGTAATAACAATATGTCAATCAGGCAATGATGTTTAGGAATAGGGTATTAGCGAAAAAAATTCTATTCAATGTAAGAAAGCTTAAAATGGAAGCAAATATTACTCTTGATAGTCCCATTCCTTCTAATCTTAACGATTTGCTTTCTTATATGTTTAAGAAACTTTTGTTGCTTGAAATATCAGTTTGCTATCAAATATGATTTAGCTTGCATAAACTAAAATGAAGCCTCGAAGTGCTATCATTGATTTTGTGAATGTAAGGAAAAAAAGAAATTTCAGAAATTGATACTACAGGAGCTGTAGAAGCATTGAGAAAACAATTTGTACTAAGCATTCAAAACCTGAAATAGTTTTCTATTTTACGTCTGTAAAAGTAGGCGGAAATGAAATATTTTGTGAATAACAAGGACTTTTTATTATAAGCATTAGAAACGATATAAACTGGTATTAGAAATCGTTATTAACGATCTTAAATGGACATGTCTTAATACATTGATGGCATCTAATGCATTTATTTCCATCAATTTCGGGATATTCAAATCCTTCTTCATCTTCTATCATTAAAATTGCTTCTTTAGGACAAATTGCATAGCATACCGCACATCCTGAGCATTCTTCTTTTCTTCTAAATAAAGTCGGTATTTCTTTCAATCGTTACCTCTAAGAATGATTATAAAGTACTGCATATAATAGGGGAGATTTATCGGTTTCTTTCAACTTTTAATTTTTCTTCCAATGTGAAAAGAATGCCATAACTCACCCCCCCCCATCGATAAAAATTAGTTATAGTTAATTTACTGATGATTTTCTTTATTAAAAGTTTTGTTTTTCGTTTAAGTGTAAGTTTTGATGGGATGGCATATTTGTTTTTCAGTTCTTCAAAACTCATAGAATTCATATCGCTGAAGAAAGCTTCTCTAGAATCTGGTCTTTTTACAGATTTAAATTCCGCTTGGTTTCTTTTTATTCCATCTTCGTATGAAACTTCTTGGTGTATGATATTTTCTTTTATGCTATCAAAAAAGGCGTGTCCTTTTTCTGAACGTATAATTACTAGAGAAATTCCTCTTCCATCATTCATTTTAGGAAGAATTTCGTTGATCCCCCAAAAATCCGCGATTGTTAAATCGGATAACTTATGTTTTTTTACTTTGCATTCATAGCATGACGGGCGAAGAGAATAATCACGAAGAAACATTAACATGTATGGATCTTTATCTTTTGAAATATATACCGTTTTATGATTTCTATCTATTCTTTTTATTCCAAAGTCAGACCATCCATACTTCTTACATCTAAAATTGACATTTATAAGTGTTGCTTTCTCTTCTTCCTCAACATATTCGACATATTTTTTCCATAGCTTCGGAGAAGGAACTCCATGACAAATCACATCAACACAATATAACTTTTCGTATTTTTCTCCTAAAAATAATTTTAGTCCATTTATTTGACATCCTGTTCCAGAAAATAGTACATATAATCCAGAATTTAAATCTGATTTAACTTGCTTATATGTGTTGCCAATTTTTGCTTGAATATATTTAGACCCTCGAAGTTTTGAAAGATCATTTTGATTATCAATACGCATGAATTCTGCATATCGACAATCTTTAGACATAGCTACACCATATACAATACCATTTTTCAGTAGTATCTGTTCTGCCAATAAAGAAAAAATTGCACCTGAAGAACTTAAAAGTCTTAATTTTTTATCTTTGGCATATGCTGCATAAGTATTTAAGATGTTATCCATAATATTGTGTTATTTCCTAATTCGCTTAATAAGTTTATTAGCTATAGCTTTTTCGCTCTTGTTCATGCCTAATAACCAAAGAGAAATACAATATATTAGTACATACAAGATGATTGCTAGAAATAGGTTTTTCCAAGTATATAAATTAAAACTACTATGTGTTATGAAAATACCAAGTCCAATTGGTAGAATAAGAGACGGTGTAAATTTAAATATCTCTTTCCAAAAATAGATCATATCTAGCTTTAAGCTATGATGATAATAAATATTCATAAATATTATATTGCAAGCAATATAAGATATGCATGTTCCAAGAGCTGCTCCAATTACACCATAGATCTTTATCATAGGGATGCTTATAGCAATATTAAAGGCAGCCATTATGCCGTATGCTATACTTCTAATCTGATGCTTATTCATCGCACGTTGAATCTCTATTCCGATATTTTGAATGAGTGGTACCAATACGGGTGTACAAAGAATGATGATTATATAATATGCATCGTTATATTCTGAGCCTGCCCACAAATGCACGAAAGGCTTTCCAAAAAAGATAAGTCCACTAAGAATTAAGGCCATTATTATAAACTGAACGCGTCCGACTTTAGTCATTAGTTTAGTGATTTCCATCTTCTCAGTGTTTTGGGCAACCATCTGATTAACTTTCGGAGCATATACAGAAGAGATTGTAGTTGAAAACGTGAAAAAGTAGTTTGTAATTGTCTTTGCAACTCCGTAAACAGCAACAGCAACGCTTCCTTGATAAATACCCAACAGAAACGTTCCCATATTGCTATTAACTTGATCAATTATCTGATTTAAAAGAATAAAAAATGAAAAAATGAAAATTTCTTTCATCAGAGAAAATTTCAATTTCTTAAAAGAAAATTTCATCTTCAGATGTTTTAAAGCATAAATGACAGAAACGATTTCAATAGCGATATTTACAGTAACAGTAACTGCTGTGTACCCAACAGAACCATGGCCAGAAAGCAAAACGGGAATAACAACTAAAGGACTAATGGTTGTTTTTGCTATTAATAGTAGTCTTTGAATAACAAAGTGTTCATTGGCGATTATGTAATTTGTAAAAAGAGTGCAAGGAAAAGAAATTGCTAAATTTACTACTAGAAGTGCCATTAGAATTTTCATTGTATTCAGTTCAGCACTGTTTAAAGAAATGAAGATCTTATCTAAATTACTAACAAGAGCAACTCCAGCTATTAGTGAAACGCCTGATGCAATAAGATAAAATAGAATGTACATTCCGTTTAGTTTTTTTATACCATCGTCATCGTTTGCTACTTTATAGCGGATATAATATCTTGTGTAGGCGCCTCCGATACCTAGTGAAAGTATATTTAAATAGGAAATAGTTGAATTTGATAGGGAATAAAGTCCGTATTCGCTTTGTCCTAATAAATTAAGCATTATTGGAGTGTAAACAAGAGAGATTACTATCTGCAATGCCATGTTTACATAAGACAATACTATTCCTAAATTCCTTTGAGATGAATTGCTTATTTTCATTTTCTGCTGTTATATCTACTTTGCCTTAATTTGCTTAATTCTCATTAGCCATTCAATTATTCTCCAATTATTATGTTTAGCACAATAGATGAATAATCTATCTTTTTTTCTACCTTTGCAGTGTTCTTGAACTATATATTGATTCTTTAAAACATCACAATATGGTTTGCTTTTAGTTAGTTCAATTGCTTTTTTTACTCGTTTCGAATAGGGTTCTGGATTTTCTGGGTTAAATATACATCGTTTTAGGCAGGACAAGTATCCATTAACAATGAATTTGCCCGTTTGGTTTTCATATTGTTTGACTAGTCGATATTTATCTAGAATTTGATTCATATTTTTGTGAAAAGCTATATCTGTTTCAATTAAATTACTATTAAACCTTCTCGAAAAAGAATCATCTGAATATTGATAGTTATATACAACTCTATCAACATAGATAAAATTTCTTATTAAAAAATAATAGGCTAAATTGAATAGCATGTCTTCTCCTATTGTCACATCCTTTTCAAAATGCAAATTGTTCTCATGAATTATCTTCGTCCGATATGCTTTAGCCCAAGGAGAACGAAGAGAAGTTTTTGAAAAAATATTAGAATTTGAATTAATAACGCCATCAATAAGCAAATGGTTGTCTTGATATACCCCCCCCCATGATCTTATATTATTATGCATTATATCTCTGCCAATAACGGAATAATTAAAAAGCATAAAATCTGCATTATCTGTTGACGAATATTTTTCTAAAGTCTCTACAAAATCTGGCTCTAAAAAGTCATCGCTATCCAAAAATGCAATCCATTTGCCTGTAGCCCTAGAGATACCATAATTTCTAGCTGCAGATACACCCATGTTTGGTTGCTCTAAAATGTAGCAATTCGCATGAGGCGAACATATATTTTTGCAAATTTTATCTGTTGAATCTGTAGAACCGTCGTTAACAATAATTAGCTCAAATGAAGAGCAACTTTGCGAAAGTACACTTTTAATGCATCGCTCTATATATTTTTCAGCATTGTAAACTGGAACTATAATTGTAACCATATTGATTTCTCCTATTAAGATCTAAATATAGAGATTAACCTTTTAACTATGTTTAATAGCAATAAACACTAGTAAGCAGTTGAAAATACTTTTTCTAAGAAAAATTTTACTTTGTTTTTTTCTTGATTGAGAATCTTTTTTCCTTCTGCGTAATTATTATCTAAAAGTGCTTCTTTTAAATGGCCATCACTAACTAGACATGCATTAAGATGAAATGTATTCATTAATGTTTCTAGACGGCTTCCAATGTTTTTGCTTATTCCATCTCCTTCTCTCATAAAAATTGCAAGAGGTCTATTGAATATAAAAGAAAAAACGCTTGCATGAAAAGAATCTGTGCAAACAAGGCTAGCATTCATAATTAAATATAAAAATCCATCTGGACCAATATTATAGAATTGGGATTTATCGTCCATAACATTTATAATTTTGAAATTATGGTATTTTGCAAATTTAATAATTTCTTGATTTTTCGAAGGAGAAACATCACCTAAAAAGTAATTAAGAATATATTTATCTTTTGAAAATCCTTTTGGCTTTTTTATTATTTTCTTCCATGATGTTTCATTAATATAAAGTGTTGGATCTATTAATACTTCAGCATCATCTCGCCCTGTAAGATCTTTTACAATTTTCAAGCCAGCCTCTTCTCTAACCGAAATATATTTAAAATTAGACAATCCAATTTGTACTTGTTGTTTATAATTTTCTGGAATTTCAGATATTCCAAAACTTGCGGCAAAGGAAAAATTGTTAGCTTTATGTGAGAAATCTAAATAATTGAAACCGTTAATTCTTCCTCCAATTTTTGGGTTCCAAATCTGATCGCTTCCAGTACAATAATAATCGCAATTTTCTATTGGTTCTGTATATTGCTTATCAAAATAATAACATTTGTGAGAAACGTTTATATATTTTTTTGTAAACTTTAAAATTTCTGCTTTCCTCTTTTTACCTGCTAGTTTATTAACTAATACAGATTCGGCAAGAATAGGCAAACGCATTATTCTTTCTTTTGTCGTTTTAGGGGATGGTTTATTTTTTATTGTTATAACTTCGTCTGCATAATGTTTCAATATTTCTTGTAGTGCAAAATTTTGCAATCTATTTCCAAAGTTTGTATTATCAAATATTGTTACAATACCAAATTTCATTTATTTTCCCTTTTAGCTTTTTATTAGTTATAGATTTATAAAATGTGTGCGATTTGTTTTGTTACTTATGATCGTATTTAACCCTAATCTTTTTATGTGGCGAAATTCCATTTTCTTTTTATAAGATATACAGGAGATACATATAAAGGCTAAAATCCAATTGAAAGAATTTGAAAGAGAGTGGGATGTAAGTAAATTTGTAAATTGAAATAACATATATAAATAAGTGTAAAAGTTGTTACCTGCACATTGCCAATATCCCAAAGTAAAGATTATTAACCCTAACATTGTTGTTTCTAATAATATACTTATTAAATCCATCTCTAAATCTTTATGCGTGATAGCAATGATAGTTCCAAGCCCTGAACTTTCATACCCAGAATTTAAAAGATTCTTTAATATGGTATTTCTTGCCATAGTAAATTCCCTTTGGGGCATGTTAAAAAGTCTTTCAAAAAGTATGCTGCTTTGAGGTAATAAAAGCAGATAATATATCAATGTCATACTTATAAAAAAAACTATTAAATATTTTTTTTTCTTGGGAGATATTGGTTTATTTACATTACATAGATGAGGTAAGATGAATACACAAAATGCAAATACTACAGATAAGCGTTTAAAAGTTAATAATACAAAAAGAAAACTTAATGCAGATAACACTTTATTTTGTCTGTAATATGAGAAAAACACACATAAAGCGATAGAAGTTCCTGATGCAAAATGCGATTCAAAGGGAGAATAAGAAGCTCTAAAATTTATCGATTTAAAATTCGAAACTGTAAAATTTGCAAAACCAATTTCTAAAATATACGAAAAAAAGGAAAATATTAAAGTTACAGACATGCATTTATAGATATCTTCAAATGATGTTGTATTTATAAAACAATATACATAAATAGGGGGAAGAAGTAGCTTAAAACAACTTTCAAATGTAGCAACAAATATTTTACCTCTATATATTTGTAAAAATATAGAAATAATTAACAACATGAAAATTGTAAATATAATGGAATAAGTCTCCTTGAGAAATATTCCTTTTCTCTTCAATTTAGGATACGAAAATAGAATTGCTGCTAGAACAAAAAAATATTTTAAATTAATCCAAATATTGGATTCTATCCCTCTTGATACGAATATCGCATCGGTTATGCTTCTAGAAAAATAAATTAGTATAAAAAGAATTACATTAAAATTTATATATCTGTTTATCTTAATGATCTTTGTCATTTTTCTTTTCCTAATATGTCTATGGTATGTTTCCTCTTAACTCTCATCGAAGGGCAATGGTTAGAAAGAAAAAATGGAAATTCAGGGAGATTGCTATAATGTGGGAAAAATAGAAATATGAGAAAATCGAAAAAACACGAATAAAGAATTATATAGACTTTATTAACTTTTTTTCGACTGTGTAACATATCATACTTAGTAAGCAAATTATCTTTCTTTTAATGGGTAAATTTTTACAAAACAAGATATTATCCAAATTCTTTGCAAGTTTATGGTATATGACATCCCCATATTTTATTTTTTCTTGTCCGCTAGTCTTTAATATTTTAGTAAATAAAATAATATGATGAGTCCATTTATTTGCAATAAGTAAAGATGTTAGGTTCGGATCGTTATATATATTACAACAAGCAATAATCTTATTATATCCTTCTAAGACGGATAAATGTTTTTCATTAATTTTTTCGTGGGTTATTGAAGTTTTTGTACATATATAATTGTATAATGGCTTGGGGGTATAGATGGTTCCGTTAGATAATATGTTATATTCTTGACAAAATAAAGAATCCTCGCATACATACAAGTTCTCATCAAACAGCAGATTTGCTTTTTTTATAATTTTAGTACGAAATAATTTATTCCACAGATATCCCTTAAAATGAGAATTATTATTTCCTGCTATGGCATATGCTGTTTCTATTTTAGAAAAATATTGTATTTGACTAAATTTATTCTTTTGTATTACCCCGTTTACATAATGTCCACATATTGCCATATCACATATGTCATTGTTATTTAATATTGAAAATAATAGTTCTAAACATGTCTTGTCTAGCAAGTCGTCAGCATCTGCAAAAAATATATATTCGCCTAATACATGAGAAAGCCCTATGTTTCTGGCAGCTCCAGGACCTTTATTTTCTTTTTGATGAAAAACTTCGATTCTGCTATCTGCTTTTTGCAAAGATAGACAAATATTTAAAGAGTTATCTGATGAACAATCATCAATTAAAATGATTTGTAATTCTTTTATTGTTTGTGCTTCAATAGAATTAACACATTTTATAAGAGTTCGTTCAGCATTATAAACTGGAACGATAACACTTATTAGAATTTTTTTATTATTCATCTTATCCTTTTATTTTAATAGAAAAAGATTTTCTTTTACTTTGTTATTTGAAACGATATTAAATTCTTACATGCTTCTCTTCTGTTAAAAAAATAATATTTATATGTTTTGAGTATTGTTTCATGATAGCAGACATTCCATTATTCATTGCATCAAGAACAGCATTTCTTGTTATAAATGCCATTTGGCTATCTCCATAATTTTCTTTAACATCATGAGAGTATCCATCGAAACCAGCTAAATATATTTCTTTCACACCGTAATGCATTAAGAATTTTATTGCCATAAGACCTGCGTTATCTTTTACTGCTTCGATATCCGTTAGCAAATCTTTATAATTTGTCTGAAGATAGATATTGTTTGCAGGAATGTTTGAAGTAACAATGCATTTGCTTCTCTTAAACAGTACGATATAATAGTAGCAATAAACAGAGAACTACTTGTAATAAAAAGTGATTTATAGACCCTTAAATTACGTCCTTTCTTCTGATATAAATATTCCAATATCATTAATAAAATAACGACATCAGAAATATAATTAACAACAGATGGCAAGCCTATATTACCAATTAAAAATTTTATAATAAGATTATAAATTAGTTCAAAATAAATTAGCCTCACCATAAATTCTGTATGAGGTCTTATTGTCTTATAATAATAAAATGCCAAAACTATGGCACATAATGATATTATATATGCCATCTTCTGGATTTTACCTTAGCTATACATAATTTTGATTTAAAGTAAAATGGTTTAATTCTCTCTATAAGATGATCCATAAACGATATCTTTACGTATTTCTTATATGTTTTAGAAAAGCCCAAAGTATCTAAATCTTTATAGAACTTAATCCTGTTGCTAGGTTCTTTTATTGATTCTATATCCATCTTTCCTGTGTATTCAAATAACTTATCGTACTCTGCATGTATAAATGAAGTAGGGGATATCTGCATAAGACGATGAATTATAAGAAGTCCTTTTTTAGTGTGAACTGCAACATTAGAATACCCTTTATTGTTGTCTTGGATATGTTTTAAACTTACTTTTTCAGGGTGCCAACTATCAAAAACTGTAAAATCACTACACCTTGATCTTGTTTTAAATTTGCATTGGTAACAAGAAGGTCTAGAACATACATTGCTGTGAAAACATTTCATATAGGGGTCGATTCTGTTACTGCCAGAGTACATTTTTCCATTGCTAAAATGTATTACTAAAGAACCATTATGATAACCGTATGTTTTTGAGCGGCAATTAATATATGTTATCTTCGCTTTATGTTTTTCTTTTTGCCAATTTAAATACTTTTGCCATAGTAAAGGACTTGGAATGCTTCTGCAAACAATATCTATAGTTATTAAATTATCATAGTCCTTTTTCAAAAACTTCTTTAATCCTGCCACCTGGCAAGGAGTTCCACAAAACGCTACTAAAGAGTTCTTTTGTAATAACGGCTTTATTCGAGAAAATGTATTACCCAAATCACTTTGAGAGTACTTTGAACCCCTCAAATTCACTAATGCTTGATTATCATTAGTTATTATATGCTTCGTTTTGAAGTTTTCGTCGTATATAACACCAGATGCAAATCCCTCTAAGTTTAATGCATAGTGAAATAAACAGTCGATAAAACCTCCTGAAGTACTAGTTTTCAAGACTTCATCATCTTCATCTTGATAAACATATGCTTCTCTAATCTCATCTTTAATTTCTGTCTTATCTAAGATTGGGCATGCAGAAACGCATAATCCGCATTTTATGCATTTATCTTCATCCACAATCGGATAAAGGAATCCTTCATAATCTGTTTGCATTGAAATAGCATGCTTAGGACAAATATTATAGCAACTAGAACACCCACAGCAATTTTCCTTGTTCGTTATTTTTATCATAATACCCTTATTTAAAGCGTATTAGATATCGATGTTATGGTATGAATAGCTTCTTAACTATATTAAAGACTCCTAATTTGTATAAAACTATTTTCATTCTCTCTAGAAAAAGATCGATAGGAGTAATAGGAATGTATTTGTCTATCAATTCAGCAAGAGAGAGTTTATCAATATCCTTATAATATTCATTTCTTCGCGGATGCACTTTAGCAGAATGTTCAACCATTGAGCCATCCAGCCTTATTGCATCTTCTGAAGAAACAGAATATAAATCATATTCATCTTTCAAGAAAGAGAATATTCGTTTCCCTTTTTCTGATTGGACTATAAGATTAGTGTATCCTTTATCATCATCTTTGATTTCGTTGGATAATTTTTCAGGATGCCAGCAATCATAAATAGTGAAATCACTTAGATGTTTAACAGTTTTAAATGGGCAATTATAGCAAATAGGTCTAGATGCTATTTCAGAGAAGAAACTTTTGAGGTAATAATCTACTCTCGCACTTCCTTGATAAATTTTCCCATTATCAAAAACTATTTTCATAGTTCCACTATGATAGCCATATGTTTTGTTTCGGAAATTGATACAAGTTATATTTGATTTATATTTTTCTCTTTGAAAATCCAAATATTTAATCCACAACTTTGGAGAAGGAGTTCCATGACACACCAAATCTACAGTTAAAAGATTGTCATAATCTTTCCTTAAGAAAGTCCTTAGACCTTCTACTTGGCATGGGGTGCCAACAAAACAAACTAATCTATTTTGAGTTAAGTATGTTTTTATTCGGGGAAAACAGTCTCTTAAATTGCTTTGTACATATTTAGAGCCTCTTACAGTAGCTATACCCCCCCCTTTTTTTTGTACTAGTTGGAGCACCATTAGTACTTTCGATAATAATATGCTTTACTTCAAAATTATTTGAATACGCCGAAGCGCAAAAAACTCCTTCTCTTTCAAATACATAGTTAGCTAGCGGGGTAATAAATCCTCCAGATGTACTTTGCATAAGATTTTCTTTATCTTTGGATCTAACTATATATGACGCAGACAATCTTTCGTTTTGTTCTTTCTTAAAATTAAGAATAGGACATACTTTTTCGCATAAACCACAATTAATGCATTTACTTTTATCTATTTGGGGATAAAGAAAACCTTCTTCGTCTGATACCATAGAAATGCATTTTGCTGGGCACGCATTAAAGCAAGCAGTACAACCACAACAGTTTATTTTATTTGTAATCTCAATCATTTTATATTTTGGGGGATTTTATCGCCTTAATATTATGCTTAGCTACGGCATCTGATTTCATTTAGAACTTTATTTAAATAATCATCTGTAATTTTCTTCTGTTCTAAATATTTCTTGTTGACAGAAACATAATCAATATTATTTTTAATAAAATTTTTTATATTGAATCCTTTTTTGTATCTACGCTTTTCAAGATCAAAATTTGTGCATAAAGAGTCTATTCTTGAGTTTTTTGAAAAGCTTGAATTTTCGTCATATCTATTAAATACTATAAATTGCTTTTCGTTTATTATGGAAAATGCCGTACCATGAAAAGAGTCAGTACATACATATTCTGCATTTCGTAAAAGATTTAAAAATCTATCAGGGGCAACGTCGTAAGGAGCAATATTACCAAAATTTTCATCTTCCTCGACGTATTGGTCCATATGACGAATAGTGACAATTTTCAAGCTAGTTAATTGAGATAATTTCATAACAGCCAATCTGTGTTCTTTGCTTGTTCCTAGAAAGTAGGCAAAAATGTAAGGTTCTTGTATTTCTCTTTTATTTGGTATTCTTTTTAACCATTCTTCCTTGCTAAGAAAAAAAACAGGATCGAGGATGGTCGGAACAATTCGCCCTGTTAATTCTTTAACTATTTCACTCCCTCGGTTTTCCCTCATGCTTATATATTCAATGCGATTCAAAAAATTTTTTGTTCGTTTTTTTTGATACCATGGAATTTCTTTTACACCGAAACTAGAAGCAATAGAAATCTTTAAAATATTTTCTGGAACAAACATTAAATTGTAATAATTGGTAGGTAACCCTGCAGGAGACCATAATTGATCGCTCCCTGTAATTACAGCTGAATATCTATTTGCGTTTTTACAAAGTTCTTTATACCCAACAGATATAGGAGCTAATTTTGTAAAATGTTTTTCGTTAAACTCTTTAAATGCGTTTTCACGAATTGAATTATTTTTAGCAAAATCTGGATGCTTAGTTAACCCTTTTTTCTTAATATATGTTTCGTATTTATCATTGATTAAAACGCCATTAAAAAGACGCGGTATTGATTTAATTATCTCTACAGGAGTTCTTTCTTTTTGGTATCGGATTAATTCATATTCTATTCCTTTTTCTTCTAGCAGAGAAATAGTAGCATATGCTTGAAGCATTCCGCCATAATTTTCATGAAAGTATTTTATGCAAACACCAACCACTTGTTTTACTCCTGTATTTGACTTGCAATATCAGCATCCACAATCTCTTCACCTGTCTTATCTTTCAGTTGTTCTTTGGATGCTTCGCTTAGTCCATCGTTTACTGTGTTTCTTAGATCGCATGTGCTGCATTTATCTAAGTCTTTTTTTGTAACTTTGCCGTCTCTATAATCTCTGCAGATCTTGTTTTCATACATGGAGTAGGGATGTTTAGTAAAGAGTGCTTTAAATTTATGAATAATTACCCATGTTGCGGGTTTCCATATGTATTTGTGCATTGCTGGGGATACTGATCCTATCATCCAGCAGTTTCTGTCACAGTGTCTTACTTTCTTCCTAACTTCTTCAGCTTCTTTGCTGTTCCATAATTCATCCCATGTTTGGGTATTTAAATTACCCATTACTTCTTTATCTTTTGTTCCGTTACATGGCATAACATCGCCATAAGGATCGATAAAGAACGTATCGAAGCTCATGTCGCATGGTAGAAGTCTCTTTTGCCCATAGATGTAATTAATTAGGCCATGGTTGAAATATGCTCTGAACCATTTCTTCGGGCTGTTAGATTTAAGTAATTCATTAACGAGGTTCTCAAAGTTCTTAGCAACCATGGGCCTATCATGGATGATATTTTTGTTTTCAACAAAATAGAAGGAATTATGAAGCGAAGCAGTTGCGAACTCCATTCCCATCTCATTGCTTATTTCATAAAGTGGAACAAGGTCAGGAGCATTCTTGTCTTGCACAGTCATGCCAAATCCGACATCCTTCATTCCCATCTCTCTAAGAGTCTTTAGAGTTTGATAGCCTCTCTGGTAGCCGTTTTCAAGTCCTCTAATTTCGTTGTTTGTCTTTTCTAAGCCTTCAATAGAGATCCTGATTCCAATTTGGGGAAATTCTTTACAGAGATCTACGATCCTATCTGTAAAGAATCCGTTAGTAGAGATTACGATGCGATCGCTATGCTTATATAGTTCTCTTACGATGTCTTTTAAATCAGTACGGATAAACGGCTCTCCTCCTGTAATGTTTGTAAAATACATCTTAGGAAGTTTCTTAATAGTTTCAATTGAGATTTCTTCATCTGGCCTAGATGGTGCTTTATATCTATTGCACATGGAACATCGTGCATTACAGCGATACGTAACTATGACAGTTCCGTTAAGCTTTTTTTCTTTTTGTGCCATTATATTCCTCTCTTATAAAGCGGAAGCAATTTTTTGTAGTATTCTTCGATTGAATCAAAATGAATGTCTTTACAGTTTTTAGAGTAGGTTTCTGCTAGATCTTTATCATTCCAGAGCTCTAATATCTTTTCTTTTAGTTCGCTTTTATCTTTTATCTTGAAAAGTTCTCCTGTCTTATTTACATCTATAAGCTCTGGAATTCCTCCGATGTCAGACCCTAAAACGGGAGTACCGTACATCTGACTTTCCATTACAGAGAAGGGGCAATTCTCATACCACTCTGATGGATAAATTGAGAATCTTGCCTCTCTAATTAATGTCTCTAATTCTTTTCCCTTTTTAAATCCGATGTTTTTAATGTTGCTTACGCTATTAATTTCATCTTCTAAAGGACCTGTTCCTGCAAAAATGAATGGGATTGAAGGAAGAGATTTACATACGTCAAGAAGTGTTTTAATTCCTTTTTCTTCAGAAAATCTTCCAAAATAAAGTACGTAATCTTTCTTTTCTGTTTCTTCCCAATCGACTTTATCTACAAAGTTATGTAGTGCGATCGTCTTATCTTTAAAAAGGGGATTTGTATCCATCTTATCTTTTAGAAAATTACTAGGACAGATAATTGTATCTATATATTTGTATGTTCCTTTTTTGTTCCAAAAGATTGCTTCTGCCATTCCGATAGCTGACTTTGCACTGCTTTCATGTATGCATTTGTCCTTTAGGCAGTTTATAAAGTGTCCTCCTAAACACTTTTCGCAATTCTCTTTCGTGTTAGGATTCTTTAACATATGATTAGGGCAAATTAATTGGTAATCATGGGCTGTAAAGATAATCTTACATTTCTTTTTATTCTTTTTTCTCCACTTAACAATTTCAAGAATTATTGAAGGCGTTAATTGGTAATTGAAATTGTTAATGTGGCATACGTCAGGATTAAAAGAATCAAGAACTTTTCTTATCTTAACTCTTGCTTCCTTGCTGTATATTGTTTTAAAAGGGTAGGTGATCTTATCTAATTTTGAGGCATTATGAAAGTCCATATCTGATGTGTATGCGTTAACGCTGTTTCCTACACATCGTCCTTCATGCTCCATTCCAAAGTACTCTACATTATGTCCAACACTCTTTAGATAATCGCCTAATTTAAATATGTAAGTCTCGCTTCCTCCATTCGGATGAAGAAACTTATTTATTATTAATATTTTCATCTCTTGTTAAGGCCTTTCTTTCAACTCTCTTAATTGCCTTTTGTGCAACATAAGAAAACACAATCGTTCCAGCAAGGACTAAGGCACAAGTGAATATGTATTGTACCCATCCGTTACCTATTATTGTGTTAAGGTGGAATATCTCAATTGCACGGAATATGACCATATGAGATAGATATACTTCTAGGCTTATAGAGCTGAAGAAGGTTGTAAATCGGTTCTGAAGTATACCCCCCCCTATAGAGGTTATTGCATACATTAATAATGATGCAGAGACTAATAAGCATGAGATTGCATAACCGCCTATTGCGTAATATGCGATAATAGTTATCCATGTGATTAAAAGCATTAAGTGCTTGTTAATCTTTTCTCTTATCTCATCCTTATAAAGAAAGATTAATCCACCTGAAATAAAGAAACATGCGCTATAAAGGATGTTTGTCCTTCCTACATCAAAGTAAGCATAGCATACATAGTTGTATATAAGACTTATAGCAAATGCAATCCAAGCTCTTCTCTTTGTCTCAATTAAAGTACAGAAGAATGGAAAGATCAAATAGAATACGAATACAATACCTAAAAACCAACCAACGCCTATTACAGTTATGTTTCCTGCATCAGGCAAAAAACCAAAGAGAAGTGTGATATCAGCAAAGGATTCATAAAGGGATGATAGAGAAGGGGAAATAATAAGATCGATAACAACAAGAAGAGAAAAGAAAGGAAGAGTCTTTAAAAACCTCTTTTTATAAAAATCTGTTAAAGAGATCTTATTGTTTATGATCTTATCATAATAACCACAGCACATTCCAAATGATGATATCACCATGAAAAGAAATACGAAGTTCCCAAAAGATCCGATTAAATTATCATAAACGAATCCTGATATCTCGTAATCATTATTTGCTGCAATATGCATTAGAACAATGCCGATTGCAGCTATTGTTCTAAGTCCGTCTAACGCACCATAATGAACCTTGTTTTCTCTCTTCTTATTTTCTTCCATAGTAAATATTGAGTGTTTTATCTGCTATCTCTTCCCAGTTGTATTTATTTAATATGAAGCCTTGTGCTTCTTTTTTATAACTCTCAACAATAGACGGGGTATTAATAAGCTCTTGAAGCTTTTCTTTTAGATCTTTTATGTTTCCTTTTTGAAATGTTATCCCTTTATTCTCTATTACTTCAGTGCATTCTTTAATGTCTGAAGTTAGACAGCAATTTCTGTAACTCATGGCTTCTAACAGACTTAGAGGCATTCCCTCTAAGTTTGAAGGAAGTACATAAAGGTAAGAATTGCTATAAAGCTCAGCTAGTGTTCTTCCTTCTACAAAGCCAGTAAAGATAATTCTCTCATCAGCCTTACTTAACTCTTTTAGTTCTTTTTGGTATTCATCAGTGTCTGAGCTAAAGCCTGCAATTACTAAGCGTTTGTCTGTCTTTATGTCTTTAAAAGCCTTAATAAGTAAGTCTACACCTTTCTCAGGAACAAGCCTTCCAAGAAAGAGGATGTAATTATCTTTATTTAGATTCCACTTATCTTTAATAAGGTTTGGATTCAGTATTTCAGGCTTTGTTATGCCATTGGGAATAAAGACTGTTTTTCTTCCGTACTCAGATAAGAAGTATTCTTCTACATTTTTACTTAATACGATTATTGCATCTGCAAAACGTACAGCAGTCTTTTCTCCAAACTTTATATACTTTCTTGCAAAGCCACTCCATTTATCTCTTTGCCAATCAAGACCATGAATAGTAACGATGCATCGCTTTCTAAAAAGTTTAGGAATCCATAGCATTGCCGCAGGGCCTTCTGCATGATAATGAACTACATCATATCTACTAAAAGCAATCCTAATGGATGCAAATAAAGAGGACGTCATTGCAGCAAACCCTTTTTTATCTATTGTGAGAGCGTACTTTAATTTTATCCCTTTATATTCTTTTTCCTTTTTCCTATCTTTTCCTTCTTTGCTTTTTGATGATCTGTTATAGAGCGTTACGCTGTGGCCTCGCTCTACCATCCTCTTAGATAGCTCTTCTACGACTATCTCAACACCCCCTTCACGGGAAGGCACATGCTTATGTCCTAGCATTGCTATTTTTAGTTTTTCTGGCAGTTTTTTCATTATTAAGGAAAAGAAAAGATAATGCGACGTTATTTCCGATAAGCCGGACTATACCGACTATTAAGAACTTTCTACTCACCTTGTGCGGTGAAAAGAACTTTAAACGTTTTTAATATGATCTTCAAATCAAGCCAAAGAGATCTATTTTCTATGTACTCAATATCTAAATCCACCCACTGATCGAATGTAAGCGTATTTCTATGCGGTTGTATTTGCCATAAGCACGTAAGGCCGCCTTTGACTTCTAAACGTCTCTTTGCTTTTTCATCGTATTGTTCTACCTCTCGTCTAAGAGGTGGACGTGGTCCTACTACAGATATGTCGCCTTTTAGTACATTCAGAACTTGAGGAAATTCGTCTATGCTTGTCTTTCTTATAAAGTGTCCGACTTTAGTTATTCTCTTATCATTCTTAATTTTAAATACAGGTCCATCCATTTCATTTTGATCTTCCAAGCTATCACGCAGAGCTTCAGCGTTAACTACCATGGATCTGAATTTAATAAGCATAAATGGTTTTCCATCTTTTGTGAGCCTTTCCTGCTTAAAAAAAATAGGCCCACGATCTTCTATTTTGATGCATAGACCTACTATTATTGTTATTGGTATTAAGACTATTGTACCGCAAAAGGCTGCAACGATATCAAATAGTCGCTTTACAAAAGAATAAAAAAAACTTTTTCTCATTGTTGTTTTTAATTATGTTCCATTTTGCCATGGCATAACTTCCCCTTACCCCATTAAAGAAAAAAATTGGCAACGAAACATAATGAAGTTAGAGCGAACTCCATCCCCCACATGATTATCGGCAATTTACCTATCGCTGAATGCTTTGATATTTTATCATAAATCTTTGCTTTTAGTAATAGTAAAAGATTGAGATGATCAAAAAAAGGGCATTTGAGCGCTCAAAAAGTTCAATCAGGGTCATTAAAGCTAAGAAAAGTATATCTAGAATAACTATGTAACTTATAAAAAAAGAAATAATTACAAGTCAAACTTCCGATAGTCCGGCTTATCAGAAATAAAAAGGGTAATTATGAGAAGCGCATTAATAACAGGTATTACTGGGCAAGACGGGTCGTATTTAGCTGAATTCCTACTTGAGAAGGGATACGATGTTCATGGCATTGTAAGAAGAAGCAGTGTCGATTTTAGAGAGAGAATTACTCATCTTGAGGGGCAAGAGAGATTTCACCTTCATTATGGAGATCTGTCTGATTCTATGGGCTTGATTGGAATAATTTCAAAAGTTCAGCCAGATGAGATATATAATCTTGCAGCCCAAAGCCATGTTCAGGTGTCTTTTGATTCTCCTGAGTATACAGCTGATGTTGATGCAGTTGGAGTATTGAGAATTCTTGAGGCTGTAAGACTTTTAGGATTAAAAGATAAGACTAGGATTTATCAAGCTTCTACTAGTGAACTATATGGAAGAGTTGAGGAAGTTCCACAGAACGAGAATACTCCATTTCATCCATATTCCCCTTATGCTGTAGCAAAGCAGTATGGATTTTGGATTGTAAAAGAATATAGGGAAGCATATAACATGTTCTGTGCAAACGGAATCCTTTTTAATCATGAATCAGAAAGAAGAGGAGAGACGTTTGTAACAAGAAAAATAACTCTTGCAGCATCTCGCATTGCGCAAAATAAGCAGGATAAGTTAATTCTTGGAAATCTTTCTTCTCTACGTGACTGGGGATATGCAAAAGATTATGTAGAATGCATGTGGTTGATTCTTCAGAACGACAAACCAGATGATTACGTTATCGCAACAGGAGAACAGCATTCTGTAAGAGAATTCTGTCTCGAAGCGTTTAAATGCGTCGGTATTGATTTGGAATTTGTCGGAGAAGGAATAGATGAGAAAGGAATCGATAAGAAAACAGGAAAGGTCCTTATTGAAGTTTCTCCTGATTTTTATCGTCCTACAGATGTTGTTAATCTTCTTGGCGATCCAAGCAAAGCAAAAAAAGATCTTGGCTGGAACCCTACAAAAACAAGCTTTAAAGAACTTGTAAAGCTGATGGTTGAAAGCGATATGAAAAAAGTCGCATTGGAAAAACAGGGTGAAGGATTTCGCTTTAACTTAGAAGAATATCTTGAAAAAGGAATCGTCAAATGATGGAAAAAAACGCAAAGATCTATGTTGCAGGACATAAAGGAATGGTTGGTTCTGCAATTGTTAGAGAATTAAAAAAACAAGGATACGACAATGTAATAACGAGAAGTCATAAAGAACTTGATCTTACAAGACAGGATCAAGTAGAGGCTTTCTTTGAAATGGAAAAGCCTGATTATGTTTTTCTTGCAGCTGCAAAAGTAGGTGGAATTGTTGCAAATAATGAAGCTCCAGCAGATTTCATGTATGACAATATGATCCTTGAGATGAATGTTATTCATTCTTCTTTTAAGAACAATGTAAAAAAATTAATGTTTTTAGGATCAAGTTGTATCTACCCTCGTCTTGCTCCTCAACCGATAAAAGAAGAATATCTTTTAAGCGGAAAACTTGAGGAGACAAACGAAGCTTACGCCCTTGCGAAAATTAGTGGGCTTAAGTATTGCGAATATTTAAACAGACAGTATAAAACAGACTATATTTCTGTTATGCCTACCAACCTTTATGGTCCTAATGATAACTATCATCCGACCCACAGCCACGTGCTTCCTGCACTAATCAGGCGTTTCCATGAAGCAAAAATAGAAAACAAACCATATGTAACTTGCTGGGGGACAGGAAAACCTCTCAGGGAGTTTTTATATGTCGATGATTTAGCAAATGCATGCGTATTTTTAATGAATACATATAGCGGTAATGAGACTGTTAACCTTGGAACTGGAGTTGAAATTACAATAAAAGAGCTTACAGAACTTGTTGCAAAAGTAATAGGGTATGAAGGCGAAATCAGATGGGACAGTACAAAGCCTGATGGAACTCCAAGAAAACTACTTGACGTGTCTAAATTAGAATCTCTTGGATGGCATTATAAAACTGATCTTGAAGAAGGAATCAGACTCTCTTATCATGATTTCTTAACAAACCCTATGAGAGCTGAGAGGTAAGCGTGAATATTATACTTTTGTCTGGAGGGTCCGGAAAAAGACTCTGGCCGCTATCAAATGATGTAAGAAGCAAGCAGTTTATTCGTATGCTTAAAGGAGATAGTGGTTATGAATCGATGCTTCAAAGAGTGTACGGCCAGATAAAAAAGGAAGATAAAGACGGAAACATCGTTATTGCAACATCTAAGACGCAAGTAAGCGCAATTCATAATCATTTAGGAGATGATGTTGCAATATGTACTGAGCCTGAGAGAAGAAATACATATCCTGCGATTGCTTTAGCTACATATTACATAAAAGAAAAGAAAAACTTAAAAGAAGATGACGTAGTAATAGTATGCCCTGTAGATCCATATGTTGAAAGTGATTATTTCCAACGTCTTAAAGCTCTTGATAGAACAGCAATAGAAGGAAAATATAATATTACGCTTATGGGCGTAGAGCCTACAGAGGCATCAGAAAAGTTTGGATATATAATCCCTGTTGATAATAAGGAAGTATCTAAAGTTGCATCGTTTAAAGAAAAACCAAGCAAGGAAAAAGCTGAAGAGTACATAAAGCAGGGAGGGCTTTGGAACTGCGGCGTATTTGCTTTTAAAGTGGGGTATTTGTTAAATAAACTTCCATATGTCTCTTTCGATGATATTTATAATAATTATGACAATTTAAAAAAGACTTCTTTTGATTATGAGGTTGTTGAAAAAGAAGAGAATATCGGACTTGTCAGATTTCGTGGAACGTGGAAGGATATTGGGACATGGAATGCCTTAACAGATGTGATGGCAGAAAATACGATTGGAAATGTCACGCTAGATGAGAAAACAGAAAACACGCATGTAATAAATGAACTTAATATGCCGCTTTTGTGCATGGGATTAAAAGACATCGTTGTTGCTGCATCTACAGATGGGATCTTAGTAAGCACGAAAGAAGAAAGCCAATACATAAAAGAATATGCAGAAAAAATTGCCACGAGTGCAATGTTTGCTGAAAAAAGCTGGGGAAGCTTTACAATAATAGATGCAGGAAAAGAATGTTTAACAATTAAGATAAAATTACTTCCTAACCATAGCTTGAAATATCACAGCCATGAAAGAAGGGATGAGGTATGGACAGTTCTTAGCGGGGAGGGGGAAGTATTATTAGATGGTACACGTTTTAAGGTATCCAGAGGTGATACGATAAAGATACCCAAAAAGGCAAAACATACTATCAAAGCGTTAGAAGCATTAGAAGTGATTGAAGTCCAAATTGGAAAAGACATAATAATTGCAGACAAAATCATTTGGAAAGAATAAAAAAGCAATAATATTAATGATATTTTGGCAAGAAATTGTTTCTTTTAGCGATAAAACAATTTATAAATAATTAATGGCAGAGTTTAAATTTCAATATAAAGATGCAGTTCTTGCTTTGGGTTTTAGAAGTCCAAATTGGACTTTCAAATGGGTTGCAAGCGGTGTGCTTCTAAAACAAAAAGATGAAAAAGGTATTTATAATTTATATATTGCAACAGTGTTGACTCATTTAAGAATGAGAAAACTTGTGATTGCATTTAAAGATTTCATTAAGCCAGACAGACTCATTTTTGATACTGAAGTAATGCATTACTACAGTGAAATAGGTCTAAAAGAGCATGATCTGGCTGTCTATAAACTTAAAAATACCACATATATTGATGATGGTATTATCGATAGGGCAATAGACATAGATGATGAAGATGAGAGCTTAGCTCTTGATGAGAAACATAAAGGGCTAGCATGTTTTTCTTTAGGATTTCGTCGAGGATACAATTTTGATCCGCTTAGCATAATGTACAGAACATATGGCGAAATCTATGACAAGGCTAGAAGAGGATACTTTCTGATGAATCCTCAGTATTACACTGAAGATACATCAGGATCTCCTGTATTTACACTTGATCAGAAGTTCATTGGGATAATGAATAAGACAGGAATGGTTGATAACCGTCCTTATATTTATCCTATCGGAATGATAAAGCATTTGATAAATGCAGAAGAGGAAAGGGAAAGGGCGATAACAATTCTTATTGAAATAAAAAAGATTGCAGAAGAGCAAAAAGCAAGGATTCTATCAAAAGAAGAAGACGATGCATTAAATGAATACGGTCTTGAAGATTTTGTAGATTATGATGACATTGTCGATTTAGACAACTTGGAACGATAGTAAAAATGTATATAACGGCTCTTCTGTCAACTACGGAAAGGGAGATGGAAGGCATAACGAAGTTAAATGGACAGGAAGCACATACTTGTATTCGCGCACTACTACACACCCGACGTGGCATCCACGGGACAGATACTCGCAGAACTTGCAGAAGGGCTTGAGAGCGACTTCGACGTCACAGTGGTCTGCACCGTCCCGTCATACACGGGCAAGATAGATCCGTCGTATAAGGAAAAGAGGTACTATAGGGAGGAGATTAACGGCGTGTCCATCATAAGGGTGCGCGTTCCCGAGTTCAGCAAGAGCGACAAGAAGAGCAGGATAAAAAACATAGTCTGCTACTTCTTCAGGGCTTTGAATGCGGCGAGGAAGACGAAGAATGTTGATATCGTCTTCTCAATATCGCAGCCTCCAATCCTCGGAGGGCTTCTCGGCTCCATAGCAAAGGCGTTGAAAAGAGCGAAGTTCGTATACAACATACAGGACTACAATCCAGAGCAGACCATAGCAGTCTCGTACAGCAGGAACAAAACCGTTTTGAAGCTCATGATGGCGTTGGACAAGCATTCATGCAGGAGAGCAGACCTCGTAATAACCGTAGGGCGAGATCTTGTGGAGACTATGAACAAGAGGTTCGAAGGCAAGAAAGTTCCAAAAACCGTCATGATAAACAACTGGATAGATGAGAAGGAGATAAGTCCGCTTGATAAGGATGAAGAACACGTAATTGCCTTCAAAGAAAGATATGGACTTCTAAATAAAAGAGTATTCATGTACTCGGGAAATATCGGGCTATATTACGACCTTGAAAACATACTAAAGACCATTTCTACGTTTAAAGATAATGACGAAGTGGCATTTGCATTCGTAGGAGAAGGATCTGTTCTCGAAAAGCTCAAGAGATATAAGGAAGAGAACGATCTGGAAAACATTGTATTCATCCCCTACCAGGACAAGAAAGATTTGGTATACAGCTTGAATGCCGCTGACGTCCATTTCTGCGTGAATGCGAAAGGGATAAAGGGGGTGTCCGTTCCGTCGAAGGTGTACGGGATAATGGCTGCGCAGAAGCCTGTGCTTGCGGTCTTGGAGGAAAGATCAGAGGCGAGGCTTCTAATAGAGGATACCGGATGCGGAATAGTAGCAGATCCCGAAGACTACGAGGGCATAAGAATGGCGATAGAGTCGTTCATCGTCAAGACGGATGAGGAACTCGCAGAAATGGGAAGGCGTGGTAGGGAGTACCTGGAGAAGTGCCTTACAAAAGACATATCCATAGACAAGTACAGGACGGCATTAGAAAGTTTGTAAGATTAAACATGATGTAGTTTTAATTGGAACAACGAAATTATTTCTGATGCTTGAAAAGATACATAATGAAGGTTATTCAAATTAATACATTCCCTAATAAAGCGACAGGGAATATTATGATGAACATCCATAATTATCTATTGAAAGAAGGTCACGAGTCTTATGTTGTGTGGGGACGGGGGCGTCCTGCACAAAATAAATTTGAAATTTCTATAGGTAATAGAATAAATGCGTATTCTCATGTGATATATACTCGTATTACAGATAAAACAGGATTTGCATCATCTCATGTTACAAAGAAACTTTTAAAAAAAATTGATGATATTAAGCCAGATGTAATACATCTGCATAATATTCATGGATACTATATCAATATTAAGTTGCTATTTAACTATATAAAAGAAAAAAATATAAAAGTTGTATGGACCCTTCATGATTGTTGGCCAATCACAGGCCATTGCGCATATTTTGATATGGTAAATTGTGATAAATGGAAAAAAGGGTGTTACAAGTGTGTTCAAAAAAACATATATCCGGCGTCATTCTTTAACGATAATTCGAAATGGAATTATAGACAAAAAAAAGAATTATTTAATAATTGTGATATTACTTTGGTAACTCCGAGCAAATGGCTAAAAGATATTGTTTCACAGTCATTTCTCAAAAATTATCCTATTAATGTTATTCATAATGGTGTAGATACAAACGTTTTTAGGCCTGTAAAATCAAATTTTAAAGAAACCCATAATGTTTTGTATAAATATATGGTTCTTGGAGTTGCAAGTGAATGGACCGAACGAAAAGGTCTGAAAGATTTTATTATTTTAAATGAAAAATTAAACAAAGTTTCAGATAAATTTCAAATTGTATTGGTTGGGTTAACGAAGGCACAAATAAAAGACATTCCTTCTTCTATTTTAGGTTTTCCAAGAACTAATAGTTTGAGAGAACTTGCAGAAATTTATTCTGCCGCCGATATCTATTTTAACCCAACTTATGAAGATAATTTTCCAACCACTAATCTAGAGTCTATTGCTTGTGGTACTCCTGTATTGACTTATGATACTGGAGGAAGCCCAGAAACGGTTCTTGGCGTTAAGTCTTATATAGTAGCTAAAGGTGATATTGAGGCTTGTTTAAAAATATTATTAAGAGAACATAATGTTGAGAAAAAAGAACAGCTAGAGAGAAAAGATATGCTATGTGCAATGATTTCATCTTATCTGGAGTTGTACTCTCGTATTTTGAATGGGAACGAAAATGATTAATAAACTTGAAATTATTACTTTTCATAGAGCTTTAAGTTATGGGGCAAGTTTTCAAACATATGCATTGCAAGAATATATAAAATTTTTGTCTAATGCAGATGTTGAAATTATTGACTACATTCCAAAACGATTTACAACACCATATCTTATCTTGCATCAGCCATCAGTATCTTCTTTGTTTAAAAGACTTATTCGTTTAATACCTTTTTTTTTGTGTAAGAGTACAGAAGTTTTATTAAGAAATAGATTTAATAGAAAATATCTTAATCTAACAAAAAAAGTTTTTAAGTCTGAAGATGAATTAAGTACGTATAATTTTAACTCCAATTTTTTTATAACAGGTAGCGACCAAGTTTGGAATTTGTCTCTTGATGAACTTGATTATATTAAGCCGTATTTTTTAAGCTTTACAAAAGATAAGGATATTAGAATTTCGTATTCTGCTAGTTTTGGGAGCTCTAAACTAGCAAATATCTCAACATCTGATAATATTATTAAAGATCTACTCAATAGATATCATAAAATATCTGTGAGAGAGGATAGTTCTGTAGATTTGTTAAAGAACATAGGGATAAATTCTATTCAAGTATTAGATCCAACTTTTTTATTAACAAAATTTGACTGGGGAAAATTGGCAGGCAAGAGGAAAATAAAAAATAATTATATTTTTATATATGGTTTATACCGTAACAAGTGTTTATATAAGTTAGCTCATAAAATAGCACAAAAAAGAAATTTAAAAATAGTTAATCTTGCTAATAGTTATGATTTTTGCAAAGGAGCAAAGAATAAAATCGTTGTTAGTCACGAAGATTTATTAAATTATATATCTAACGCCGATTATGTTATTACTGATTCGTTCCATGGCGCAGCATTATCTTTAAATATGAATCGTCAATTATTTTTGTTTCCTTCTCCCAGATCTAATGAGCGGATAAAAAGTCTTGTTAGATTATTCAATATAGAATATCGATTCATTGAAGATTATAAACTTCTAAATGAAGTTAATAATTGGGAAGTTGAAATGGATTACGCAAAAATAAATTCTATTTTGGAAAAGGAACGCCAGAAAGCAAGGTTTTTTTTACAAGAAACGATCAGTTCCGAGGAATTATCATGAATAGTGTATGTGATTCAACTATTTGTATGGCATGTATGGCTTGTGTTAACGCTTGTCCTCATGATGCTATCAATGTTATTGATAAGATGAAATCTTATGAGGCACAAATAGATACAAATAAATGTGTTAATTGTGGCATATGCAAAAATGTTTGTCCTGCTCTAAATGAGATAGAATGTCATTCTCCAAAGATGTGGTATCAAGGATGGGCTTTGAGTGAAAAAATCAGAAGTAATTCTTCTTCTGGAGGATTGGCTACAGCTATTGCTACAAGTTTTATAGAAAACGGCGGATGCGTTTGTAGTTGTAAATTTGAAAAAGGAGAATTTGTTTTCGATATAGTTGACGATTTAAAAAAATTAAATAATTTTGTTGGCTCTAAATATGTAAAAAGTAATCCTAAACTAATATATAGAGAAATTAAAAAGTTATTAAAAGAAAACCGAGATGTATTAATGATAGCATTGCCTTGTCAAATTGCAGCATTGAAAAACTACTTGCCAACAGCATTAAAAGATAAATTATATACTATAGATTTGATTTGTCATGGAACGCCTTCTCAAAAAAACTTAAATAAATTTTTGGAGCAGTATAATCTGTCTTTGAATGTAATTCAAAATATAAAATTTAGAGTTAAAGAAAATTTTAGATTGGCATATGGAGAAAAAACATTTGCACCAAAATATTCTTTAGATAGTTATACTCTGGCTTTTTTGAATTCCGCAAATTATGTAGAAAGTTGTTATAATTGCAAATTTGCAAAATTAGATAGGGACTCTGATCTTACTATCGGTGATTCATGGGGCTCTAATTTAGATAACAAAGAAAAAGAGAAAGGAATATCACTGGTCTTAATCAATACAGAAAGAGGTGATAAATTATTAAAACAATCGAAGCTGTATTTATTTGATGTGAATATAGAAACAGCTATAGCAAATAATTCTCAACTTAACCATCCATCCATTAAACCTAAGTTTTATAATAAGTTTTTTTCTTTGCTTAATGATAACAAATATGACAAAGCAGTTTCTAAAGTATTACCTGTAAAATACTTCAAGCAAAAAGTAAAGCCAATATTAAGAAAAATAAAAACATCTAAAATGAATAATTACAACGGTTTTTTAGGTAGCATTGGGGGGGGGTATATACCCATGGTAGTTGTGAGCGAGAGTCAAGATGAAAATACTTTTTACAACTAACTATCCATCTCCATATAGAGTATGTTTTTTTAATGAGTTAGGTAAATTTTGCGACTTAACGGTTTTGTTTGAAGAAAGTCCAGATAAACAAACTCACCGCTCGTCTAAATGGTTTATTAATGATTTTAAATATTTTAAGGCTGTTTTCCTTAAAAGCTACAAAATACAAAAATCAAAAGCTGATATGCCGCATAAAATTATTGCTCCATCAATCATTAAAGAAATACGTAAAGATTATGATTTTCGAATAATAGGAGTATATAGTACTTATTCTGCAATTTTGGCAATAACTTATATGAAGTTAAAGAAAATTCCTTATTGGATTGAGGCAGATGGTGGTTTTCCAAAAAATGGACATGGTCTAAGAGAAAAATTTAAAACTTTTCTTTTAAAAAGTGCAGAAGGCTATTTCAGCCCTAGTCTAATCACAGACTCATTCTTAATACATTATGGAGCAGATTCATCAAAGATACATAGATATCCGTTTACTTCTTTGTATAAAAAAGACATATTAAAACAGCCTTTAAAAATTGAAGAAAAGGCAGAGTATAAAAAAAGATTAAATATAAAAGAAAACAAGGTAATTATAAGTGTTGGACAATTTATTCCAAGAAAAGGCTTCGATATTTTGTTAAAAGCGTTGAAAGACATATCTGATGATGTTGGAATCTATCTAATTGGGGGAAAAGCTCCTGATGAATATATAAAACTAATAAAGGAACTTCGAATAGAAAAAAACGTACATTTTATTGAGTTTGCGGAAAAGCAAAAATTAGCAAAATACTACATGTGTGCCGACTTGTTTGTTTTCCCTACAAGGGAAGACATTTGGGGACTAGTAATAAATGAAGCTATGGCATATGGGCTTCCCATAATAACAACAGATAGGTGTGGCGCAGGTTTAGCTCTCGTATCATCAGAGAATGGAGAAATTGTTCCATCTGAGAATGTGTCTGCATTAGAAAAATCTTTGAAAAAATTTCTCCTATTAGGAAAAGAGGACTTATATAAAAAGGGAAATTATAGCATAAAAGCAATACAGAGTTATACATTTGAGAATATGGCAAAACAACATATCTTAGTCTTTGAATCTCTTTTGAAAAAGAAAACTTTCTAAACTGATCTTTCTTATGAAGAGATAATACTATGTGAATGTATTGCAGATTAAAAGTCTCTAGGTTATTTAGATAAAATGAAATTAAAAATAAGTAATAGGAATGCAATTATAGCAACCGTAATGATTGTGGGCTTAGTATTTTTCTATGCCTCTGCTTTAGATTATATCTGTTCTTCTATTACCAATTTTATCAACTCATTATTATTTTTTATAATCGGATTAGTTTCTATCATAATTTGCATTAAAATAAAGTATAGTTTTTCAATTAAAAGTTTTATATTTATTTTTATCTTATTTTTTTGTTCTATTGCTCCTATGATGCAATTAGCATCAGGCGGTTTTCCTTGGCACTATAAAGCCTCTTCTCTGACTATTTTGTATTCTCTTCTTTTGCTTGTGGCATGGATTATTACATATGAAGTAACATATAGATTGAAAGTTTATCATAGGGTTTCTACTAAAATTGTTTTCGAGCAGAACTATAAAACTTATGTTGATGTTATTTTGTTAATATTAGCAGTAGGTTCTACTGTTCTTTGTATAAAATATTATGGTTTTTTGAATCTTTTTAGCAGAAGTATTAGTGCTGCAAATGTATCTTATAATGATGGTAATGGATTACCCCTTATAATGGGGCATGTTATAAGGAACATACCAATTCTTGTCTTTAGCATGGAATTAATGAGATATAGAAAATTAAATTTCTATATCTTTACTTCTTTTTTTTGTACAATCATTACAAAATTTCCTACAGGTATTGGCAGATTTAATATGGCTGTTGTTTATATTGGTCTAACAGTCACAATCTTTCCGCATTTCTTTAAACGAAATAAATATTTTGAATTGATATTATCAATTGGATTGTTATATGTATTCCCCATTATTAACATTTTTCGATATGTTTCTCTTGATAATATATCTATTCAACAAATTGTAGATTATTACAAGGGCATTAGAGAAATATTTACATCAGGAGATTTTGATGCTTTTTCTATGTTTGTTATGACAGTGGAGAATATAGATAAACATGGTCCTATATGGGGTGCGATTTTCGGTAGTTTATTTTTCTTTGTTCCCCGATCCATATGGACAACAAAACCTGTTGGAAGTGGTACATATTTGGCTGAAATGCAAGGGCTAAAATTTGACAATCTCTCTTGTCCCATCTTTGCTGAGGGGTATTTAAATGGTGGCATATTAGGCTTGCTGCTGAGTGCTTTTATATTTGCTAAAATATCTAAAATGCTAGATGCTTTTTATTGGGAAGACGAAACTATCCTAAGAGAAGATCATCGGTTTATTGATTTTGTTTATCCATATTTACTTGGATATTTTTTTACAATTTGTCGTGGTGCATTAATTTCTTGCTTTGCTTATACAATTGGCTTCTTATGTACTGCCCTACTAGTGTTTTTGCTATCACATACTGCAAAAATCTCAAAAAGACAAAACGTATAAGGAACTCTTATGTTTGAAAATATTAAAGCTGACTATTCTCGTAGTACAAAAAAGAAATTTACTTTATTTAATTTTCTTGCATTATGCATAAGTAGCAAGGGTGTTGATGCTGTAAAAAATTTTAGGATTTCACACTGGTTTTATAAACACAATCTATTAATTTTTGCTAAGATTTTTCAAAATAAAAATATAAAAAGAAATGGGTGTGATATCGGCTATAAGGCTTCAATAGGAAAAGGCTTTGCTATAGGACACCCTGTAGGAATTGTAATTTCTTCAAATGCTTTTATCGGTGAAAATGTTACTATTATGTCAGGCGTGACGATTGGTACAAAATGTTTGAATGCCCAAAATAACGGAAATCCCACAATAGAGAATAACGTATATATTGGAACAGGAGCCAAAATTTTAGGAGCTGTTAATATTAAAGAAGGATCAACAATTGGAGCTAATGCTGTAATTGTTTGTGATGTCGATGCGTGTTCGGTCTGGGGTGGTGTACCAGGAAAGAAGATACGTGGAGTATAGTACATGAAAGTTGCTTTTGTAAAACAAGATGTATATCAAGATCTTTATGTTGGAAATAAAGAAATGACAATATCGGAATTACTATTTTCTTCTACAGGACGAGTAGGACCTATAAGTTTGTTTGAGGAATATGATTGCGATTTTTATATAGTAAATGAAGAAAATACAACAGAGTGTCATATTTGGGAAAAAGTAATGCCTCAAAAAATTAAAGAATTTAGAAAACTTAACACACAACTTGTGACTAATATTAAAGGCATGGAATTCCATGAGCCAGGAAGCGATAAACCAAACGGTTATTATTCAGTATCTTGCGATAGCATAGAGTGGGGGAAATATAACATTGTTATTTCTATAAATGTTTCAGTTCCTACGAAAATTGTGAAAAAGTTTCCTCAAGTTCTTTGGACTTATATGATAGGAGAAGCAAATTTTGCTTTGAATAAGGCATATTTTGGGTATGATTTATGCCTGAATCAATTAATTAGAGGCGAACAGGATTTAATTAATGGAATTATAGACTTTCCTTATACTTTTGTTGGCCCGACCATATTAGAAAGAATTGCAAAAAATGAATTTGGAACAGTTGAAAAATCAGGTATTTATGGAGAAATTAATACTACGACAGAACGTCCCGTTCGAAATATTCCGCAATTTGGTCCTATAAGTGAAGAAACGGGCGAACCCATTATTGTTCACAAACAGAATATCAAAAATAACCTGTTTGAACTATATAGAGCAAAATACTATTTAAAAGTTGGAGGCCGAAAAACTAGAGGAAATGGTATAATAGAAGCAATTTCTGCAGGAACTGTAGCTCTATTATCTCCTAGTGATGTTATTTGCTCCCAACTTTTACCTAAAGAAGCTTGGGTTAATAGTTCTGAAGAAGCAATTGAAAAGATAAATTTCCTTAATAATAACCCGCAAGAATATAATAAATTATTAGAGAAAGAAAGATTTTTAGTTTCTCAATTTGTAATCGATTATCCTAAATATTGGTTAGATAAAGCTTACCAGTTAAAACAAGAAAAAGGAACAGCTAACAAAACAAAGCATTATTCTTTATTTAGATATGCACTCGATATTAGTAAAAGATTTATTCAAAAAAAGAAACGAATTAAAGCATTTGGGAAATAAGTTGATTTAGACAAGCAAGTTAAAAATGAAAAATATAAAAGAAAATTTGTTATTTAGTTTTTGTTACCAAGCTTTAGCAACTTTATTTCCGTTGATAACAACTCCATACATCTCGAGAGTTTTAGGTGCAGAAGGAATTGGAATTTATTCATATTCTTCATCTATCGCATTATATTTTATTTATTTCGGTATGTTGGGTGTGTCAGACTATGGAAATAGATGTATAGCCCAAATTAGAGACAATCAAGAGCAACTAAATAAAACATTTTCTAGCATTTATTATTTGCAATTAATTACAGGCAGTATTTCTGTATTGCTTTATATTTTTTATTCCTTAAATTTAAGCCAATATCGTTTAGTTTCTTTAATTCAAATTATTTATGTTATTAGAACAGTATTTGATATAAGCTGGTTATTTTTTGGATTAGAGGAATTTAAATTAACAGCGACACGGCAAATGATAATAAGGGTAATCAATTTAATTTCAATTCTCGTTTTTGTAAATGACGAAAATGATCTATGGATATATACATTGATTATGACCATTTGCAATTTTTCAAATTGTGTTGTGTTATGGTTTTTTCTAAAAGGAAGAGTAAAATTTGTATTTGTAACGATAACTGATTGCTTTAAACATTTTAAGTCAGATTTAAAACTTTTTATTCCTGTTTTATCTTTAAGCGTGTTCGGGGTTCTTGATAAGATCATGATTGGAGCATTAGTTTCTGTTGAGGAAACGGGGTACTATGAATGTGCAGATAAAATCGTACTAATTTGTTCTGCTATTTTTTCTGCTTTTAGCTCTGTGTTAATGCCCCGAGTATCTAATTTGCTAGCAATAGGCAACAGAGAGAAAGCCTTAAAATATTTTTATATATCCTTAGAGATTATTATGTGTATTGCAATCGCTTTATCATCTGGTTTTATTGCAGTTGCAAAAGAATTTATTCCATTATTTTATGGGAAGGGATATGAAAAAAGTATTATTTTGTTGATAGGTTTATCAATAGGTATTCCTTTTACTGGATGGGCTTATGTTTATCGTGTTCTATATTTAATTCCCGCAGAAAAAGATTCTATTTATGTTAATTCAACTATTTTCGGGGCAATCCTAAATACTATTTTTAATTTTATACTTATCACTGCTGTAGGAACAATTGGGGCTGTTATAGCAACTGTTTTATCTCAAGCTATTATTGCTTTTTATCAATCTTATAAAGTTCGTATGGATATAAAGCCGATTAAAATTTTTAAAAGTATTGCTTTGTTTTTATTATTAGGCATTATTATGATAGTGACGATTAGGTTTGTCGCTAGCAAATTAAAACCAACTTGGATGACATTAATAATCGAAATAGGGTTAGGTGTTTTTATTTACGGGGTAGGTGCCTTTTTGATTTTACTACTTGGTAAAAATGATATTGTAACTTCAATAGTAAAAAAGATATTTTGTTTCTAGTTCGGATTATATATGACTAATTTTTCAGTACGTGATAGCTTAAAATTCTCCACGAGCAAATTATTATTGTATCTTACAGTAATTGCAATTTTTATTTCAGTTTTATCGCAATTGCCATTAGATATAAACAATTTTGATGTGCTTAATTTGGTTGTATGGGCATTCGTAGGAGTCTGCTTTGTGTTTGTACCCCATAAAATACTTGTATCAAATTATTTGTTGCTTTTGATATTTAATTTATGTTTTTTTGCTTCGTGCCAGCTTACAGGTGTTATCATAGGTGATATAAAAGTATTATCTCCTCTAATAAGAGTAATTTGCATTCCGATTTTAATTTATTACGTATCATATTATTTGATAAGACAATTAAATGATTCTGGATTAATTTTATTTGAAGTCTATGTATTAGGAATGTCTTTTTTATGCTTTTACTTGATATTTTCACAAGTTTTAGGAAATTTTAGTTCATGGATGAGTAGTTCTGTATATTTGTTGAAAGGATCTACTCATAAAAATACATTAGGGCAACTTTTAGGAACGGCGATCATAATTGTGCTTTACTTGGGTAGCAATTTTAAGATTATTAAAAATAAGGCAATCAAGGTAATTTTGTTAGCAACAATGATTATGGCTTTAGTATTTGTTCAAAGTCGAAGTTCATTACTTCTTGTTGGTATGATACTAATGTATTCGATATTAAAAAAAGTAAAGATAGTTTATTTTATTCCTTTTTCCATATTGTTCATTTTTGTTCTTACTCAAACTAATGCTTTAGAGATAATAAGTCATGCTTTTCAAATTGACAAATATACTACTAGTCAAGGCTTGAATTTAAATAATTTTTCTAGTGGTCGTCTGTTTTTTTATGACCAAGCTTTTCAAGAATTTATAGATCACCCTATACTAGGTAGGGGGGGGGGTACTATGTAGATAATTTTATCTTGAATTCTCTAGTAAACGGAGGTCTATTAGGAGGAGGAATATTAATTGGGACACTGCTGGTCCGAGTCTGTAAGAATCTTTCATTTGCTAGAAAAACAAGAAATCATGAATTTGTGTTTTGGATTACATTTTTTTATACAGGGATTAGTTTTTTTGAAGCTTATCCCCCTTACGGCCCAGGTGTTGCTGGCATGGTCTTTTGGCTTACAAGCGGTTATGTAGACGCAAGTAAGATTAACCTGAGAATAGCCCAGAAGTAGCACTCTACTTTTTAGCAGAAAAGCAAAGGGCAAAACAATTTAAATAATCCAGAGTCATTACTTCTTAATGTAATCTTTTATAGCTCCATTTCAAGGTAATTTGTTACTAACGGAAACCCTTGTAATATAAACAGAGAAAGAAGAAAATAAAAACGATGTGAGGTAGAATCTGAATGAAGGTGTAAGCAATGTCACGGGCTTTTATTGAGTGAGACATATTTAAATGGATAAGTGCGCATTGCAGACCAAAATCCAACATTGCACGGAATTCAAATATGTGTATGATGAAGCCTACATGGGATGAAAAATACAAGACTTACCCAGTGAGATCTCATAGTCGCCGAGGTTGCAATATCTGTGTGTTTTGTCAACATTAAGTTCACAATTGGATGTACGGATATTTTACTGGTCTTAACCTACCTTTAGATTATTGAGACTTTCCTTTCTAAACTCAAGAGGGTAGCTTTTTCATCCAAGGGACATTTTGATTCTTTTCTCATTGTACCAGTAAATATAAGTATCAACTTCCTTTATATTCTTATTGATTGACCAGCCTTTCCAGCTCTTCTTATAAAATATCTTATTTTTCATTCTTCCGAAGAAACCTTCGTATGCACTATTCAGGAGAGCTACCTATCTTCCTGAGTAAAAAGAATCATAGCAAATTCCTTAAAGCAGCAGGCTTATGTAATAAAGTTCATGACTTAATAAGAATATCAATTAGTTGGAATTTCAATAATAACTTTTCTCACTTTAGTAGGCTCATGAACTGCAACTGTGTCTCTATAGGCCGCATTAGAATGTATAATTATAGTCTCCCCTGCTTTTAACTTAGATAATTCTCCTCCATTAAAATCATAAGTAGACAGTATCTAGGTGTTCATCATATTTATTCAAAGTCTTGTTAGATAGCTTGGCGACATTTTCTATAAACACTAGTTCTTCTCCGTAAATCATATACTGAATGTTAATATATTTTCTGTGAGACTCATAGTAAGTCATACTAATAGGTTTTGTTATATAAGTCATCACATTTGCAACGATACCATTTCCCAATTTATAGCAACCATCTTTAAGTGTGCTTATAGAAAAATTCATAATAAAGTTATATGCTTCTTGAGAGAGCACTTTTACTTCGTTCAGATTGTCACCATTAGCCCTATTAACATAACAATCTATAAATTCTCGAACAGCTCCTTCTCCACACTTATTTATACATATAAAGTCTGATACACGTTTTACTTCATTTATAGCATTTGACGGGCATACGATAAGCCCCCCTGCTGCCTTTACTGGAAGCATACATTTCAAATCTAATAAATCATCCCCAACGTATGCCACATTTGCCATAGTATATTCAGTACTATCTAGTTTTGAATAATATGCAATTACCTCTTTTAGCTTTTTATACTTTTCTCGACAGTCTTGATGAATCTCCTTAATACTTAGCTCTTTACAGCGTTTCTGAAGCATTACACTTTTTCTAGCGGTAATAATAACAGGAATAATTCCATACTTGGGCAGTATTTCTTTTATACCACATCCATCTTTTATATCAAAAGCTTTAAAAAGTTCACCTTTCTCACCTATATAAACCTTACCATCAGTGAGAGTACCGTCAACATCCATAACAAGAAACTTTAATTTGAGGTTCATTAAACAATCATTCATGTCTTTACATTGTTAAATATTGAGTATTTCTAATGCTTTATGCATCGTAGACTCGTCTAGTCTTGACATAACTTCCATAGTATTAAACTCAATTTTGGGAAGAAGTTTTGTCTCCCACGGAAGAGTTATATCAATTAAACATGCCTCATTATCATTAAGCCAATCTACACATTTATTCAGTTCTTTATAAGACCCAAGAGTAACAGCTTTCATTCCATAAGCCTTCGCCACATTCTCAAAATTGGGAACCGAATATCCACTTTCTTTTGTAGTCTGCGCAAATCTTCTCCCATAGGATTTTTCCTGGACTTCACTTATTTTTCCAAGAACATGATTATTAACTACAAGAATTTTGATAGGAAGATTCTCCCTGACAACCGTCTCAAGTTCTTGGATATTCATTTGCAAACCTCCATCTCCTGTAATGCAAAAAACTTTTGAATTGTTATTTGCAATGGATGCTCCGATAGCATAAGGTAAACCAACTCCCATTGCTCCATAACTACCGCCAATGAGAATCCTTCCGGTTCTTCCTTTCAAAGCCATAGACTGTGCCACCCAGCACATGGTTTGTCCGATATCAACTGCAACTATAGGATTTTGAGGTAACATTGAACCTATTGCTTTAATGAGCCGATTGCCATCCGTATCATCAATACCTTCCAAATATTCTTTTAGAGCAAAACATCTCTTAGACCATTCACTATAATCTGGGATGTCTTCGTTGAGAAGCTTTTCCATGAAATCAGTTGCATCTACAAGATACTTTTCCTCATCTTCCTTAATCTGGCGACTTAACTCTGCTTGATCGATATCAGCACGAATCAATTTTGCATGAGGTGCAAATAATTCTTTATTATGCCCTATCTGTCTTAGCCCAAGCCGAATTCCAACCGCTATGATTAAATCGCTTTGTGCTACAATCATATTAGCTGCTCTATTCCCATACGTACCGATAAAACCAATTCGATCTTTATCCTGAACCATATCAACTGCATTGATTGAAGTTAGAACTGGTAGTGTGTCTTATCAATAAATTTGTATATACTATCCGTCGCCCCGGATTCTCGTGCACCATTACCTACCAGCAATATTGGCCTTTTGGATGTCATATGAAAAATCAATGACCACACCTCCTTTCCTTCCGATTATCGCCATGTTATAAGCACTTCTCACTATATCAGGAAACTCATCAGCATTAGATGGAGTCACTGAATACTTTGAAATATTTCTTGTCATAGATACGATATCCATCTCCTGAAATCCATGTTGCCTGATTCCTGAGTACCCTTTTCTCTCGTTGTTTGGAGCATTCCCACAAATCGCCATCAGGGGTATTCCGTCAAACCAAGCATCAGCCAATCCTCCAAAACCATTAACTGCTCCAGGTCCAGATGTAGTAAAGTATACCCCAAGCTTTCCACTCATACGAGCATACCCATCCGCAGCATATGCACACCCCTGCTCATTGTAACATACATGAACACGGATCTTATCTTTTCTCTTATAAAGAGCGTCCATGAAAGGTACTATGTATCCACCGGAGTAACCAAATACATCTGTTATGCCCTTTTCGATTAAAAACTCGGCCAAATATTCAGCACAATTCATCTTCTATTAGTTCCTCTCTTTGTAAACATTATTTAGTTGCATGATATTTCTCATATGCTTCATCCAAAATAGAGAAATCTGTCTTAGAGTAACCTTTCCCATAACGAATACGTTGTTGAGGCGTCAACGTTTCAATCAAGTCATATATTTCATTTGCCGTACAGCCATATCTTTTAATTAAATGATATACATTATCCACATGAGCATGTTTTGTACCACAAACATACATTGGAAGATCATATCCCCAGTGAACTTTTCCTAAAATAGGAGTGATGTATGTATCTATAGTCAAAAGCAGCTTCTGAAGGTCATAGTTTCCTCCACAATGTTTATTGATATAGTCTGCCAACAACTCTGTCTTTGCATTGCCGGCACCCCGTCCCATTCCAAAAAGCGAACCATCTACAATAATATCTCGCTCCCTCTCCTCAGAAAGTTCAATCATTCTCTCGGCCAAAGCACAGGAAAGTGCCAAATTATCATGGGAGTGAAGTCCAATTTTGATGTTTTTATCAAGAAGTGCATCTACCTGTTTAAAAATATGCACAAGGTCAAACATATCCATAGCACCAAATGTATCGACGATAGAGAATGACCCTGGTTTGATTAGATTAACCTTTTCTATTAAAGCCTCACGGGCTTTATCTGTATAACTGATAGAATCCATTGGGTTAAACTGAACGATATAACCTTTTTTCTGAGCCTCATCACAAAACTTTATTGCTTCATCAATCTCATGCTGGGCAAAAGAAATACGTAACCATTTAAAAGACTTACCATCATAATCATCAAGCTGTTCTATAGAGTATCTACTATTATCACAGAATCCTAGAAAATTTGTATAACTTCTATCAACAGGAAGATACTTTCTCGCATCTTTTGAATCAGCATATACAAGTGTTTCGCCCGTTACATTAGTCTGCAAAAATCCCGTCTCCACAAAATCTATTCCAGCTTCAGAGAGGCCTTTCATAAACGTCTTTAATCCGCATTTTAAATGCGATAATTATTACATCTACCTACTGCCATTTCCTTTATTGAGTTTGCTGCTTTTTGAGGAAATATCTATAAAGATGAATTTAAGATATGCTATTTAAACTCGGATATTGGTTTATTTCTTGTTGCTATCTCTTTTATGTAATTGTTTCTCTGTTTCATCCTTGTGGAATAATAAGTGATCAACAAGACGCTTTACAGCTTCTTTTGAATTTTTTTCTTTTATCGCCTCTAGTATTGAAGTATGGAATGCAATAGAATTTCTTGCTGTTTCATAGAAATCCTCGTCTTTTCCCATTGAGACGTATCTTATGAAGTGTATCGTCAACTGATAATTATCCATGATTGACGTTATGTATATGTTGTGTTGGTGCTTGTATATGTATTCATGGAATTGATAGTCTGTTGTCAAGTAGTTGAGAGGATCATCGGCGTCAAGACATTTTTGCGATTCAAGAAGAATCTTTTCCATTTCTGCAATGTCTTTTTCTTTAACTTCATCTACAAAGTTCCTAATTGCCTGCGATTCCAAAGTGATACGAAGTTCTACGATATTAGAGACAATCTCATCATTAAGTTCTTTTATGAAATATCCTTTCCAGTATTCTTTCTCAATAATTTTTGTTTCCGTTAATTTAAAGAGAGCCTCTCGTACTGTGATTCTGCTGACTTGAAGTTCATCGGCCAGTTCTTTGTCATTAATCCTATCGCCAGGCTTCCATCTTCCTGACAAGATCTGTTCTCTTATAAGCTTATATGTATCTTCCGCCTTGTTAATTCGTGCCATATCAAATCCTTTGCTTATTACTATAAATGAAAAATCGAATGAATGCTAGATAATTTAGAATTCAAAATTTTAAATTTTAAATTTGACAAATCAAAATTTGTGTTCCTATACTGTATTCAAGAGTAGGCGATTTCAATGAAATGCATTTTTAAGAATCGTCCTGCAATATCTTAGGAGTGGTTTATTATGGATATTTATGACGAGTTAGGGGTGAAGAAACTTATAAACTGCGCAGGAACGTATACAGTGGTAGGTGGATCTAGAATGAGTCAGAATTCTCTTGAAGCCATATGTGAAGCTGCAAGAAATCATGTCCTTATAAAGGATATGCAGAAAGCTGTTAATTCAAAAATAGCTGAGATGACGAATAATGAAGCATGTTGCGTGACTGCCGGCGCTATGGTTGGCGTATATCTTGCTATGGCTAGCTGCGTGTCTTTAAAACATGGAAAAGCCATAAGGTATATTTCTTCAGAAGATTTGGCGAAAACGGAAATTCTTATGTTCAGAGCTCACCGAAATCCATATGACAGAGGTCTTAGCCTCATTGGGTGCAAACTTGTAGAAGTCGGTTATGCAAACAATATCGATATGATTGACGAATACGGTTTCGAGTGTGCCATAAATGAGAATACGGCAGGTGTTTTGTATTTGCCCTCCACTGATGGCGGATGGGTTCCACCAGGAGCTTTAAGCTTTGAAAAGACTGTAGAGATCTGTTCGCGCCATAATATTCCCGTAGTTGTTGATGCTGCTGCCCAGCTTCCTCCAAAGTCAAATCTGTGGAATTTTACTCAGCATGGCGCTGCTGCGGTCTTATTCAGCGGGGGTAAGTATCTTTGCGGACCTCAGACAGCAGGATTGTGCCTTGGGAAAAAATATTTGCTTGATTGGGTCGATGCTAATAATTTCCCTAATTACGGCATTGGACGTATTCATAAAGTCGGTCGTGAAGAACTTGCCGGCATGTATGTTGCAGTAAAAGAATACATAAATAGGGATGAAGCTTTAGAACTTGAGAATGCTGAAAAAATAGTTGAAATGTTCACAAGTTCTTTTAACAAAGATGACTCTTTTGAATTTGTAAGAGCATTTCCAAATGAGGCAGGACAGCCAATGGCAAGAGCGAAACTTATTATTCATAACAGCCTTTTCTCAGCAGAAAAAATAAGAGATTGGCTGCTTGAACAGGATAGGGCTGTTTTTTCAATGGTTGAAAATGGGTACCTCTATGTGAATCCAATGACAATAACAAAAGAAGAAGCGGAATATATCTTGGAAAAATACAAAGAATTGAATGCAAAAGGAGAGATTTAACAATGATTACTGTTCCCAATAATACTGTTCAGCATAAGACCGCAGGACCATATTCGCCTGTATTAAAGTTAAAGAATGTAAAAAATATTGTTGTGATTTCAGGACAGGCGGCTCTAGACCTAGAAGGCAATGTAATTGGAACTTCTATAGAGGAGCAGACTGAAGTTGTTTTAAAGAATTGCGAGATGCAGCTTAAGAATGCTGGATGCACTTTAGCAGACGTATTCAAGGTTAACGTCTTTATGAAGGATCTTAAAGACTGGGGAAGATTCAATGAAGTCTATAAGAGGCTCATGCCTAAGCCATATCCAGTCCGTACTGCAGTACAAGCAGGGCTTCTTGAGACGTTTCTCGTTGAAATAGAGATGTGGGCGGAATGCAATGATTGATTTCGTATATCCAGATAATGATAAAGATCTATTCGCTTTATGCAGAAAACTGCTTTATCCTGCCGTCGTCGGAGATATCCTGGATGAATTCGGATATCAGAATCAATTTCTTCCTACTGAGGTAAAGCCTATTGATACTTCGTGGGTTCTCGTCGGAAGAGCTATGACGGTGCATGAGACGGATGGCGCAGATGAAGAAAATCCTTTTGGAATGATGTTTGAAGCATTAGATGATCTAAAAGAGGATGAAATATATATATGCAATGGTAATCTTTCTGCATTTGCTCAGTGGGGAGGCCTTATGACTACAAGGGCAAAGCATCTTAAAGCTGCAGGGGCTGTCGTAGGAGGTTTTTCCAGAGATACGAAAGAGATTCTCTCTTTGAATTTTCCTGTATTCTCTTCCGGTACTTATTCAAAAGACCAGAAGGGTAGGGGATATGTGGATTCCTATAGGCAGCAAATTTCATTTTCTAATGGCGTCATTGTAAATACAGGTGATTTGATTTTTGGCGATAGAGACGGTGTTTTAGTCATTCCCAGAAATGTAGAAAAGGAGGTCCTGGGTAAAGCCTTTTCAAAAGCAATGACTGAAAATCATGTCCGTAATGCAATTGTTTCGGGAATGTCAACAAAAGAAGCATTCTCTACATATGGTGTAATGTAAGATATCTAAAAGATATCAAAGGAGGTTATTATGAAAAAAATTTTGTTATCACTGCTTATAGCTTTGGTATCGGTATGTTTCTTGTATGCTGGAGGAAGTTCAGAAAATGCAGATGGAGATTCTCCCATAACGTTAACAGTAATGAACTGGCAGTTCAATGAAGCTGGAAAAGGAGACATGCTCAGAGCTATGCTTGCTGAATATGGAGAGACTCATAACATTCAGTTTGAAGAAATCTCTATTCCTTGGGGCAGCTATCCGGATACGCTTTTTACAAGATGGGCCTCAGGAGATGCTCCTGATATCGTCTTTATTCCTGATGCAAGTTTAGCTAATGCGGTTGACATGGGATATGTCCTTCCTCTTTCTGACTATATTGATTTCAGCCAATATGAAGATGAATTTTCTCCGCTCATAAATGAATTGATGTTTGATGGAAAGTACTATGGATTCCTTTCTGAAGCTGTAATTCAGGAATTGATTTATCTTCCAGATCTTCTAGAGGAGGCAGGCCTTGATCCTAATAGCCCTCCTACGACAGTAGATGAGTTTATCGAATATGCTTCTAAAATTGCTGCTACGAATCCTGATTACATCGGTTATGGCACTAGAAATAGTATGGATCAGAGTATAGGTTGGTACAGTGATTATAGTTCTTGGGCTTATGGTTTTGGTGCTAGATGGGCTGAAAATGGCGTTCCAACAATCAATTCAAAAGAAAATGTTGATGCTCTTACAGCTTATAAGAGAATGTATGACAGCGGCGCGATGACAAAAGGCGTAACTAGTACGAATTATCGAAAAGCCATGTCTATTGGACAGTGTGGATTTATAACAGATAATTCATCTAATATCTTTACTTTCCTTAGCGATAATCCTGAATTAAATGTAGCCTCAGCTCCACTTCCGTTCCCATGTGAGGACTCTGTTACTGAACTTGTTGTTCTTGGCGTAAGTAATGACGCTCCTCATAAAGAGGAAGCCGTGGCATTTGTAGAATGGTTTATGGCTCCTGAAAACTATATTCCATGGATGGAATCCATATCATGCCCTACAGGTGCATATAAGCAGAGCGTAAGTGATGAATGGATAGAGGCGAATCCGACATCTAAGGCTTTTATTGAAGGAGCAAACCATGCAACAACAGTTGTTCCTGATGGCTTAGGCGTTTATATGGGTGAATTCAGAGATATAGTTCTAAGGCACATGGAAACAGTTCTTTTAAATAATGTAGATCCTCAGACCGCATTAGATGCAGCACAGAATGAAGTACTTAAAATGTTAGAGTGATCTGTGGATCCTGCAATGCTGGATACCCTCTTCGGGTATTCAGCGTTGCAAATTTATATTGTATCAATAGAAACATATGTGGTATTAGGGGTTAATACTGCTTGTTTTTAGCTCCTAATATGTTTGTTATCCATTCATTTTTAATGGATATGGATTGCAATATCTCTTCATTTCTGTTTTCAAGACATTTTATTAAATGGAGATGGTATTAGGAGAACGATAAAATGAGTAATCGGAAAATTAATATAACACCAACCTTGTTTATATTGCCAATGTTATTATTGGTGCTTGTTTTCATGATTTATCCGATTTTCAGAGGGGTCTTAATGAGCTTTTTTGAGGCGAGAGGCCTTTCCTCGGAATTAGGTACTTTTGTGGGGCTTGAGAATTATGAATCTGTTTTGACTACAGAACGTTTTTGGAATTCTTTGGTAGTTACAATTTTATATTCTCTTTTCTCTGTTACTTTGATAATTGTAGTTAGTCTATCTATTGCATTGCTTTTAAATACCAATTTCCCTGGGCGCACAGCAGCAAGAGTTGTAATGACTATACCTTGGGCTGTTTCTGAAGTTGCTTGTGTTATGGTCTGGGTATTCATGTTTGATTCTAACTATGGCGTTTTCAATTTTTTCTTATCGAAGCTTGGCATTATTGATAGCTATAATTCTTGGTTGAATAATGTATCAACAGCTCTCCCTTCTATTGTCGCAATGACAGTTTGGAAAATTTCACCATTTTCAATAATTATATTTCTCACTGCATTGCAAAGTGTGCCAAAAGAGTTGTATGAAGTCGCAAAGATTGATGGAGCAAAACCTTTCAGAGTTTTGAGATCAATTACTATTCCTCTTATAAAACCGACTCTTATGTTGCTGATATTAATAAATATCATATGGTCTTTTAAGAGGTTCACAATAATATGGCTTACCACGCAAGGTGGTCCATCGGGTCATACGGAAAGTCTTGTTATTTTAATTTATAAATATGTATTCCAGATGTTTAATACTGGATACGGTGCAACAGTTGGCGTTTTGGGGCTTGTCGTTATTCTTTTTGTAACATTCCTTTATTTCCGAGTCCAGCGCTCAGATGAAATGTGAGGACTTTGATATGAATAATCGTTTAAAAAAGATGCTTTATTTATTTGTTGCTATCATCCTTTGTGTAGTAATCGTCTTTCCTGTCTATTGGATGCTTGTCACATCGATTACTCCAGAAGGCGATACTTTTAGTTCTGCTCCAAACGTTATCCCTAAAAATTTCGCGTCTACCGGATACGATAATCTATTTAAAGCAGGTGACATATTTTTATGGATGCGTAATACGTTTATCGTAGCTTTCTCTACTGCATTTATAACAGTGGTTGTTACTACGTTTTCCGCTTACTCTCTTTCTAGGTTTAAGTTTAAGTTGAAAACGCCGTCTATGGTGTTGATCCTTTTTACCCAGATGCTGCCAGATGCGATGCTGATTCTTCCTTTATATATGCTTTTCAGGCAATTAGGGCTGCTTAATCGCTTGCTTGGATTAATACTCATTAATACGACTTTTCAAGTATCGGTCGGAACTTTCATTATGAAGAATTTCTTTGATACGATTCCAAAAGAGCTTGATGAAGCTGCATATATTGATGGATGCAATAAGTTTTCTGTTTTGATTAAAGTTTTAGTCCCCGCAGTTACGCCAGCGATAGCCGCAACAGGAATCATAGCTTTTTTTGAGGCTTGGAATGAATACATGTTTGCCGTAACTATGGTGACGAAAACTTCATTGTGGGTAACGAGTGTCGGACTTTCTTCTTTTATAGGCATGTACTCGGTTCCAATAACTCAAATAATGTCAGGTGCAATTATTTTTACGATACCAAGCTTAATAATTTTCGTTGTGTGTCAGAAGTATATTGTCAGTGGCCTTACTGCAGGTTCTGTTAAGGGGTGATATGTTATGTATATTGATTCTATTGAGTTTTTTCCAATAAGCATTCCTTATACGCATAAGGAAATAAGTTCACAAGTTCATAGATCTGGAGTAAGCGATGTGATCATAAAAATAAAAACATCAGATGGCCTTATCGGGTGGGGTGAATGTTGTAGCGGTGCTGATATATATTCAGTCCTGAAAGCGGCAGAAGCAATGAAACCATTTGTTTTAAAAAACGATCCGTTTGAGATTGACAATATGAAACGTAAGGTTTATTGGGATGGTCTTTGGCAATTTCGAAAAGGGACGGCAAATTTTGTTTGGGCAGGATATGAGATGGCCTTGCTTGACATACAAGGAAAGGCTGTTGGTCAACCGCTTTATAATCTACTAGGTGGAAAGATCAGAGATGAAGTTGATTATTTTTACTATATGTCTCAAGGACCTCTTGAATCTATAAAAGAACAGGCTATCGACGGGCTTGAAAAAGGATTCACGGTTTTTTATATAAAGGCCGGAATTGATTTTTCTAAGGAAATAAAAATGTTGCGAACCCTTAGAGAAACAATTGGCGATTCTTGCAGTATTAGAATTGATGTAAATACGGCTTGGACTCAGTACGAAGCAAAGAAATATTTATCTGAATTGGCAGAGATCAATATAGACTTTATCGAAGGTCCAATTGTAGCTGAGGTTGATGCCATGAGGGATTTAAAACTTCATTCTTCTTCGATCCCGATATGTGCAAATGAAGGATTATGGAGCAGTGAACAGGCTTATGAGCTAATAGCTAAAAACGCTTGTGATGTAATAAATATAAGTCCATATTGGGTTGGTTCATTTTTTGATTTAAAAGCTTTGGCGATGATTGCATCTATGAAAGGAATTTCAATCTGCAAGCATACGCATGGAGAATTTTCTATAAGCGCAATGGCTTCTCAACATTTATTCTTAAATCTTCCTTCTGTTGTTATGGGGAATCAACAGACTGCATATATCATGGATGATGATATTGCAACATCTGTTATACCTATTTCATCCGGTCCTAAATGGGGGGTCCCCAAAGGTGTTGGTTTATGTCTCGATGTGGATGAAGACAAATTACGTTTTTACGCAGATAAGTTTGCTGAAATAGGGCAGTTTTTGCCATATGGTTCAATTTGACATTAAAAGGAGAGATTATGTCTATTAAAGATGAGATAATAAAAAACAAAGTGGTTCTTATAGCTCGTGGCATTGATGGTTCAAGAATATGCGATGTAGCAAAATCTATATACGAAGGTGGCGGAAGATTCCTTGAGATTACTTTCAATCAGGCCTCGGTTTCCGCATCTGAGGATACAGGCGCTCTAATAAAAATGGTAAAGGCTCTTGGTCTGGAAGGATTCCATGTAGGAGCTGGAACCGTTATTACGAGTTCTCAGTTGGAAGCTGCATATAAAAATGGAGCTGAATTCATTCTCAGTCCTAATGTGGATGTTGAGGTAATAAGAAAGACAAAGGAATTAGGGCTCACATCTGTCCCCGGGGCATATACTCCTTCGGAAATTCAAAATGCATTTGCCGCTGGAGCTGATATCGTAAAAGTTTTCCCTGCCAGCTTAGGTGGAATTTCATATGTGCGTGCGATTCGAGGCCCATTGAATAACATTCCTTTAATGGCGGTAGGAGGCATAGACGAGAATAATGCTAAAGATTTTTTAGCTAACGGATATTGTTCTTGCGGCCTTGGCAGCAACATTCTTAAAAAAGACCTCATTGAAAATGGGGATTATAATAGTCTGACGGAACTTGTAAGCAGACTTATTTCTAACACGAGGTGATGATTATGAGTAAGAAAATTGTATCTTTTGGAGAGATAATGCTTCGTTTGAATCCTCCTGGATATCTTAGAATACAGCAAACGGATTCTTTTATGGCTTCTTATGCAGGAGGAGAGGCAAACGTTGCAGTTTCATTAGCCAATTATGGAGAATCAGCTGCATTTGTTACTATGGTTCCCGCAAATGATATCGGGCAGTCTGCTATCAATTCACTTCGTCATTGGGGTGTTGATGTTTCCTTCATCGTAAAAGGTGGAGAACGACTTGGAGTATATTTTGTCGAAAAAGGAGCTAGCCAGAGGGCTTCAAAAGTAATATATGATAGAAAACATTCCTCTGTAGCTGAATCTTCATTCAATGATTTTGACTGGAACGCCATTTTCAATGATGCGGATTGGTTTCATTTTACTGGAATTACTCCTGCTTTAAGCGATAATATGGCAGATCTTTGTCTCGAGGTCTGTAAGATGGCGAAGAAAAAAGGGATTACTGTAAGTTGCGATTTGAATTACAGAAAGAATCTCTGGTCAAGAGAAAAAGCGAAAGGCGTAATGTCTGCCATCATGCCGTTTGTGGATGTTGTTATTGGAAATGAAGAGGATGCATATGATGTGTTCGGCTTTAAAGCAGGCGATACAAACGTAATTGATGGCAAACTGAATAGGGATGGTTATCGCGATGTTGCTCATATGATAACAGATTCTTTCGGATGTTCCAAAGTGGCGTTTACGTTAAGAGAATCGATATCCGCAAATGATAATAATTGGGCTGGAATGCTGTTTGATGGCAATGACTGCTATTTCTCTAAGAAATATCCTATACACATAGTTGATAGAGTAGGTGGCGGAGACAGCTTCTCTGGGGCGTTAATTTATGCGTTGCATAACAATTTTCCTTCTGATCAGGCTATCGAATTTGCTGTTGCTGCTTCTTGCCTTAAGCATACGATAGAATATGATTTTAACCATGTAACACTAGATGAAGTTCGCAATCTTATGGGCGGCGATGGCAGTGGCAGAGTTCAAAGATAACATATTTATTAGCCATTAGGCTTTAAATTTTTCTCCTATGCCAGATCAACTAGGCATAGGAGATTTATCATTATTTTATTGAAATGATTTTGGAAATAGAGTTTCATGGCATATAAAAATTCAAATGTGTTGCAGATGGCCGTGCTTTATTCACATGCTCTTTTCAAATAGTAATTTCTAAGATTTTGAGATGCTGTTTATTAATATCTTTTCAGTAATTCCGGTTCTTCTTTAAAGATATATGTTTCTAATGTCTGCCTGTCTACTAATGCAGAAATTACGCCTGCCCTTGATATGCAGAATCCTGCAGCGTATTGGGCTATTTTTGCTGCCGTTACAATATCGTATCCCTTGTCAAGATAGACTGCAAAAGCAGATATGAAGGCATCAGATCCTCCTGTCGTATCTACAGGCTTGAAAGATTTTATCGCAGGAAGCTTGATGCTGTTTTCCTTATCGTATATAAAAACGCCGCCTGCTCCTAATGTTATTATTACATTTCCTGCTCCTTTTGAGATGAAATACTCAGCCATGTTTTTCTCTTTTTGTATTCCGCTGGGGCAGAGCAATTTCGCTTCTTTTATGTTTGGAATGAAATAATCAATATTTTCAAGAAGTTTTTCATCAATGTAATTACATGACGAAGGTTTTAATATTGTTGTTACTGAATGCTCTTTGGCTATTTTTGCAGCTTTTATTACCAGATTTACAGGAATCTCTGTTTGCAGAAGACAATATTTAGCCCCGTCAAATATTTCGGATTTAGATTCCAGTTCTTCCTCTGTAATTGCATAGTTCGCCCCAGAAAGCAGCGTAATAGAGCTTTCTCCTGAAGAAGTTACATGTATGTATGCTTTACCTGTTTCCTTTCTTTGATCTTTTAAGACGCAGCTTGAATCTACATTGTATTCCTTCAGCTTTTGAAACGTCAGGGATGAGTAGTAATCGTTTCCAATCTTTCCAAAAAGAAATGACTTGTCATCTAGTTTTGCAACTCCGACAGCTTGGTTTGCGCCTTTTCCTCCTACAGTAATTGCAATGCTGTCCGTTGAGATTGTTTTTCCCGGCTGTGGAAAGCTGCTTACTGGAAGAGTGAAGTCAATATTGATACTTCCAACTGTCACTATCTTAGACTTGATTGCATTGTTTGCGTCTAAGACAGTATTATTCTCAGTTATATATCCTTTTATCTTGCTATTTCGATTTCTTTCCTTTAATTCACATTCATTAATAATGTCGGCGGCAACTTTCTCTCCTAGCTGGCAGAAAGGAATCTTATAGGCTGTGAAATAATCATCGGCAGCTGATAATCCTTCGTCATAAATGCATATGACAGAGATATCGTCAGGTATGATTAGTCCGGAGATTTCTAGCATTTTCTTAAATGATGACACGTCGTTTTTAATCTGAACGATTAATGATGTAATTTTTTTTGACGAAATTGCTTCAATGATTCCATCTTTTTTTATTATAAGGTCTTCTGAAAACTGTATTTCATGATTAAACAGAGACATCTTATATCCTGAAATAAGCAATGGGGTATATTCTGTTTCTTCGTCATAATAAAATCCGATTTTCGCATGGTGTCTTTCAATTAAGTAATCTGTTGCATCTTTTCCAGCTTCTTCAAAATTGAAATACTCGAAAGAGGAATCGTATAGGTTTGCAATTAAGACAGGAATGTTCAATTCTTCAAATTCCTTCTTATTGATTAAGCTTTCTTCGCTTAAAGGGAACCAGATGACGCCATCGAAATGATATGAGCAGATATTAGTAATATTCTGATATTCGACATCAATGGAATTTTCGCTGCTATATACGATGACATGGTATTTGTTGGCAGAGGCATGTTTCAAAACACCTTGCAAAAAAGAATTGTTTTTCCCGCTTTCTGGAAGCAGCAATGCAATGATAAACGACTTTGTCGGATTGATTGTTCTTATTTTTGCATAGGGGGTGTAATTATATTCTTTTACGATTTTCAGTACGCGTGAAATAGTCTCAGGCTTAATGTTGTCAGCCTTGTTGTTGATGATCTTAGAAACCGTACTAGGCGAAACATTTGCTAATTTAGCAACGTCTTTAATTAGAATAATGGGCCTCCTTTACAAAAAAGAAATCACTATTATATTTCTGTATATCATTGAGTAAAAACAAATACAAGTAAAAAATATTTAATAATGAAAAATATAGGTAAATATAATTGACATACCAAATTACATTGGCATTATAGAGAGGCGGAAAATAAAATTATTTTTCTTGACAAGTAGGAAAACTGTGTTACTCTGAATTTAAGAATCAAGTTTCGGAAAATATTTTCCTAAATAAAGAGGTAAGTTTTGGAAAAGAAAAGAATCTTAATTATCGGGAGTCTTAATACTGATATCGTACTTTCTTTGAAGCGCATGCCAGAAGTAGGGGAGACGGTGTTGAGCGACTCTTATTATTTCTCTCTTGGAGGAAAGGGAGCGAACCAAGCCTGTTCTGCAGGAAAGCTTGGAGGTCGTGTATCGATTATCGGCTCTGTTGGCGATGATGATTTTGGAAAGACGCAGATTTCTAGCCTTGAGTCGATAGGCGTTGATTGTTCTAATGTCAGAATATCTGAAGGCAGGAGAACTGGAATGGCCGTTGTTACCGTAGATGAGGATGGCAACAACAGCATCATAGTTTCTTCTTCAGCAAATCTGGATTGCGATATTTCATACATTGAAGAAAAAAAGTGCGTTATCGAAAATTCTGATATTGTTTTAATTCAGCTTGAAATTCCTTTTGATGCCGTAGAGAGGGCCGTAGAAATAGCAAGTGCTGCGGGAAAGATCGTCTTGCTCAATCCCGCTCCATATTCAGAAAAGATTACGGACGGCCTGCTTAAGAAGATCGATTACCTGATTCCAAACGAGAGCGAATTGAAAAGCCTTGAGCCGGATGTTGATATAAAACAACTTAAATCTATAGAAGCTGGCGCAAGGAATCTGGTTTCCAGAGGCGCTAAAAACGTAATTGTCACTTTGGGAAAGGAAGGCTGCTTGTGGGTAAATAAGGACGAAGTGCTCAAGCTTGATGTGGAAGATGTTCAAAGGGTCGATACCACAGGAGCTGGAGACTGTTTCTGCGGCGCATTCTGTGTTGCGCTCTCAGAAGGTGAGGCAGTTAAGGATGCGCTCGTTTTCGCAGGTAAGGCATCAACGCTTGCTGTAACAAGAAAAGGTGCGCAAGATGCAATGCCATTTAGAACTGAGTTGAAGTAAAAGGAGGAATTATCATGGAACGTATTATTTTGGACGTTGATACGGGTACCGACGATGCAGTAGCTATAATGATGGCTTTGCAATCCGAGGACATCGAAGTGCTTGGAATCTGTTCTGTAAACGGTAACAGGGGAATTGACAACACAACTGAAAACACTCTCAGGGTTGTGGAATATCTTGGATATGACAATGTGCCCGTATATAAGGGATGTCGATTCCCGATGGTTGTGACTTTGACGCCGAACAGGAGGGAATGCTTCCCGTATAAAGGACCGAAGGATCCTAAAGACAATGTTCATGGAGATTATCTTGAGCTTCCTGCAGCAACAATCAAAGAGCAAAAGGATCATGCCGTAAAATTCATAATAGACACGATTATGGCATCTGATGGCGATATCTCTATTGTTCCAGTTGGACCGCTTACAAACATAGCCATGGCAATGCGCATAGAGCCTGAGATTTGCAAAAAAATAAAGCAGATCGTGATCATGGGTGGAGGGTACAGAGAGACAAATATTACCGCGACGGCAGAATTTAATTTCTGGATTGATCCTGAGGCAGCTAAGATCGTCATGCAAAGCGGATGCAAAATTATTTTAGTGCCTCTTGATGCAACACATAAGGCTGCAGTTTCTAAAGACCTTGCAAAAGAGATGAGAAAAACAGGGACGAAAGCATGCGATTATGCTGCAGAAATTATTGAGACAAGATGGAATGGCTATAAGACTTGGCAGCCGATGGAAGATGTGAATACGGTCCCGATTCATGATGCTCTGGCAGTCAGCTACCTAATTAACAAGGACGTGTTGCAGAACATTGTATATACGCATGTGGATGTCGATATCAGCGGCGGAATCAGCGACGGTCAAAGCGTTTGCGACGTTGAAAAGAGAGATAAGGAGGCAATGCCGAATGCTTATGTCGCTCTTGGTGCTGATAAGAATTTATTTGAACAATTAATGTTGAAAACTTTATCAAAAAAGGAGAGAAAATGAAAAAGAAAGGATTGGTTTTGGTACTGCTAATAGCTTTATTAGCATTGTTTGTAGGTTGTTCTAAAGATGAGTCCGGCACATCTTCTGCTTCTTCTGCAGAGACTGCAGCATCTGCAGATCCTGTAAAGGTTGCTTATGTAACGCCAGGCGCTACCGGAGACAATGGATTTTGCGATTCCGTTGCTTCAGGACTTGAGAGAATGAAAGCTGATTTTGGAGTAGACTATAGAATTATAGAATGCAACAATGACGCGTCAAAATATGCAGAAGCCTTAGAGGCTACATTCCTTTGGGAGCCTGACGTTGTTTTCTCAGAGCCATATGGATTCGAAGAGCTGATCAAGCAGTATGCCGATGACAACCCTGATGTCACAGTTGTTATCCTTGATATGGTGCTTGAGAATAATAATAAAACTGCAGCAAGCTATACGTTTATTAATGAAGAAGGCAGTTTCCTTGCTGGAGTATGTGCAGCATTGGTAACAAAGAGCGATCTTGAGTATGCAAACGAAGATCTTAAGGTCGGATTCGTCGGAGGAAACGATATTCCTGTCATCAGAGAATTCTATTACGGATTTGAGCAGGGCGCAAAATACGTTGACCCGAATATTGAAGTGCTTTCGATATTCTGCGACGGATTCTTTGATCCTGTGAAAGGCAAGGCAGCGGCAAAACAGCTTTATGCACAGGGGTGCGACATTATTTTCCAGGCCGCTGGAAGAACCGGATCCGGAGTTCTTGAGGCTGCTAGCGAGACATCCAGCTACGCAATCGGAGTAGATTCGAACCAGAATCCTCTTTATCCGGGACATATCGTAACATCAATGGTAAAGGATCTTGGCGGCGCCGTATATGATATGTACGCGCTAATTGAAAACGGAACGTTCGAGCCTGGCAAGCACTATGAAAAGGGTGCAGGTCCTAGCGGCGTATATCTGGCAATCGATTCCTACTCAGAAGATATTCTGACTGAAGAGATGCTTTCGACTCTGGATTCAGTCGTTGAGAAAATCGGAAGCGGTGAGATCGTTGTAGATCGTTATAATCAGTAAGCCTCCTTTGAGCGAATCCTGACTGCTTTTAGTTGGGATTCGCTATTTATAAAAACACAAATATTAAAAAAAGGATGAAAAATGGATAAATCTTACATCTCAATGCAAAATATAATTAAGATTTTTCCACCGAGTAATGTTGCCATAGACAATTTGTCGATTGAAATAAAAAAAGGGGAAATCCATTCGATCATAGGAGAAAATGGTGCAGGAAAGTCCACGTTAATGAAAGTTTTATTTGGGCTTGTAAAAGCAGATGAAGGTGAAATTTTCATTAACGGAGAAAAAACAGTCATTAGTTCTCCTCAGGAAGCGGTTAAGAAAGGCATCGGCATGGTGCATCAGGAATTTATGCTCATCCCTGAATACTCGGTATTGGAAAACATTGTTCTAGGTAATGAGGAGACGCATCATGGCTTGCTCTCATATACCTCTTCAAGAAAAAAGCTTGAAACGATAATGCAGAACTTCAAGTTCACTATTTCATTGGACGAGAAGGTCAAGAACATCTCAATTGCATCCCAGCAGAAAGTCGAGATAATGAAACTTCTTTACAGGGATGTCGATGTTTTAATATTAGATGAACCTACGGCAGTTTTAGCGCCACAAGAAGTTGTCGAACTCTTTAACCTGTTGAGAGCATTAAACAAAGAAGGAAAAACAATCGTCTTCATAAGCCATAAGCTTGATGAAGTCTTGGACATATCCGACTCGATTACAGTAATGCGCAATGGCTGCTATGTATGGACGAAGAAAAACGAGAATTTGACAAAAGCCGACCTTGCTGATGCCATGGTAGGAAGAAAAGTGTTGTTCAATGTGGAAAAGAGTGAACAAAAGCTGCTTCCTGTCGAACTTTCAGTTAAAAACCTGACTTGCAGCGATAACGGAAGAAAGACGCTGGATGATGTTTCATTCGCGATCCATCAGGGAGAGATCCTCGGTGTTGCTGGAATCGAAGGAAACGGGCAGTTTGAACTTGTTAATGCCATAATGGGGCTGATCCCAAGCACAGGCGCAGTTGAAGTTGCAGGAAAAGATATAAACGGTCAGACAATAAGAGAAAGAAGAGAGAAGATAGCTTACATATCACAAGACAGAAAGAGCATTGGAAGCGCACAGAGCGAAACGATAAAAAACAATTTGATTATGAGCCATCATTATCTGAATAAAGGCATCCTTGGAAAGCTTAATTTCTTCTCAAGATCTGCTATTTCTGATTTTTCTTCCTCTTGCATCAGCGATTATCAAATAAAATGCCAGGGAGCTGAAAGTCCAATCGGATCTCTTTCTGGAGGAAATCAGCAGAAGGTAATTATTGCAAGAGAATTCAATCTGAATACTCCGGTTCTTGTCATAGACCAGCCTGTAAGAGGTCTTGATATAGGATCGATAGAGTACATTCATAAAAGGATATTGGAAAAAAGAGATGAGAAGGTAGCAATATTGCTGGTTTCTGCAGACCTTGAAGAATTGTTCAGTCTCTCAGATCGCATCATGGTCATGAGAAATGGAAAAGCTGTGTTCTGTTCAAGGACAGAGGATACCACCGTAAATGAGATCGGTGAGTACATGTTGGGAGTAAAGTAAGATGGTGAAATCTACAAGCATAAACAAGAATTTGTCTGTATTGATTGGCGTCATTACGGCTATTTTACTTGGAATGGTCCTCTTAATCTCTCAAGGTTATGACCCGATTGAGAGTTATGGAAGAATTATCCATTACAGTTTAATGACGGCAAAAGGAAGGGCAAACACTCTTACAAGAATCGTTTTCTTAATTATCGCTGGATGTTCTGCCTCTATAGGCTTAGGATCTGGCGCATCCAACTTAGGACAATTTGGGCAGATATTGCTTGGGGCTTTTACAGCTAACATTGTAGGACTTTATCTTCCGCTTCCTGCTGTTATCCTTCTTCCTTTGATGGTTGTAGTCGGCTGTGCCGCCGGAGCTTTGTATTCAGGCTTAGCGGCTCTTGGAAAGAAATATTTCCAGATGAATGAATTTATCACGACGCTGATGCTGAATTTCATCGCAGACTATTTCATAAGACTATTGATTTCAGGACCTTTCAAAGATCCAAACACTCAATGGCCTGCAAGCTGCGTAGTTCCTGACAAAGTGATACTTCCTCAGATAGGATTATACGACACTTCAATTTTCATACTTTTGATTGTTTATGTGGCTATCGTGTTCTATATGAAGAAGAGCAGGACTGGCTTTGAATTCAAGATGATGGGCGTCAATCCTTTCTTCGCCAAAGCAGGAGGATGCTCGAATGAAAAGAACTTTATGAAGGCAATGCTGCTTAGCGGCGCTTTCGCAGGCCTTTTAGGAGTTTTCTTCATCATAGGTTCCGGACAGCAGCATAGGGTCATCGTCGGCCTTGGACAAAGTTATGCGGATGACGGCCTTATGATTTCCATCGTAGCAAACAATAACATAGCTGGCGTTTTCATTTATGCCGCATTGTTTTCTATTTTGCAATCAGGAGCGACTGGAATGCAGCTCGATGTCGGAGTTCCTGCGGAATTTACTGAAATGCTTATAGCAATAACGGTTCTTTCCGTAGTTGCCTTCAGATCCTGTTTCTCAATTGTCGTCGATAAGATTCTTGCACTTATCAAGGCTAGAGAACTGAAAAAGGAGTTAAGCTATGAACCTAATAATTGAGATCATTTCAACCGCATTATCCACATCGGTACCTATCATACTTGCGGCTTTTGGCGGATTATTCACATGGCATGCCAACGTATTCAATATTTCCATGGAAGGAATGATGCTTGTAAGCGCGTTTACAACGGTCGTAGGATCGTATTTCTTCGAATCCTGGCAAATGGGAATGCTTTTCGGCCTGATAGGAAGTATCGCCATCTCTCTGATATTCGCTTTCTTCGTACTGAAAATGAAAACCGGAGAATTCATCACGGGTATTGCAATCAATACGTTTGCTGCCGGTGCTACGACATATTTCATGCGCCAGTTGTTTAATGTAAAAGGCTCTTTGATAAGCCCAAGGATTCAGTCTATGCCATCATTGCAGCTTGACTGGCTTGAAAGCATACCTTTCTTAGGCCCTATAATCAACGGACATCCTTTTGTCTTGTATCTTACGTTCATAGTTATTGGTCCAGTTATAAGCATGCTTATTTTTAAAACGCCGTTCGGACTTAGATTGAGAGCGTGCGGACAGGATTCGAAAGTAATTGATTCCGTTGGCGTAAAGTCTGGAAGGCTGAAAATGCTTGCCATTGTAATATGTGGAGCTCTATGTGGAATCGCAGGCAGCTATCTTTCAATCGGCATTATGAGAATGTATACGGAAAACATGTCAAACGGACGCGGATGGATCAGCCTTGCGATTATCATCGTATCTGGAGGAAGGCCGTTGGTAGTTATGCTTCTTGGCCTTGTCTTCGGTATTATGAATGGGCTTGGCCTGGCCTTGCAGCAGTTCAATGTTCCTAATCAGTTGACAGATATGTTGCCTTATATAGCAGTATTGTTTGCCCTGTTCTTCAATAGTCAGAGAGCAATAAGATTTTCAAAGAAAAGGAGTGCATAAATGAGAAAACAGAAGGTTATTTTAGATGTAGACACAGGAACCGATGATGCAATTGCAATAATGACGGCTCTTGCTTCGCCTGAGTTGGATGTGCTTGGCGTTTGTACTGTAAATGGAAATAGAAGCGTTGACAACACTACTGAAAACACGTTGAGGCTGAAAGAGTATCTTGGTTCGGACGTTCGCGTATACAAGGGATGCAGCTTGCCCATGGTTTCATCTCTTACTGATGGCCGCCGTCCTAATATGCCTATTACGTCTTTGACAGACAGCAACAATATACATGGCGACTACTTGGAATTGCCGCCGTCTAAGGAGGCGAAAGCAGAGGATGAGCATGCCGTGTTCTTCCTAATCGACACCTTGATGGCTTCTGACGGGGATATTATTCTAATTCCCGTCGGCCCATTAACCAATATTGCAATGGCGATGCGTATTGAACCGGAGATATGCAAAAAGATTAAGAGGATCGTCATTATGGGAGGAGGGTATAAGGAAGTAAATATCACTCCTGCGGCAGAGTTCAATTTCTGGGTGGACCCTGAGGCTGCAAAAATCGTTATAGACAGCGGTTGCGACATCTTAATCGTCCCTCTAGATGCTACGCACACTGGCGTTATGTCTCTTTCTGATGCTGATGAAATGGAAAAAATGAATACAAAAGCTTCCATATATACAGCTTCAGTCATCAGGAAAAGACAAAGCGGATACAAGGTATGGCAGCCTATGGCAGATATTGACACAGTGCCAATTCATGACGCTCTAGCAGTCTGCGCTGTGCTTGATGAAACCGTTTTAGAAGATGTCAGGGAAGTTTATGCCGATATGGATATAACTAATGGCGTAACAGACGGCATGAGCGTTTTTGACTTCGATCACAGATATAAAGATAGAAAGGCAAATGTAAAAGTTGCTTTGAGTGCAAACAGGAAAAAGTTTGCTTCTATGATAAAAGAACGCCTGGGGAATTTTTATTAATTTATAGTTTTTATAACGGAATTTAAAAAGGGTGCCGAAATGTCTAGTTTTAATCAGATAAGTTCGGCGCCTTTTTTAACGTAAAAAGATGATTTTGAGCTTTCAAGCCTTAATGTACTTACATGCAATTTAAACATATTGAGCGCTTAAAAACAGATTAAATGTGCCTTAAGCGACTTCAAAGTCCATACAAATGCGGGCAGGAACTCAAGATCGTTTTGAAGGCCTATCTTCATTAACCAATTGATATATCAATTATGTCCAGAACGTAGATGTTGAGTTGCGGCATTTACCATTTTTCTTCATTTGGAGTTTTTCTCAGATTTCCATGGTTTTTGTCTTTGAAGCATCCTTTTTCTGTAAAATTAATTTCTTTTAAGATAATAATCATAGCATCTTAGTCCTTTTCGGCTTCATCGTTGTCGAAATTCAAAAGAACCATGTCAGAATTCTTAAACTAGCAAATGAATTATTTGATTTATTTAAATGAAAATTTCCATTAGTAAATCGAAAGTACAGAGACTTTTTATGCAATTACTTTTATAGCATTCTTATTTTTCTCTCTTTGTCTTTTATTTTGAGCTATATTAAAAATAAAGGTGGCATGTATGACAAGGGATGAACATCAGAGATTACTCAAAAAATGGTTTGGATTTCCCTCTTTTAAGGATTGGCAATGGGGAATTATATCTCGAATACTGAATGGAGAAAGGATTGTTTCTATTGAAAGCACGGGAGCAGGAAAGTCTCTTTGCTTCCAATATCCTGCACAATATTTCTATGAAAAGGGAATGGGAACAACCATAATTATTTCTCCTTTGCAAGCATTGATGAGAGATCATGTGATCAAGCTGCAAGGATTGGGTATAAAAGCTGATTTAATAATCTCTGATAAAAAGGATCCCACAAAAGACGAACGATTGGAAATTGAAGCTCAACATAGAAGTGTTTTAGAAAAAGCATGTAAGAACGAAATTACAATCCTCTATATTTCTCCAGAGAGATTAGAAAATCCCATTTGGAAAGAGTATTTCCCCCAGATTAAAATTGCTTTATTGTGCGTTGATGAAGCTCATTGCATTTCTGAATGGGGGCATGATTTTCGAAAGTCCTATCAAAATATATTATCATATGTAAGAACTTTGCCTCTCTCTGTTCCTATATTGGCTGTTACTGCAACAGCTAATCAACGAGTTGCGGATGACATTTCTTTTCAATTAGGATCTTTTTGTAAGGTTATTCGGGGTAAAATGGAGAGGGAAAATCTTTTTCTTTCTATACATCATGTAAGAGATGAAAAAGAAAGAATGCTTCAAGTTTTGCAATTTGTTCGAACTAGAAATGGAAATGGCATTATCTATACAGGTACTAGAGCTGATGCCGAAAACTATTCTCATTGGCTAAATTCTGCAGGTATTAATAGCGCTTATTACCATGCTGATCTTGATTCACCTCGAAGACGGGAATTAGAGCTTGATCTTAAATATGGAAAATATAAAGTATTGGTTTCTACTTGTGCTCTAGGTATGGGAATTGATATTCCAGATATCAGATTCATTGTCCATATACAAATTACAAAAACTCTTTTATCTTATTATCAGGAAATAGGAAGGGCTGGAAGAGATGGAAAGCCTTCTGACATACTTTTATTATATAAGAGCGGTGATGAGAAACTTCCTCTAGATAGAATTAACAATAGCCTTCCAAGAGAAGAGCACTATAAAATGGTCATATCTGTGCTTAAAGACAATGCTTCGATAAAACTAAGAAGTCTTGCAGAACAATTAAATATTAAAGAAAGTATTGTGAGAAACTCTTTAGAAGACTTATGCAGGTATAGAATCGCAAAGCGAAATGAGAAGAACGAGTATATCTTTCTCTCTGATAAAAGCTTGGAGCCTATAATTGAACATAACAAGGATGTTCATGATGCTCAATTAATGGATTTTGATTACGTTATGGATTATATCGATGGAGATAAATGCCATACAGCAGCGCTTTCTGATTATTTGGGAGCCGTTGGTGAAGCAGTAGATGGGTGTACTCATTGTAATTACTGTGCTTCTGATAAGTTTGTTTACTCTCCTAATATCCAAGACATGGATTTATTAAACGCTTATCTGAACGAAACTCGATTGCACTATGTAATTAAAGCAAAGAGGAATGAAATAGAAATCGCTATAAGTGCATATTACTCTGAAGAGAATATACAAGCGAATTTTAGAATATCGAAATACGGTAAGGTCAGACAATATTATCCTGAGAGTTTTGTCGATAAGCTAGAGCATGCTTACAGAAAGTATTTTTCTGATAAGCATATCGATTACATATCTTTTATCCCGCCATCATCATCAGGAGATTTGGTTGAGAATCTTGCATTTCGTTTCGCTTCAAAAGTAAATCTAGAAGTTACATATGATTTGCATAAGAATTCTACTAACGAAGATATAAAAAATGTGGTTTCACGCTCTAAGAAAAAGAAAATTCTTGCAGAAGTCTTAGATGTTCAAAATGGTTTTAAATACGTAGGGAAGAATATTCTTATTATTGATGATATAATAGATTCAGGATCGACGATTGAAGTGGCTGCTTTGAAATATCTTGAAGCAGGGGCTTCTAAGATATACGCTTTGGCTGTGGCAAAGACAAAAGTTGGAGATGCGTAATGAAAAGAGAAGAAATGGCAAAGTGGATTACATTTTCCCATATGCAAGGTGTAAACAATGAGGAAAAGAATCGCATTCTAATTGAGGCTTTTCATGAAAATCATGATAGTCTTGATGATATTCTATCTCTTTCTGCATCTTTTTCCGTCTCTGATAAAATTTCGCATTCAATTAGAAATGCAATGCGTGATATGGATGATAATATTCATTTATCTGAAAAGCTGATAAATTCAGGAATTGAAATAATTCCTCTTAATAGTGAAAATTACTCTAAGAGACTAAAAAAGCATCTTAAAACAAAGTTCTCTCCGTCCATTTTATATGCCCTAGGAAATAATGCACTACTAAACACTCCGACAGTTGCAATAGTCGGATCTAGGGATGCAAGCGGAGATGCATTATCATTTACAAAGAGCGTTGCATCTTTAAAGTCTAGAGAAAACATTACTATTTCTTCTGGTTACGCAAGAGGTGTGGACCGTACGTCTTTATTTGCATCGTTAGAGTCAAATGGAGCTAATATAATAGTTCTGCCTCAAGGAATACTGACATTCCAAAGTGACCTTAAAAAGCTTAGAAAATATATTGATAATGGCAAGGTATTAGTAATTTCTGCATTTCACCCTCTCTCTGGATGGGCATCTTATCTTGCAATGGCGAGAAATAAGTACATATACGGTCTTGCAGATGAGATCTATGTTTCTGAATCTGGCATTAGCGGCGGAACATGGGAAGGTGCTAAAGAAGGGCTGAAGAACAAGCAGAAGGTATATGTCTTTTATAATGGCGCAAATACAAAAGAAGGAAGTCTTAGGCTTCTTGATTCTGGAGCTATTGCTGTTGATGCTAACGGGATGGTAATAGAAGAAAGTATAAAGTGCGATGCTGATGGGCAGTTACTTCTTGCGCTTTAGTTCTAAAGTTTGACTAGTTTCCAATTATAATAAAAAACGGTCAAACAATTCCTTAAAGCGATAATTAAAAGTTTGGAGAATACAAAAGCAAAAGTTGGTTTTTGAGCGTTGACAGAGTAGAAATTTCTTATGGAATAATTTTTACAGATGAGCTTCAGATGCGGAATAAGCATTCGATTGATGTAATAAGACGAGCAGAATGTAAAAAATCCGTATCGCTGTTGAAGTACTTGAGAAGTCTGTCTTTTAATGATTCTACTATTGCTTTATCTATTGATGTATCTTAATGCCAATAATGACAACTATGTAGTGCCTAAGTTCTGTCTTTTTTGTTTTTGAGTCTTAATATTCTTTAAAGCGTAAATGGAGGAGTGTTATGCGAGTTAAAGAATATGAAGCGTATTTAAGAGATAATACGAAATTTTCAGAGAATACGATCATCTCTTACATTACTGCGATAAAGCAGTATTTTAAATTTTCTAGTAATATAAGCTTAAAGAATTTAAAAGCTTATAAGGTGCGCCTTATAGAAAACTACAAGCCTAAGACTATTAACTTAAGACTTAGCGCAATTAACTTTTATCTCGAAAGCATAGGGAGGGCAGAGTGGAAACAGCGTTTTGTTAAGGTGCAGCAGAAACCATTTTTAGAAAACGTAATAAGCGAAGCAGATTACAACTATTTCAAGGCTTGTTTTAAAAGGGATGGAAAAATGTTTTGGTACTTCGTAATACGTTTTCTTGCTGCTACAGGGGCTCGTGTCAGCGAACTTTTGGAGATTAAAGTCGAACACATAAAAATAGGGCATCTTGATCTTTATTCAAAAGGCGGAAAGCTTAGAAGAATTTATATACCTTCTTCCCTTCAAGAAGAAGCACTATCATATTTAAGGGAAAAGAAAATTGAAAGCGGATTTATCTTCGTAAACAAATTCGGCAAGCGAATGAGCTCAAGAGGCATAGCCTCAGAGTTAAAAAAATATGCATATAAATATGGAATAAATCCTAAAGTTGTTTATCCTCATTCATTTCGTCATAGATTTGCAAAGAGTTTCTTAGAACGATCTAACGATATTGCTTTTCTTGCAGATCTAATGGGGCATGAAAGCATAGAAACTACAAGAATATATCTGAGAAAGACAAGTACCGAACAAAAAGAGATAGTAGACACTTTAATTGATTGGTAAAAAATCTACCGCTTTTTAGGCGGTAGAAATAACAAAGGGAAGCACAATGTACTAGGTGCTTATGCCATAATGGTCTCACTAATTCAGTTTTAAAGCAAGGGTAAATTTAAACAATTTTGAAAGATTTTTATTCTAACTCTATTATAGATCCTGTGTTGCTTTCAATTACTAAGCTGTCACCTGATACGTACAAAGTAATTAAGATGTCGTTATTTATGAATGCTATTTTCCCCTCATTATATTTGAACGGATATGAGTATACGCTTCTTCCGTCGCTGAGCATCATATAAAGGATTTGCTCATTCTTTTGAAATGTTGCCGTCTTTATTTTATTTAAATTAAATATCTCAGCAAACTTCGCCTTATCTTTAGACGATAACGTATAAGTCTGATTATTAAGTTCAATCATTATAGTCTCAGCTTCGTTTTCAGTGTAATCGTTGAAGCCTGTAGCATTTATATAAAAAAGAATGGAAAAAAAGCATAATGCGATAATTATTGCAAGCGATATTGCAATGCCTTTTATTAAATTCTTTTTCTCTTCACCCATATGAAAATCTTATCTGCTTGTTTTCGGTTTTTTATAGGACAGCTATACACGGTATTCTTCTCTTTCATATTAGTTAAATAATTCGTGTATATCTGTCTCTGCAGACTAATGGAAATAACCTTACAGTCTTAATTAACAGGAGGGAAATATGGATGAGCTGTCCAATAGATTAAAAGAGGAAATTGACCTTCTTTATTTTCTTGAAAAGGATATGGCGGACGTGAAAGAGAAGGTTAACGACATTGTCAAATTTAAAGACGAGATTGTAGGAGTTAAGGTTAAAATGGAAGAAGAGAAGAAAAAGGTTGATAAAATAAGAAAAATTTCATTGTCGGTTATTGCTGTTTGCATTGTCTTATTTGCAATATTCAGTATTACGAGCTGTGATTTTCTTTTCCCTTCTTTTGATGGAGGAGAAGACACAGGTAAGCTCATAGATGTAGAACTCATCAATACATCTTGGATAATAGATGATCCTCAATTATCTGAATATGTCGTACTTGATATTGAAAGCGGAGAAAAAATCAGCGTGACGCTTTCTGACAGGTCGCAGGCTGAAGGCGCTATTGTTTCAGATACCATCATAATCGATGATGATGTTTTTACGTTTTCAAAAATAGGGGATAAGTTAATTCTCTTAGATAAAAACGGGGTAGAAATAAGCTACAGTAAAAAGGCATGACATGCTGTTTTTATATTTTTATTTACTCGGCCTAAGGCAATGACCTACCCCCTGCTAAGGCCGGGTTTTTGAGTGTTTAATTAAAATGAATTAACAATGTTTAATAAAATATTCAAATTCATATAAAATTACAATTCTAATTACAAATTAAGAATTTATTTACGGTGATTGAAATTAGAATTTTAACAAATTTAATAAATATTTCTTTACATATCTATATACGTAGTTTAATCTTATAGCAAGGGGTACGCTATTAAAATAAAATATAAGAAAAAAGGATCTGATTACAAATCTAAAATAATTATTCTTACGCAGGCCATAAGATTCATCTTCTATTAGCATGCATCGTTTGATGCATTCAGTAATTGAATCTAGTTCAATAACCCAAAAAGGAGATGTTCATTATGGATAATAAAATAAATTATCTGTTAGGAGAGAGACTTAAGACCATCATCGCATGGAATAAGGATATAAGAGGATATAGAGCACTTTTAGACGCAGAAGGGCTTCATTCGCGCTTTTTAGAGAATACGAAAAACAGGATGGTATCGGATATAAATCCAAGATTGCTAGATCTTGCTCGTCTTTGCATAATGCTTAAGATAAATCTGTCTGATTTGTTCAGTCCTGAACATCAGAATAAGAATCCACTTGATGACCGCTTTAAAGAAAGACTGATTCCTATAGGCTTTTCAATTGAAATAGAAGATTTTGTTGAAGCAGCATCTTCTTATTTCATAAAGAACAAGCGTGAATTCTTATTAATAAGAAGTTCGAAAACTTTTATTCGCTATACAGTTCTTGGAAGAGGAAACACCTGTCCTTCTATTTATGATTTAGCTGAAATTCTGCATATGCTCAACATTGACATTTACGAGTTCGTCCTCTTTTTAGAGCGATGCGCATACTTAAGAATTTATAAGTTTTTTGAACCTTTAGGACATCCTATAAAAGAGAAATTTCATTGAGAAAAAAAAGACGGTACTGGCTAGAAATAAAAGGCCAGTACCGAAAAAGGGATAGGCATGTTCCGTTTGGAACTAAAGTCACTTTACTATTAATTTTAATTTGTTTCAATAAATTTTTTAAACTTTATATAAAATTCATATATCTGACAAAGTTTAAATTTTTGTATGTCTACTTACAGCAAAAATATATCTCTCTCAGCTACGATAAGATTAACATTCATTATTTTGCTTTCTTCTTTTTAGAAAATTAAAAATGTTGATTCTCAATTTTTTTGTTGTTTGAGTATGTTTTTAAATAATAAAATATCTTGCGATATTAGGATAATGAATATATAAAAAATGGGGCATGAGCCCCATCTTCAATTCATGCTATCTATAATTTCAATGCATTTTAAATACATTCTTGGGATGTGGAACGGTCCTTTATAGAGGTTGCCTTTGATTCTTGTAGCAAGCGTTCCATCTCTGTGGAAGTAGCCGAACCATTCTCCGTATTCAGGATCTACGAATCTATCATGGATATATTCGTCTACTAGTGCAAAGCGGTACAGGTACTTATCGTCTTTTGTAAGGCTGTAGGCGAGTAGGTTTGCAATTGCCGCCTCGCATTGAGGCCACCAGAACTTCATATCCTGATGGTATTCGCTCACTGGTAGTCCAAGAGCATCTTTATACTGTATTATTCCGCCTCCTTCCTCTTCGTCCCATCCTATAGCCCACATCCAGTCAAGCATCTTGAGACCAAGATCTATAAGGTGCTTATCATTTTTGTTTTTTCCCTCATTCATGATAAACCATGCGCCTTCTATCGCATGTCCCGGATTTAATAGTCTTCCTTCATAATGGTCGGCCATGAATGTTCCGTCCGGTGCGCATTGCTCAAGCACAAGATGCATATCATCCCGCACAAAATAGGTTTCCACTTCATTTAGAAGTTTTTTCATGTATGCATCTATCCAGTCCTTTCTTTCAGGGCATATAGGACGTATTTCTGATAGTACGTTTAAAAGAATCATCGGACCGCCAAAGCCGATGCTTGGCTCTGTATCCTGATTGAATTTGGGAATTAAAACGCCTTTTTCCGTCCTGATTTTTTCCACAAACTCAAGTAGGTCAAGCGCCTTTGTCTTATATTTTTCAATTCCTGTCGCCCTATAATATGTTGCGTAGCCGATTATTGCGAACGTCTCAGAGAAGAAATATCTGAGACGCTTGATTACGGGCTTTCCATCCTTTGTAACGCGGAAGAACATTCTTCCGTCTTCATCAAAGCAATAGGCGTCTAGAAACTTTACAATAGTGTTTGCTGCCTCCAGATATTCTTTTTTCTTTCCAAGCTGTAAATATGCTGTTGAAAACGTCCAAAGGGCACGGCCTTGAAACCATACGGACTTATCGCTTTCAAGCAGCGTGCCATCTCTGTCAAGGCCTGTATATATTCCTCCATTTTCCTTATCTATTCCGTATTTTAGCCAGAATGGCAAAACAGATCCTTCCAGCTCTCTTAAATACTGACTTCTAACTTCATTAAGATCGAGCATAGCTCCTCCTTTTGTTTTAGATTTTAAACTTGCATACTACTATCGTCAAATGAATTTCATCACTCATTTCGCCAGAACCTTTGCCATTACATAGTTTTTCAGTTTTTCTCCTCTGATTTCAACAATCTGTTCCTTCTCTATTTCATATCCCATTTTTAAAAAGAAGGGCAGGGCGGTAATGGAGGCATGCACGCTTAGTTCGCCATGTCCTTTTTCCGCCTCTTTTAAAAGGGCTTTTGCAATACCTTTTCTCTGATAATCCTTATGTATGAATAAATGGTCCAGGTATCCCGTGCTGTCGATATCTGCAAATCCAACGATTTTATTATCTGCTTCAGCAACGATTGAGTAATTATTTTTTAGCGCCCTTTTTAAGTTTTCATGTTCGTTTATCTTCGGTGCCCATGCATCAAGTTCCTTTTTGCTGTAATCTTTTGCGTTTACAGTGTGGACAGTTTCATAAAAAAGGTCTGCGATTGCATTGAAATCATCATCTTTATAAGTTCTTATCGTCATAAAATGAGACTAGCATGAATCGACAACATTTCGGAATACAGAATGTCATTTAATTCCTAGGTGTCTTACGCAGAATATTCAGATATTCAACATAAGAGTAGATTTTTGCTTTCCCTTTCTTACTTGTCTGTTTTAGAATTCCTTTTTCTTTTAGAACTGCCACAGCTTTAGCTACAGTGTTGTATGAGAGTGCTAGTGCGTCTGCTGTTTTTTGTATGTCTATGATTGGATTTGCCTCAAGGTAAGAAAAAACTTTAAGAACATTCAGGCGTTGACGATTTGAAAGATTGGCAATGGACGAGAGACTTTTATCGTGAAGCGCTGTAAGTTTATCTATTGTTTGAATTGCATCTTCTGCAGATTCAGCAAACGCTTGAAGAAAAAACTTTACCCATTGCTCATAATCGCCTGTACGTCTAACTTCCGTCATGCGATCATAGTATTCTATTCGATTCAGTTTTAAATAATAAGAAATATATAGGGCGGGAGTGGATATAACTCCTTTTTCTATTAGAAATAGTGTTATTAATAGTCTGCCAATGCGACCGTTTCCCTCTAAAAAGGATGAATAGTCTCAAATTAGTAGTGTATCAGTGACGCCTGAATGAGCGGATCTGCATTGGTTTCACTGTTCATATAGCTTTCCCAATCGGACATGGCTTTTTGCATATCCTCTGGATTAGGTGGAATGTATCGAGCATTTTTTTTTATGGTGTTTCCCCCTCCTCCAATCCAGTTTTGCGAATAGCGAAATTCTCCTGGATTTTTTTTCTTGTCCTCGTACGCCTTCCATAAGGACTGCATGGGTTTCTCTTATCAGACGATTACAAAGGGGGGGTGTATTTAACCTATTAATTGCAAATTCTGTAGCTAAGATATAGTTCACGACATCTGTTACATTCTTGTTTGTATTTTCTTCTCTGTTAGGATCGAGGATATCATCTAACGTGCATTGCGTACCTTCGATTTGAGATGACAGCAAAGCTTCTTTTCTTACATACATGGAAATAGAAAGATCCGCATTTGGGATTCTGCAAGATAATTCTTCTAAAACGGCGATTTTTCTATTTGCATCGACAAGCTTTTCTACTAGTGTTTCGTTTAGTTCGATATCTGGAACAGGCGGTAATGGTGCTGGACGGAATGATTGATATGCCATATAAGATATAAGCATAAACTGAATGAAAAGAATTAAAGTCTGTCTTTGGGGCAGGAATATGGGAAAACAAATACCAGACAGATAAATTAGGAGTAATAATATTACGTAATGCTTCTTGAAATCCTTACCATCAGAGATGGTTTAGGGAAAATAAAAATAATTATTTCGTTATTTATCATACTCAATTATAATTGTAGTTAGGCTATGGATCTTGTATCCGGATCAAAAAGGAGGATCTAATATGAGAGATTTTTTCGCCTTGAAAGAAAAGAACACTAATGTGAAGACCGAAATTGTTGCTGGTCTTACAACCTTCTTCACCATGGCTTACATCATTTTCGTTAACCCTAATATGCTTAGCGAAACTGGAATGAGCTGGGAGGGTGTGTTCGTCGCAACATGTCTTGCCGCTGCTGTCGGAACTCTTGTCATGGCACTCTTTGCCAACGTTCCTTATGCTGTAGCGCCAGGCATGGGATTAAACGCCTTATTTACATACACAATCTGTATGGCTGGAGGCTTTACATGGCAAGAAGCGCTTGCAATGGTATTCATCTGTGGCTTGATCAATATAGTAATCACAGTAACTAAACTCAGAAAAACCATTGTAAAGTCGATACCTGAGAGCTTGCAGAATGCGATAGGCGGAGGTATCGGATTATTTATCGCATATCTTGGAATGAACAATGCAGGCCTTATCTCATTTACAGGTGCATACCCAAGCGTAACTCCAGGAATGCAGCCGTTTAATGAAGCTCATCTCGTTCTTGCTGTTATGGGTCTCCTTATTATGGTAATTTTAATGGCGTTAAAGGTTAAGGGTGCGATATTGATAGGAATCGTTGCGACAACAGTTATAGGAATTCCTTTTGGTGTCACTCAGATACCGGAGACGATCTTCTCTGGAGCACATACCGTAGCAGGTTTTAAGGAGGTAGCATTCTCCTTCTTCGGCTCTCCTGGATTTGGATCGCTGTTCTCAGATCCGACAAAGATTGCATTCGTTATCGTTACGATTTTCTCTATGTCGCTTTCTGATACATTCGATTCGATCGGTACGTTTATCGGAACAGGCAAGAAGAGCCACATATTCGATGAAGAGGATGAGAAGGCTCTTGAGGGCTCTGGATTTAAGAGCCGTCTAGATAAGGCTTTGGTTGCAGACAGCGTTGCAACGAGTATCGGAGCACTGTTTGGAACAAGCAATGCGACAACGTTCGTAGAGAGTTCTGCAGGAATCGCAGCAGGTGGAAGATCTGGTCTTACAAGCCTTGTTACAGCGATAATGTTCATAATTTGTCTGCCGTTCTCCGGCCTTATCGGAATGGTTCCATCTGCGGCTACATCTCCAGCTTTAATCGTTGTAGGTATTCTGATGGTAGAACCGTTTGCAGAGATCAATTGGAAGGATTTCAAGGAAGCTGTTCCTGCATTCTTCACAGTTGCTGTAATGAGCTTTACATACGGAATCACAAACGGTATCGCAGCAGGATTCATCATGTACTGCATTACAAAGATCTGCACAAAGGATGCAAAGGGCATACATCCGATTATCGGAGGAGCTACAATCCTTTTCATCATAGACTTTATCCTAAAAGCTATTGCTTAATAACTAACATGCTGCTGTCGTATTTAATGGCAGTAGCAATAGGAAACAGCAGAGCAGGACTAAGAGCCTGCTCTGTTTAAGAAGATAAAAAAGAAAGTATAATTTGTGTGAAAAACAGGGTACTTTCTCTTTATTTAGAATACCCTTTGTCCACTTTAGAAAAAGAAATCTACTAATAAATATTTTTTGTCTATTTATATTGACTAGTATGTTCTATTCAAATATTCGTCGTTAAAATTGCGATATATAGAAATATATTCGTAGTTAAAATTGTGATTATTATTTAAATATTCGTCGTCAAAATAAAAATTTTTTATTGTAATTATCTATATTAAATAATATTATTTTAAGTGATATGCTTAGACGAAAAATTAATGATATTTTATTAAAATGGAAATCTAATCCCAATAAACTCCCTCTTGTTGTAGAAGGTGCTAGACAGGTGGGGAAGACAACTTCAATTTTAACATTTGCTAATGAGAATTACAAAAGTATATATGATTTGAATTTCTTTCTTAACCCAGATTTACAATATATTTTTTCCGGGTCTCTAAATAGTGATGAAATTATTTTCCGTTTGTCTTTAACATTTCCTGATAAGACTATGGTGCCTGGGGATACGTTGATTTTTCTTGATGAGATACAGCATTGTCCAAATGCAAGAACTGCTTTGAAGTTTTTAGCACACGATAATAGGTTTGATGTTATAGCATCTGGTTCTTTATTGGGAATTAATTATGCAGAAGTTCCATCGTTTCCCGTTGGATACACGGAAACTATTAAAATGTTTCCTCTTGATTTCGAAGAGTTTCTTTGGGCTATGGGGATAGGAAATAAAATCATAGATTCATTATACTCATGTTTTTTAGAACGTAGAGCTGTGGACCAATATACTCATGAGTCAATGCTAAAATTCTTTTCACTTTACATTGTTATAGGTGGAATGCCTGCAGCAGTCAATCAATTTACAATTGTAAGAGATTATAATTTAGTTAATAAGATTCATAGAAATATTCTTGATGGTTATAGAAAAGACGTTGTAAAGTATGCCAATGAGTCAGAGAAGAATAAAATAATACGATGTATGGAGTCCATACCTTCTCAACTTGCAAAAGACTATAAAAAATTTCAATATTCGGTGGTAGAAAAAGGAAGTGGATCAGCAAAGTATGGCGGAGCTCTTTTGTGGTTGAGAGACGCCGGTATCGTAAATTTTTGTAGGAATCTTTCTCTTCTCTCTCCTCCTTTAGAGGCCTATGCTATTGATAATGAATTTAAAGTGTACATGAATGATAATGGGCTTCTTGTTTCAATGTATGGATCTGATACTGCCAAAAGAATCATGGAAGGGGAGCTTGGAATTTTCAAAGGCGCTTTTTATGAGAATGCAATAGCAAATAGCTTATTGGCATTGAATCATAATTTATTTTATTTTTCCCCTTCTGATACTCTTGAGATCGATTTCATAATTAATTTTAGAGGAGAGCCATGTCTGTTAGAAGTAAAAAGTGGAGAGAATACGAAATCTAAATCATTAAATACTGTTTTAAATAATGCTAAATATAATATTAGACAATCTATTAGGCTTTCGCGAAAAAATGTTGGGGAAGAAGGAAAAATATTGAGTATTCCTCTTTATATGGTTATGTTTTTGAAAAATGAAGTTGATAATAATTGGAGTAAAGATCTGCCCGATATAAATAAAATTTTAGCTCATTTAGTAGAAGACTGATAGAAAAACAAATTAAGATTAATAAGATAAGCAGTATTCAAGACAAGTCTGAATGCTTGTCCCTCTAAAACTCATTTTCTAGGTATAAGGTCTTTCCTGTCATTCTTGGCCTAAAAAGGAAAAGAGAATTTTCTTCAAGTAAGTCTTTTAATATATTGCAATTATCTTTTTTTATCGGAATTATCGTTGATAATTCCGAGGCTAACTAGGAATTTTTTGAGATTTTTACGGACATAAACATGGAATATAGTAAGTATATATAAGTAATAAAGTTCAATTATAAAAAGAATTAAATCATTATAGTGAATTTATGTTGCTTTTTCTGTAGTAATAAAAATTATTTAGATAACAGAAAGTATGTGACAGCATTGCATAAAGAATCATTTACTGTAACATACCCACTCGATTATAATTGAGTCATGATAAAGGTAAATAACGATTGGCAGGGCTTCTTTGACGAGGAACAGAAGAAAGATTATTATCTTGCGCTCCGAGAGTTTTTAAAAAGAGAGTATAGGACAAAGGTTGTCTATCCTAAGATGGGCGAGATATTCAATGCGTTTTCTCTGACTCCGATAGAGAATGTCAAGGTCGTAATAGTCGGACAGGATCCGTATCATGAGCCAGGGGAGGCCATGGGGCTTTCGTTCTCTGTAAGAGAGGGGGTTAGGGTTCCGCCAAGTCTTCAGAATATAAAGAAAGAGATCGAGGATGAAGGTTTTGATACCTCCGCTTGGTCTTCTGATTTGACAAGATGGGCTAAGCAGGGCGTTCTTTTATTAAACAGTACGCTGACTGTTGAGGCGCATAGGGCGAACTCCCATCAGGGCATGGGATGGGAGATATTAACAGACAGGGCGATTGAATTGCTAAATAGCGACAGCAGGGCTAAGGTGTTCATGCTCTGGGGCAGTTATGCTCGAAGCAAAAAAGCCTTAATTACGAACAGATCCCATTTAGTATTAGAAAGCGCCCATCCAAGCCCCTTAAGCGCTTACAGGGGATTTTTTGGAAATGGGCACTTTAAAGCGTGTAATGATTTTCTCATAAGAGCAGGGGAGGCGCCTATTTCCTGGTAGTCTCTCTCAGCTCAGTCTTTCTTATCTTTCCGCTAATGGTCTTTGGCAGTTCGCTTACGAACTCAATCTGCCTTATCCACTTGTATTCGGAAAGTTCTGCGTTCGTCTTATCCCTGATGTCCTTCTCTAGCTCCGATGATGGCTCATACCCGTTTGCTAGAACGATGAACGCCTTTATGGCCTGTCCTCTAAGAGGATCGTCAATTCCTACTACGGAGCATTCAAGGACCGCATCATGCTTTATAAGGTGGTTTTCAATTTCAAACGGTCCGATTCTGAATCCGCCGCTCTTGATTATGTCGTCAAAGCGTCCGTGGAACCAGAAATAGCCTTCCTCATCCTTCCATGCGGAGTCTCCAGTGTGATATACGCCGAGTCTCCATGCATTCTTATAGAGTTCTGGATCGTTCAGATAAGATGCGAATATTCCAATAGGCTTGACTCCGTTTTCTGGAACTATTACGATTTCTCCGATCTCTCCTGTTTCAACTTCGTTTCCCTCGTTATCTACGAGCTTAAGGTTGTAAAGGGGAGAGCATACGCCCATCGATCCTTCTTTATTTTTTATTCCTTTGAAGTTCGCGCTTAAAAGCGTCGTCTCTGTCTGTCCATATCCTTCGTTTAAGTAAAGGCCTGTCTTCTCATAGAATTTCTTGAATATCTCAGGATTGAGGTATTCGCCAGCCGTAGAAGCGCTCTTTAGGCTTGGCATTGCCGGCGCTCCCTTCTTTACAAGATATCGGTACACCGTCGGAGGCGCGCAGAAAGACGTAACGCCGTATTTGTTTATTACTTGCGTAAGCATCTTAGGATCGAATGCGTCAAAGTCATATACCATGACAGCTGATCCAACAAGCCACTGTCCGTACATCTTTCCCCAGCTTGCCTTTGCCCATCCTGTCTCTGCGACAGTAAAGTGAAGACCGCCATCAATCGCCCTCTGCCAGTATTTTGCAGTTACGATATGCGCAAGAGGATAAGAGAAGTCATGGATTACGCCTTTAGGATATCCAGTGGTTCCAGATGTGAAATACATCATCATGCTGTCTTTCACATTCGTCTCAATTCTTTCAAGCTCGTCAGAACACGTATCTTTCAGCTTATTGAGGTTTATAAAGCCCTCTTCGTCTTTTGTCGATGCAAGTATTGCCGTCTTTCCGCTTTTTTCAAGAGCCTCAAGTATTCTTTTGGGAACGCCGTTTTCTTCCGTCGTGACTACGGCTTTGATGTCTGCCGTATTGAAACGGTATTTGAAATCATCGACTCTGAGCATGTGCGTGACAGGCACCATGACGGCTCCGATCTTGTTAAGGGCTACAGATATGAACCAGTATTCGTAGTGCCTCTTTAAGCAGAGCATTACATAGTCGCCTTTCTTGATTCCCAAAGAGAGCAGGGCGTTTGCGTACCTGTTGGATTGCTTAGATACGTCTTCGAATGAGAATATGTGCTCCTCTTCTAATGCGTTGCACCATACGATCGCTCTTTTTTTAGGTTCTTCTTTTGCAATGGCGTCTACGACGTCGTATGCGAAATTGAAGTTGTCTTCGTATTTTATATCGATCTTTTTCAGCGCGCCGTTCTCATCTTCCTCTACGCTGCAAAATTTTTCATATATGCTCATTATTTTGTTTTCCTCTAAAACGCTCTGAACCTCTTAAAGCGTGCTTCTTTGTAGTCCTTTTCTGCCCTTATGGTTTTTATCTCATTATAGATGTCTTCCTTAAGCTGTCTGTAAAAGGACTCTGTGCCTATCTCGTCCTCGCTTATCACTTTCTCTGTGAAACCGAATGAAAGCGCATCTTCTGCTGTTATTTTCAGGCATTCTGCAGCCTCTGCCGCCTTTTTGCTGTCTTTAAACAGAATGCTTGCGCATCCCTCAGGGGATATGACGGAATATACTGAGTTTTCAAGCATCCATACCCTGTCTGCAACTGCAAGACCGAGGGCTCCGCCGCTTCCTCCCTCTCCGATGAGGATTGAAATTATTGGAACGTTTAAATCCATCATTTCAACGAGGTTTGTGGCAATTGCCTCGCCTTCGCCCCTTTCTTCAGCTTCAACTCCGCAAAATGCGCCTGCCGTGTCTACTAATGTGATTACAGGACGATTGAACTTCTCAGCCTGCTTCATAAGCCTTAATGCCTTTCTGTAGCCTTCAGGACTTGCAGATCCGAAATTCCTCATAGTGCGTTCTGCCGCCGTCCGTCCTTTTTCGATTCCGATAACAGTTACGCTCATATCGCCAAGCATTGCAATTCCGGCTACGATCGCTTCATCGTCTTTTGCTCTTCTGTCTCCATGGAATTCTATGAAGGAGGTGAAGATGTTGTTTATATAGCTTAGTGCAGTAGGACGGGATGATGATCTTGCGATTTTCACTCTATCATAAGCTTTCATCTTTTCCCCCTTGGTGCATCAAAAGTATTGTTTTCAGACTGTATCTCAAATCCTTTCTGTGAATGATCTTGTCGACAAACCCGCACTTAAGAAGGAACTCCGATCTTTGAAATCCTTTTGGAAGCTCGCTCTTTATGGTTTGTTCGATTACCCTCTTTCCCGCAAAGCCGATTAAAGCGCCAGGCTCGGAAAGAATTATGTCGGCCTGCATTGCAAACGATGCGGTAACTCCTCCTGTGGTAGGATCCGTGAGCACTGCGATATAGAGCAAGCCGTCGTTAGAGTGTTTTTTTACAGCTCCGCTGACTTTCGCCATCTGCATGAGGGACATAAGCCCTTCCTGCATTCTTGCTCCTCCCGATGCGGTAAAACCTATAACGGGGAGCTTATGCTCTCTTGCATACTCGAAAAGACGGGTTATCTTTTCTCCTGTGACACGTCCCATGCTTCCCATCATAAAGAGGCTTTCCATTATGAATACTGCTGCCTCGATTCCATCGATGCTCGCTTTTCCAACTATTACGGATTCTTCCTCTCCGCTAGCCTTTCTAGCCTTAGCAAGCTTATCCTCATAGCCAGGGAAGGAGAGTATGTCCTCTGTTCTTAGATCTGTGAACAATTCGTCAAAGCTGTCGAAGAACATTTCAGCTCTTTCTCGCGCTTTTATGCGGAAATGGTAGCCGCAAGAGCATGTCTTGTATTGCGAAATATCTTTCTCTTTCAGCGTTTTGTGGCAGTTAGGGCAGACGATCTCATCTTCTGGAAGATTGATCTTCTCCCTTCCTTCCTTTTCTAATTCATTTCCCGGTTTTACGTGGAAAAAATTAATCACTTACTTCCTCCAGCGTTCTAGTATCGTAAGAGCCGTCTATGAAACTTCTGCTTTGAAGAATCCTCAGCTGCTCTTCGATGTTCGTCTTGACTCCGATGATCTGAAGTTCGCATAGATACGCTCTCATTTTTCTTATGGCTTCATCCCTGTTTTGGGCATAGACTATGAGTTTGCCTATCATTGAATCATAATAGGGGCTTACTTCAGCGCCTTTTTCCAAGAACGTGTCGAATCTTACGAAAGGGCCCCCTGGAATGTGCATCTCTTCGATGACTCCCGTGGATCTCGCATTGATTCTGCATTCTATGGCAGAGCCTTTCGTCCTTATGTCTTTATTAGTAAATGAAAGCGGAATTCCCGCTGCAATTCTTATCTGCCATTTTACAATGTCTATGGATGAGAGGATCTCGCTTACAGGATGTTCAACCTGAAGACGCACGTTCATCTCCATGAAATAGAATTTCCTATCTTCAGATAACAAGAACTCGAGAGTTCCTGCGTTTCTATATCCCATCTTGATCGTTGCAACGCGGACCTTCTCCATCAGCTCTTTTCTCTCTTGCTCCGTCACTTTCGCACTAGGGCTCTCTTCGATAAGCTTCTGATGGTTTCTCTGCATAGAGCAGTCGCGCTCGGCAAAACTCACGGCGTTGCCAAATTCATCTGCAAGAACCTGAACTTCTATGTGGCTTGAGGCGACTATGTATTTCTCTATATAGAGAGCGCCGTCTGCAAAGCTCTGCTCTGCTTCAGCTTTTGCAAGAGGGTAGAGCTTTTTAAGCTCTTCTTCGCCGTTTATGAGCCTGATTCCTCTGCCTCCGCCTCCGCTTCTTGCTTTAAGCATCACAGGATATCCGATTTTCTCTGCTTCTTTTACTGCCTCTTCAAGGTTTTCTAGCGCTTTTGTTCCAGGGATGGTGTCAAGACCGGCATCGCAAGCGATTTCTTTCATCTTGGTTTTATCGCTAAGGCGGTGCATTATCTCAGCCGTCGGGCCGATGAACGCAATCCCGTTTTCTTCGCAAAGGCGTGCGAACTCTTCGTTTTCTGAGAGGAAGCCGTAGCCTGGATGTATGGCTTTTGCTCCAGTCATCAGAGCCGCGCTTATGATCCTGTCGGCTCTTAAATAGCTTTCTTGCGCATTGCCAGGCCCTATGCAGACGCTTTCGTCTGCAAGGAAGCGGTGAAGTGAATTCTTATCTGCCTCAGAGTAGACTGCGACGCTGCTGATTCCCATCTCGCTAAGTGCTCTGATGATTCTGACCGCAATCTCTCCTCTGTTTGCTATTAAGATTTTTGAGAACATATATCACTCTTGTCTGCTAAGGCAAATGAATAGGTTGCCTTGATCTTAAGCTCGCCGTCAACATATCCTTCGCCCTCTGCGAAATAGAAGGCGCCCATGTTTCTTGTTATACGGCACTTTGTCTCGAATTTGTCTCCAGGAAGGACGGGTTTTTTAAATTTGACCTTATCCAGTCCTGCATAAAGCGCGATTTTTCCATCTTGCATCTTATCTTTTAAAAGTATGCATGTGCTTTGCGCAAGAATTTCGCACAGTATTACGCCTGGAACGATTTTAAAGTCTGGAAAGTGCCCGTCAAGGAAGAACTCGTCGCCCCTGACGTTATAGATTCCGTGAGCCTCTCCGTCTTCTTCATAAACCTCGTCTAATAGGAGCATGCTGTTTCTATGCGGTAAGATCTCCATTATCTGAGATTTGTTCATTTTGCCCTCCTGTAGAGAAAGAGCGGGGTTCCGTATTCGACGTTGGAACCGCTTTTAACGAGGATCTTTTCAATAAATCCGTCGTCCTCTGCTTTGATCTCGTTCATCAGCTTCATTGCTTCGATTATGCAGATCGTATCTCCTTTTCTGAACTCAGATCCGACCTTTACATAATCTTCCTTGTCTTCTGCGCTAGAAGAATAGAAGACGCCGACCATAGGGCTTTTGATCTGGGCAAGGTTTTCGTTAGTGCTTTTTTCTTCTTCTTCAGATTTTACAGGTTCTGATGCTACTGCAGATGAAGGTGCGGCCTGTGACGTGAAGGCCCTCTCCATTCTGAACGTCTTATTTCCGTCTTTTACTTCGAATGCGCTTAATCCAAGCTCCTTCATCAGCGCTCCGTATTGCTTCAGTTCGTTTAAGTCCATATCAAATCCTCCTAAAAGCGAGGGTGGCGTTGTGTCCGCCGAAACCTAATGAGTTGGATAGGGCAAGCGTGATATCCCTCTTTACAGCCTTTAGCGGCGCATAATCGAGATCGCACTCCTCATCCTTTTCAAGAAGGTTGATCGTAGGTGGAATGATTCCAGTCGCAAGAGCTTTGATAGCTGCAATAGCTTCGACTGCACCGGCTGCTCCTAGCATATGGCCTGTCATGCTCTTAGTGCTGCTGATAATAGATCTTCTTGCAGCTTCTTCTCCGAGCGAATGCTTGATAGCCAGGGTTTCTGCTTTGTCGTTCAAAGGAGTTCCTGTTCCGTGCGCGTTGATGTAAACGCTGTCGCTATCTGTATATCCTGCTTCGCTGAGCGCAAGGCTCATCGCCTTTCTTGCGCCTTCTGCATCGCCTCTTGGCGCTGTCATATGGTACGCATCGCTCGTAGCGCCATATCCTACGGCCTCTGCTATGATTGTCGCGCCTCTCTTTTTAGCGTGCTCATACTCTTCAAGAACAAGTGCTCCGCCGCCTTCTGCGATTACAAATCCTGCTCTTCTCTTATCAAAAGGAAGGGAGGCTGCATTCTTGTCTGTTGCCGTAGATAGGGCCTGCATGTTAATAAAGCCGGCAACACCTACATCGCAAATAGATGCTTCGCTTCCTCCTGTTATTACCGCGTCGGCATAACCATGCCTTATAAGCCTGATCGCCTCTCCGATTGCGTTAGATCCAGATGCGCATGCCGTTACTGCCGGCATAGCCTGTCCCATCGCCTGGAACTTGATAGAAATAAGGCCTGATGCCATGTTTGCAATAAGCATTGGAACGAAATACGGAGATACTCTGCTTGGCCCTCTCTTTAAAAGAGTGTTGTACTCTTTTGTGAAAGATGACATTCCTCCGATTCCGGATCCGAAATATACTGCGAATCTGTCAGGATCGATATTGCCCATGATGCCGCTCTGCTCTACGGCTTCTGTCGCTGCTGCTATAGCAAACTGCGCATACCTGTCTGTCTTTAGCGCATCGGCTTTATCCATATAATCTCTAGGATTGAAGTCCTTGACTTCTCCGTCGAGCTTTGCTTTGAAGTCTGTCGCGTCAAAAAGCGTGATTTCGTCTATTCCATTTACGCCGTTAATGAGGTTTTCCCAGAGCTCGCTAACGCTCTTTCCAATAGGGGTGATAGCTCCCATGCCTGTAACGACTACTCTTCTATTTGTGCTTTGCATATCTTCTCCTTACATTGCGATTCCGCCATCGACCTTCAGCACTTGTCCTGTGATATATGTCGATTCGGCTAAAAAGAGGGCGGCTTTAGCAACTTCTTCTGCTTCTCCGAACCTCTTTAGCGGGATAAGACTTACAAGTGGATTGTCGCTTGTAATTTCTTCTGTCATGTCAGTTTTAATAAAGCCCGGCGCTATTGCGTTTGAAAGAATGTTCTTTGATGCAAGTTCTTTCGCACATGTCTTTGTCAGTCCTATGATTCCTGCTTTTGACGCAGAATAATTAGCCTGCCCGGGATTTCCGATAATGCCGGAGACGGATGCTATGTTTATTATGTTGCCGCATTTCTGTCTGATCATTATCGGACATGTGTGACGGATCATGTTGAATGCGCCTTTTAAATTGGTGTCGATTACAGCAGAAAACTGCTCTTCGCTCATCATGGCGATAAGTCCGTCTTTGACTATTCCGGCGTTATTTACCAGAATGTCTATTCTAGAAAAATCTTCTTTAATCTGTTTTACCGTGTCTTTTGCTTCTGTAAACGAGCTTACATCGGCCTTGTAGGCTTTTGCTTTGACACCGAGGGCTGTGATTTCTTCTACAGTCTTCTCAGCCGCTTTATCGTTTCCGTGGTAGACTACCGCGATGTTCGCCCCTTCTTTTGCAAAGAGCAGCGCGATAGCCTTTCCGATTCCTCTGCTTGATCCTGTAATTAAGGCAACTTTGTCCTTTAACATAGCTCCTCCTTAATTTTATCAAAACCATCTAGAGATCCTGATGTGAATACCCTAACATCCTTATTGATCTTTTTAATAAGGTTTGCAAGCGTGCTTCCAGGTCCTATCTCTATGAATGTGTCAACTCCCCTTGAGATCATCTTCTCAACGATGTTCTGCCAGAGAACTGGGCTCTTAATCTGAAGCGCAAGGGTGTCTTTCACAGAGTCCTTGTATATGTCTCCAAGGTAGTTTGAATACGCGTCAATGCGGGGTAGGTCGACCTCGACAGTATCTAAATATGTTCTGAAGTCGTCTGATGCCTCTCTCATGAAAGGGGAATGGAACGCCCCTTTTACGCTTAGCCTTAGCGCTCTTCCTCCTGCGTTTTTGACATCTGCTTCAAACTCTTTGATCTCGCTTTCTAGCCCTGAACATACGATCTGCGACGGGCAGTTGAAGTTTACAGGGAATACGAACTCGTATTTTTGAGCAAGTTCGTTAACCTTGTCCTGATCGAGACGGAGTACTGCAGTCATTACGGCATCGAACTTCTCTGATTCCCTCTGCATGTATTCGGCTCGCTTGCTTACAATCTGCATGCCTTCTTCATCAGAAAAAGATCCTGCGTAAGAGAGCGCTGCGATCTCTCCAAGGGAGAAACCTGCAACAACGTCCGCTTTGATGTTAACGCTATCGAGCATTTTTGACAGCGATGTCTCTATAGCATAGAGTGCAGGCTGCGTGTTTATAGTCTTCATTAGCTCTTCATCGCTTCCGCTATAGATCGAATCTATAAGGCCCGGATGAATTTTATCTAGGCTTTGCATCTCTTCTTTAAAGATAGGGTTTGCATCAAAAAGATCTCGGCACATGCCTACCTTTTGATCTCCCTGTCCTGAAAAGACGAAGGCTATTTTACCCATTTCATAGCTCCTTTAAGTGTTTCTTCAAGTCCTTTCATGACATCAAGCACGATGTCTTCTGCGCTCTCTTCCTTGTTTACCATTGCTGCAACTTGGCCTGAAAGGAAGCATCCGTTTTCAAGATCTCCTTCCTTTACAGCAAGGCGTAGCGCGCCTGTTCCGAGTCTGTCGAGCTCTTCATCGCTTGCTCCCGAGTACTCTGCTTCGGCATATTTTCTTGCAAAATTAGTCCTTAAGCTTCTTACAGGGTGTCCGACTCTCTTTCCTGTTACCATTGTGCAGAGGTCGTTTGCCTTCAGAATCTTTTCCTTATATACGGGATTTATGTTGCATTCTTTAGCAGATAGGAATCTCGTTCCCATCTGAATTCCGACAGCGCCAAGAAGGAATGTGGCTGCGGCCTGCCTTCCATCTGCAATTCCACCTGCAGCAAGAACCGGCAGATCTGTCGCATCAACAATCTGAGGGACAAGTACGATGGTAGTCAATTCGCCAACGTGTCCGCCGCTCTCTCCGCCTTCTGCAATTAGGGCGTCGGCTCCGACTCTCTTCATGAGCTTTGCCATTGCAACCGATGCGACTACCGGAATTACTATGATTCCAGCCTCTTTCCAAGCCTTCATGTACTTGCTTGGATTTCCTGCGCCTGTTGTAACGACTTTTACATTCTCTTCAACGACGAGATTTGCGATATCGTCGGCAAACGGGCTCATAAGCATGATGTTCACGCCAAACGGCTTATCTGTAAGGCCCTTAGCCTTTTTTATCTCTTTTTCCACGACTTCACGTGGCGCGTTTCCTGCCGCAATAATGCCAAGTCCTCCGGCGTTTGAGACGGAAGCTGCAAGCTCTCCGTCTGCTATCCATGCCATGCCGCCTTGAAATAGTGGATACTTGATGCCAAGCATCTTCGTGATAGGTGTTTCTATCATAAAGCGATCCTTAGAGAGCTGCGATGAAGTCTACGAGATCTTTTACAGTCTCAAGTTTCTTATCTACTTCGATAGTTACATCGAGCTTGTCTTCAAGGTTCATTAATAGCTCTACAGTGTCAAGGCTGTCGATTCCTAGTTCGCGGAAAGTGCTCTCAGGCTTGATGTCCTCGACTTTCGTATCTGTTCTCTCTGCGATAGTCTCTTTAATTGCGTCTAAAATCTTGTTCTCGTCCATTTTTTTTCTCCTGAAAATTGAAAATATGCTTTAATATTGACATATTTACGAAAAGTGTCAATAAGTAGATTTTTACTAATTCCTTATATAAATATTTAGTAGTTAATAATAACTATTAAGAAAAATCTTACTAACTATGACTAAAAGAGAGAAAATATCGCTTATAGTTTAATAAGATGGCCAAGAGATTTTATGCCTCTTGGCCGATAATTTTTTATTTTGCACTTTCAAATTTCTTTTCTTGAGGGCCGAATGAGGCTGCTATGGCCTCTGAAAACGTCTCCACATAGCAGATTTCTATGTTCTTTTTCAGCTCGTCTTCGATTTCGGCTATGTCCTTCTTATTTTCAAGTGGAACGATTACTTTACGCATTCCTTCGTTTATCGCGCATTGGATTTTAAGAGCGAGGGAACCTACAGAAAGCACGATTCCTTTCATGGTTAGCGCGCCTGTTATCGCAGTATCGTGAGGCAGGATCTTTTTTGTCTTCTCGCTTACTATCGCAAGAGCGGTTGCGAGCGTTGCCGAGTCTCCGTTCTTTTTTATAGACGTTATGTAGTTTACGTTTACTAGTCCAAGCGACATATTTGATTTCCTGAGGTGTTCTTCTGCCACAGTATAGGCTATTATCGCGCTTTCCTGCATCTCGTCGCCGCACATTCCTAATATCCTTATGCCGTCTCCTTCATCGTAAACGTTGACTTCTATCGGACAGATGAAGGATACGTATTGGCTTATTGCGATCGCATTTGCAACTCCTGTCATTCTGCTTAGCTTATTCAGATTCATTATCTTGATGTTCTCATGCTCGTAATGCTTGTCCAGATCTGTCTTTCTTATCATGAGGGTCTCTTTCCCTTCTAGCAGCGAGAGCGCGTTTTCTGCGAATATCGCATCGACGCTCTCTCTCACGGCTCTTGCCGAGTACGAGTAGAACGACTCTCTTATAGCCAAACTCTTGATGGAGTCAGATGTGAACTTGATCGATTTTGGAGCGATCATGCCGTTGTTCTTCTTAATCATGGCCGATGCTATGTTTTCAAGTTCTTTTATCGAATACGGCTTCATTTCGATTATTTTAAGCCTGTCTAGAATCGGCTCTGGAATGCCTTTCAGCGAATTTGCCGTAAAAAGCGGCCAGATGGACGAAAGGTCCACGGGAACTTGCAGGTAGTTGTCCGTATATTCGCATTTCCTGTCGTCTTCCAAGAGATCGAGAAGGGCAGAAGTGATGTTTGCATATGTGGTGTCCGTTCCCGCTTTTTCAAGCTCGTCAAAGATAATGACAGGGCTAAGAGATGAAGTTCTGAAACAAGTTTGAAGGATTTTCCCGCATTTCGCATTCTTCCATGCAGTTGTGTTTCCGATAATCTCGAATGCTCCAGAGAGTACTGAGAGCGATATGATCTCATATCCTCTGTTAAGATTTCTTGCAACTTCTGTTAATATGCTGGTTTTACCGCAGCCTGGCGCGCCTACAAGCAGAATCGGTCGTGGCGATGTTTTTTTCAAAGCTGCATTCGCAATCTCTTTTAGCAGTTCGCTTTTTACATCTTTAAGCCCCTGATGGCTTTCGTTTATAGCCTTTTCAACCCTTTTGTAGTCCTCTAGCGTGTAATGCTGCTTTTTTAGATCTTTTAGGCTTATGATCAGTTCCCGTCTGGTCTTAAGATCAATTTCATCGTCCGTGTTCTTATTTTCGATGAATTCGCCGACATATGTCTTTATGATTTTGACTACAGTCTCTTTTCTCATGTCGTATTCGTCTGATGAGATGGCGGCGATGAATTCACGTGATTTTGGATCTTCAATGCTTTCTAAGCGGATGGTGCTTAATCCGGCTTCTCGCAAAATACCTACTTGTTTTCTGGTGTACATGATGCAAATCTCCTAGAAATGAAATTTTTTAATACACCGATATCTATTAGAGCCGCAGGCTCCTGAATTTTTTTTTAGTCGTATAGCGATATCATTTCATATATAGTCGATTTTCACGGATAAAACTGCCGAAAATCATACTCTTAGAAGTCGGATTAATTTCTTTGCATCCCTGATTTCGATATATGGAACGCATTTATCTTTTTCTTTTAGGCTCGTTGGATGAAAAGTACCGAAAAAAATTGTATCGCCAATTACTGCATATGATAGCGGAATCTCTTTTTCCACCTCTGTTATAGAGCTAAATAGCTTTGTTTTATTTCCCTTTATCTTGAACTTTCCTTTTTTTTCATAAACGATATCTGCCCTCTTGTTATGACGAGATATGTTATCTATGAGCGTCGGCTTGATTAAAGTCATTGAGACAAAAGACGAGATGTAGAAAGTGCAGCTGTCAAAATTGTTCCAGAAGGCTTTTCTTAATGCCCATGAGCTGTCTAAGCTCCTGCTTATATTAGTCTCATCGCCTTTCTCATTAAACAGTCCTATCTTTATGTTAGCAAAAGTTTCGCTTGCAAGTCTTATGAACGACCTAAGCTTCTTCTCTCTTTTTTTATCGCTTTCATCTATCGTCTTTATAAGGCCGTACAGGCTTGTTCCGCTTTCTGCATGAAGTTTTAGAAATTTGAAATCGGCAACGAGAATGAACTTAATTTTCGATCTGCTTATTGCAACGTTTAAAAGCCGGTCGCTTTCTCCGGTTTTTTCTGCATTGTAACTTCTATAGAGGGGAGAGAGACCGTCAAGAGGGTAGGAGTCTGACAAAGAGAGGACCATTACATCCACCTCTTTTCCCTGAAAAGAGTGGACGGTGTCTATTATGAGATTCTGCCTTTCCTTTCTTTTCAAAAGAGAATTTGAGAGCGCTCTCAGCGCTTCACTCTCCATTTTATATGCGCTTGCCAAGCCGACCTTTATTCCTTCGTATTCTTTCAGAAAAAGGGCTGCAGTAAGAAAAGAGAAGAATGCCACGCAGAAGTTGGCATAGCTTTCTTTTCCTTTTATAAGGGGAGATGAGTATTTGGATATGTCTAAAAGCGATAGAGAGGATGGAAAGATCTTATCTAGCGCGCTCTTTTTTAATCTCTCGTCAATTGCTTTTGCGTTCTTTAGGAGGTTGAAATAGAAGCTGCTGCTTACGAAATTCAGAATGCCGCTATTCATCCTATAGCACTCTCTCAACATTCTAAATGATGGAATCTCTTCTCCTATTTCTAGTGATGATATCCCCAGAAGATCGAATAGGCTTTTCTTTTTTATCTCATCCCTCTTAGTTTCATAAATCGGCGCGAGCTGCTTATTGTCCCCGTATATATATAGATTGTCGGATGGAATGAATGATAGTGCTAGTATGTCGCTTGTCTTGATCATTCCCGCCTCATCTAAAATCAGGGCTACGAACTTTCTCTTTCCGTTTGTCAGCTTTCTTATTTCTATAAGTGCCTTTGCGACGGTCATAAGTAAGATGCATCCGCTTTTTATATCGATATCGTCTTTTTCCTTTACCCTTGTTGCATCGATTTTTTTGTCTTTTAATTTGCTGTGAAGGTCGTCGAGCGAGAGATTGTTGTTTGCGCTTATGAGTACGCTCTTGTTCTCTTTTAAAAGGGCTTCTGACAGATTGACGATTTCCCATGATTTCCCGCTTCCTGGAGGCCCCCAGATAAGGTTCAAGCTTCCGTTTTTTATTTTTAAAAGCCTCTGTTTTAAATCTTCGTTCGCATAAAGCGCGTAGAAAAGCGAGTAGCATGGCCTATCTTTGCTTAAATCGAGATCTTTGATAGCGTCATACAGGTCGTAGCGGAACGTACTTGACAAAAGATGGAGTTCGATAGATCCGCTTATCTTTAAATTAAGAATCTTTTCTCCTTTTATAAAGTATTCTTCATTCTCTTTATATAGGGCAATTGAATATCGTTTGCCTTTTATGAAGCAAACTAACGCTAAGCGTCTTTTTATCGTCCTTTCAAGCTGTTTCTCTTGGCTCCTGCCTATGCTTTTTATCTTGAACAGAGCTTTGTCTCTTCCGGCTTTTTTTTCAACATTAAGTCTTATAAAGCATTTTTTCTGACTCTCGTCTTTCAATATGCTTAGAAAGTCATCCATCTTTGCCTTTACAAGTGCAGCGCTGTCCATGATTTCATGATAGCATGAAGGATCTTTCATTTTATATGATTTCCTTTTATTTTCTTTAAAAAAGAATTTCCTATGCTATAATCTTCCTCATGGATATTCAAAGTGAGAAAGATATGGTGAAAAACTCCATAACGCTGAAAAAAGCGAACTTAAATCTCGTTTTACGCGAAATGTATGATAAGAAGAGGTCTACGATATTAGATCTTGCAAAATCTCTCAATATGAGTATCCCTACAGTCACTACATGTTTGAAAGAACATTTAGATAAGAATTTGGTAAAGATATCGTCTGAATCTCTATGTACTGGCGGAAGAAAAAGCAAGGTTTACGAGTTTAACGCGCTAAGCAAGATTGCTCTTGGCGTAAAGCTTTTAAAAGAATCGGCAGAAATTTGCGCTACGGACTTATACGGCAACGTGTTAAGAGAGGATGTTCTTTTAAAGCAGTTCAAGGACGAGCGTGGCTATTATGAAGCGTTTGCAGCATGGATTGGCAATTTCGTCTCATCACTGCCTTATGATAAAAAAGACATTCTCGGCATAACTATAGCGCTTCAGGCTCTTGTAAGCGAAGATGGGAAAAGCGTTTATTACTCTGAGATATTGAAGAGTTCTGAAATACGGCTTGAGAAGTTTTCATCCTTGATAGATCTGAATGTGTCCCTTATGCACGATCTTGAGGCTGCAGCCCTTTTCGAATCCTATGAAAGACAGGATTTAAAGAATGCGATCTATTTTGTGCTTAATAAGAATTTCGGCGGAATGCTTATTTTAAACAGCGCATTAAGAGAGAAAGGTTTTCCCTGTGCAATAGGAACCATAGAGCATATGTCGCTTGATTTGAATGGTGAGCAGTGCTATTGCGGACGACGCGGCTGCATAGAGACTTTTTGTTCTGCTGACAAGCTGAAAGAGAAAATAAAGCCTTTGTCATTCAAAGAGTTCTTTTCTCTTGTCAGAAGCGGCGATGAAAATGCTGTTAAGATATGGGATGAGTATCTTTATTATCTTTCTCTTGCGATAAACAATGTGCGTCTTATTGTTGACGTCCCTGTCCTTCTTGGAGGCTTTTTATGCCAGTTCTTAGATGATGAAGACGTTTTTAAACTTTCAAAAATGGTTAATGACAGCTATCCGTTTAAAAAGAAGGAAAGGGTTAAGATAATTAAGAGCCGCTACGCAGACGATGCGATAAAACTCGGAGCGACCCTTATGTCGATAATCAGATATTTTAACGCTTAGATTGCTACGTATTGTTCCTTGTATCTGTTCTTCTCATCAGCTTCTATTGCAATAAATGATCCAGAAATGCAATCTGAATATGGAATCGAGAATTCTTTTGAAAATTCTTTCAAATACGGCGCAATCTTCTCTTTTATTTCATCCTCTTCTACTTTTCTAAGCTTCAGCTTTTTGGAAAGCCCTAACGGAGGGGTATCGGTTTTCAGATATATCGTTCCCGCATACATGCCATTTCCGCAGAAGTATCCTGCAATCGGCTCGTCTTTTCTTTTGAGCCCAAGAACGATAATAGTCCCTCCTGCAAGGTACTCTCCTAAAAAAGAGCCTGCCGTTCCTCCAATCACAAGCGTCGGATGAATGTCCTTATAAGCCTTCATATGGACGCCCGCTCTATAGCCCGCGTTTCCCCTTATGAAGATTTTTCCTCCTCTCATTGCGTAGGCAAGAGCGTCTCCGCATGAGCCGTTTACATAAAGGGCGCCGTCGTTCATTGTGTCTGCAACCGCATCCTGGCAGTTGCCATCCACCCTTAGCGTCGCTCCATCGAGATAGGAGGCGAGCGCATTGCCGGGCGTTCCTTTTATCCTTATGTCGAAACCGCTTAATGCAGAAGCTATATAGCGCTGGCCTAATGCGTTGACAAGCGTCAATTCCTTGTCGCCTGATTTTTTAATCTCATTTTGTATTTCATCCGAATCCATGTATTTTATATCGATCTCTTTCATATCACTCTCCTGCGTATCTTATCTTCAATACTTCAACTTCTTTTTGATTCAGTCCTGCAGCTCTAAGAGCAAGCCTGTTGCCTCTTAACGCCTCAATCGAATTAATTCCCATTCCGCCCATTATTTCCTGTATCTCTTTAGTCCAAGATCGGACTAGATTTATAAGACGTTCTGCTCCTTCTTCAGGATCTAATCGTTTTGTAAGATTCTCTTCCTGCGTGGCAATGCCCCATGCGCATTTCCCGCTGTGGCATGATGAGCAGAGGTGGCAGCCAAGAGCGACTAATGCGGCTGTTCCTATTGAGACTGCGTCAGAGCCTAGCGCGATTGCCTTTGCGACATCGCTTGAGTTCTGGATTCCTCCTGATGCTATGATTGAAACCCTGTCTCTTATGTGTTCTTGTCTAAGGCGTTCATCTACTGCCGCTATTGCAAGCTCGATCGGAATTCCTACGTTGTCCCTTATTCTTACCGGGCTTGCTCCCGTTCCGCCTCTAAATCCATCTATTGCGATTATGTCGGCACCGCTTCTTGCTATTCCAGATGCAATTGGAGCTATGTTATGCGTTGCGGCAACCTTTACTATCACGGGCTTCTTGTATTCCGTAGCTTCCTTTATTGAAGAGACTAGCTGTCTTAGATCTTCGATTGAGTAGATGTCGTGGTGCGGGGCAGGGCTTATCGCATCTTGTCCCGGAGGAACCATTCTCGTTTTCGATACGTCTCCAATTATCTTAGATCCAGTCAGATGGCCACCGATTCCAGGCTTTGCGCCTTGTCCGATCTTAATCTCTACTGCGGATGCTGCATTTAAATATTTCGTATGGACCCCAAAGCGTCCTGATGCGACCTGCACGATCACGTTTCCTCCCTCTGCGTAGAGATCTTCATGAAGCCCTCCTTCTCCTGTGTTCCAGTATGTTCCAATCTCTTTTGCAGCGATGCTTAAAGCCTTTTGAACGTTTAAGCTTATTGCTCCGTAGCTCATTGCTGAGAACATGATCGGCGTGCTCATCTCAAGGTGCGGCGGAAGGTTGTTTACCAGCCTCCCGTTTTTGTCTTTTTCTATTGCGCTTGGACGCGAGCCGATATATACCCTTGTTTCCATCGGTTCTCTCAGCGGATCGATCGAAGGGTTTGTCACCTGGCTTGCATTAAGAAGTATGTTGTCGAAATAGCGCGGTATGTTCTTTACCGGGCTTCCCATTGAAGAGAGAAGAACGCCGCCTGTGTCGCTTTGCTTAAATATTTCTATGATGCTCTGCTGGGAATATGATGAGCATGGGTTAAACTCGTTAGGATTTTTTACGATCGCAAGAGCGTCTTTAGGGCAGTAGACGACGCATCTCTGGCAGTCCACGCAATTATAGCTGTTTATTTCAATGTCTTTTTTATCCTCATTGAAACTGAATACGGAGAACGAGCATTCGCTAATGCAAAGACGGCATTTGATGCAGTCGCTGTTTCTTAAAACTTTGAATTTTGCAGGTACAAGTCTTTTCATACTCCCTCCTCAAGGCGGACTATTACTGGCTCTCCTCCGCGAGGAGCCCAGACTCTGTCCAGTTCCGGTTCGATTTTTCTTATCGCAGCCTCTTCTGATGCGAAATAGACCTTCTTGCCCTTTTCTGCGGCGACAAGGCTTCTGAGCTTCAGACGATCGTTAAGCGCCATGAGGCCCCCTTTAAAGCCAACTATTATTGAAAAAGGTCCTGTTATTAAAAAGGACGGGAACATTTTTCTTAGATACGATAGCCTCTCTTTTTCCTTCTCTTCTTTCGCATCTATCGTCTGCCAGAACGGAGCTGCGATTATGTTCGCAGACTCTTCCAAGCTCAGCTTCTGCTTTCTTGTAAGATAGTCCAGGATGTACGTAATTACTTCAGTGTCAGTCAGGAGGTTGCATGAATAGCCGTACATCTCCACAGCCCTTTTATTCGCATCGTAACTTGATATTTCGCCGTTATGCACTACAGAGAGGTCTAAAAGCGCAAACGGGTGCGCGCCTCCCCACCATCCCGGGGTGTTGGTAGGATAGCGGCCGTGTGCGGTCCACGCATAGCCGTCATACTCTTCAATGCGGTAGAAATCCGCTACGTCTTCCGGATAGCCTACGGCTTTAAACACTCCCATGTCCTTGCCGCATGAGAATACGAAGCTGCCTTTTATAGTATCGTTTATTCTTATCACGCATCGTGCCGTATATTCATCCTCATCCAAGTTGGTGTCCTGTATCTTATGGGGAAGGGGAGTGATGAAATACCTCCAGATGAGAGGCGAATCCGTAATCTTTGAATTCGGTCTTGTAGGTATTTTTGAAAGGTTTATTATGTCAAAATGCCTGTCGAGAAATCTTTCCGTCTCCTCTCTCGAAATAAGATCGTCGTAAAATACATGAAGAGCGTAATAATCCTTGTACTGCGGATATATCCCGTATCCTGCAAAACCGCCTCCAAGTCCGTTTGAACGTTCATGCATTACGCTCATTGAGGATGCTATGACGCTTCCGTTTACTGTGCTCCTGTCTTTGCAGAATATGGCGCTTATTGCGCATCCTGATGGGATTCTCACCAAACCTTCTCTCATACTTCCTCCTCAAGTGATAAAAAAAGGCGCACTTAGATCATCTCTAAGAACGCCTTTGTTCATTTTTAAGCATTAAAAATAAAATTGAATTTTCTGTCAAGAATTATGACGCTGTTTTTTATTACTTGCAAAAAAAAGAAGAGCTTCAGAGATTATGTCTTTGCAGCCGGGGAAAAAATTTAGAAAAAATGATGTAACTATTGACATTACATCAAAAGGTAAATATAGTTTTTGACATGATGTAACCACAATGATTACATTAAATCAATTTTGGAGGTTTTTCTTATGAAAAAAGTTTTATCATCATTTGTAACGGCTTTAGCTATGTTCTCTCTCGTCGGATGTACATCAACAGACAGTCTGAACACATCTTCTCAGATTGACAAGGCCTTAGCCCTTATCGAAACGTTCGCTAGCGCAGATGTCGCTACTGCCAGAGAGCTGCTTGCAGAAGACTACATCCAGCATAACCTTTCTTATAAGACAGGACGGGATGCGTTCATCGAATCTGTAGAATATCTTGCATCTGCCCCTGTGAAAACTACAGTTAAGAATATCAGGGCTTTCGAAGATGGAGATAAGGTGTTTCTTCAGACTGTTTATAATTTTGCAGGAGCTGGAGAGCAGGTCGCTTTTGATATTTTCCGTTTTAACGATGAAGGTCTAATTGCAGAACATTGGGATAATTTGGCCCCGATTTCAGCTCCAAACCCTTCAGGACGTACTCAGATTGACGGATATATGACGATTGAGGATTTGGATAAAACGGAGGAAAACAGGAAGCTCGTTGAGAATTTTCTTTATGATGTGATGCAAGGCAATAACTTAGAAAAGACTCCTGAATATTTCAACGGGGACGTCTACATTCAGCATAATACAGGAATTGCAGATGGAGTTTCAGGCTTAAATGCCGCCCTCTCTTCAATGGCTGAACAAGGAATATCGATGATATACGACAAAGTCCATATGGTTCTCGCTCAAGGCAACTTCGTACTTGCTGTATCTGAAGGCACTTTTGCAGGCTCTCCTACGAGCTTCTATGATCTTTGGAGAGTAGAGGACGGTAAGATTGCAGAGCATTGGGATGTTATGGAAACGATAGCAGATCCTGCTCTATGGCAGAATGACAATGGAAAATTTTAATGTAATCATTGACATTACACCTGCTAATATCTGAAAATGATAGCAGGAGGAATGCAATGCAGATATCATCAAGATTCACGGTGGCTCTTCACATATTCGCTTGTGTCGAATATTTTAAGAACCAGCGCAAGGTCACAAGCGACTTTCTTGCCTCAAGCATAAACACGAATCCTGTTATCATAAGAAAAATATTAGCCCTGCTTTCTAAAGCGGGGCTTATCAGGGTTGCAAGGGGAACTGGAGGAATTGAGGTTGCAATGCCATTGGCAGATATAACTTTTCTTGACGTATACAGGGCTGTAGAGCCTATCGAGAATGGCATGCTTTTCCGTTTCCATGAAAATCCTAATCCTGACTGTCCTGTGGGTAAAAATATCCATGCTCTTCTTGATGGCAAGCTTCAGGCCATACAAGATGCTATGGAAGACAGGATGAAGGGATATACGTTAGAAGATATTAGAACGGGGATCAATGAAATAATAGGGGATTGCGAAAATGGGAAGTGAAAAATACCTGTCTTTCCTAGTGCGTCAGATACATACCGTAATTGCAGCGACAGTAGATGATGAGGGAAAACCAGTCACATGCGCTATAGACGTAATGGACAGCGATGAAAACGGTTTATATTTCCTTACAGCGAAAGGAAAAGGGTTCTATCAGCGTCTTCTTTCAAAGCATTTTATTTCTCTTACGGGAATTAAAGGAAATGACACTATGTCTTCTATTGCCATATCCGTAAGAGGACGAGTGGAGGCTTTAGGGCCTGATGTTCTTTACCGGCTTCTTGAAAAGAACAGGTACATGTATGAGATCTATCCTACAGAAGAGTCCAGAAAAGCGCTCTCAGCTTTCAGGATCTATGAAGGAACAGGGGAGTTCTTTGATCTTTCTGCTAAACCTATAGTCAGGAAATCTTTCACTTTTGCAAGAGATTCTGCAGAATTTGAAGAATTTTTCATATCAGACAGGTGTACTGGCTGCGCCAGGTGTCTATCATCATGTCCGCAGCAGTGCATCGAGCATGCTTCTGTTCCTTTTTACATAAGAAGCGAGAACTGCTTGATGTGCGGCAGGTGCGCTGATGTTTGCCCTCAGAAGGCCGTGGTCAGGAGAAAAGCGCTGAGAACGATTTAAAAAAACAGAATAGATTTTTTTATTTTCTTCAGTTTCTCTCTTGAATTTTTTTCTCTTTGTTAGGATAATCGCCACATAGAATTACAGCAAGGGCGCTGCGGATTAGCTAATAGTCTGCAGCGCTTTTTCTATAATGGAGGCTTTATGGAAAGGACAGTATCTGAGGTGAAGGCGATTTTGGAAGATAGCGATATCAAATTCATCCGTCTTGCCTTTTGCGATATATTCGGACACCAGAAGAACATTGCCATCATGGCAAGCGAGATAGATCATGCGCTTGAGAGGGGAGTGTCTTTTGACGCGTCTGCTATCGAAGGATTTTCAAACGTACAGGAGTCAGATTTGTTTTTAAGGCCAGATTTGGATACTTTCTCAATCCTTCCTTGGCGGGGCCATGATACGGCAGTTGCAAGGTTCTTCTGCAATATCACATACCCGGATGGACGTCCTTTTGAAGGGGATGGGCGTTATATATTAAGAGAATGCGAGAAGAAAGCTTTGGCCGAAGGATACTCGTTCCTTGTCGGTCCTGAGTGCGAGTTCTATCTGTTTGAGACTGACGAAAACGGCTATGCAACGAGAAAGCCGTTTGACAGGGCAGGGTATTTCGATATCGCACCGCTAGACAGGGGCGAGAACATTAGGCGCGACATATGCCTTTCGCTTCTTGAGATGGGCGTTATCCCTGAGCGAAGCCACCATGAGTCTGGGCCGGGACAGAATGAGATAGACTTCAGATGTTCAAGCCCTCTAAAGGCCGCAGATGATTTAGTCACGCTCAGAACTGCAGTAAAGGCCATAAGTTATCAAAATGGATTATTTGCTTCGTTTTTGCCAAAACCGCTGGTAGGGGAGAGCGGAAGCGGACTTCATATAAACCTCTCGATATTTGAAAATGACGAGAACCTATTTTCAGGCTTTCCGTCATCTATGAATCTCAAAGCCTCATCCTTCCTTGCTGGAGTATTGAGAAGAATAGCTGAAATCACCGTTTTCCTTAATCCTCTCCCAGGCTCATATTCGCGTCTTGGCAAATGCGAGGCACCGTCTTTTATCTCTTGGTCAAAAGAGAACAGGTCAACCCTTGTAAGAGTGCCTGCAGCAAAAGATGCGGACAGCAGGATTGAGATCAGAAGTCCGGATCCGTCTTGTAATCCGTATCTTGCGATCGCGCTTTTGATCTCGGCCGGTTTTGAAGGAGTAAAGGATAACCTTGCTCTTATGCCTCCAACGGATAAGAACGTGTTTTCTCCAGGAGGACGTCAGAATTTAAAGGAGCTTCCATCGAGTCTTTCTAAGGCTGTTAAGGCAGCTCGTTCAAGTTCGTTTGTGAGATCGGTTCTTTCTGATAAGCTTGTGGACGACTATTTAAGCCACAAGGCGAAAGAGGCCGCAGGGTATGAGAGGAGTGAGAACGCCTACTCATATGAAGTAGAAAGATACTTCCCTTATATATAAATAGGTTTTGCTATGGAATGTTCGCTTGTAGTTGCCTCTGCTGAGTATTATGTGGAGATAAAAAGGCTTTTAAATCTTTCGTCTGTCGAATCTGACAACGCAAAGAGTTTGAAAGAGGCTCGGCTCTCCCTCTGCGATATTCCATATTCCCTATTGATTGTAGACAATATGATTTCAGACGGCTCTGCGCGTGAGTTTGCAATCGAGCAGAGCAGAAGGGATGATCTGGATATCATATTGCTTGTCAATCCGAAAGTTGCGGAGCGTGTTGCCGTAGGACTTGAAAAATATGGCATTTTCGTGCTTTCTAAACCGATAAGGGAGAGTGAATTTTTCGTAATGCTTAGAAACATCAGGGTAAGCCGAAGGAGACTTGATGCCATGATGGCGAAGTGCAATAAGCTTACCAAGCGTTTGGACGAGGAAAGACGCCTTAGCAAAGCCAAATGCCTTCTTGCCCTCAATGAGAAGATGGAAGAGGACGAGGCTCATAAGTATTTGGAAAGAAAGGCGATGAACGAAAGGGTGTCTTTACTTGATGCCTCTATTAGTGTGATTACAAAATACAGCAAGAGCTGAGCTTTTGCTTAAGGAGTGAGATATGAAACAGATTCCAGAGTTGTTTGGCAGCATGGTTTTCAACGATCATGTTATGCGTCAGGTGCTTCCTAAGACTGTTTACAAGTCTTTAAAGCGCACGATGCAGGAAGGAACTGCATTAGAGAGCGATGTTGCGGATGTTGTTGCCGCATGCATGAAAGACTGGGCGGTATCCAAAGGAGCAACCCATTTTACACATTGGTTCCAGCCTATGACTGGAATAACTGCGGAGAAACATGACTCTTTCATTAGTCCTGATGGAAACGGAAACGTGCTAATGGACTTCTCTGGCAAGGAGCTTGTGAAGGGCGAGCCGGATGCCTCGTCATTCCCTTCTGGCGGACTCAGAGCAACATTTGAAGCAAGAGGGTATACTGCATGGGACCCTACAAGCTATGCTTTCATAAAAGACGACACTCTCTTCATCCCGACTGCGTTCTGCTCTTACACTGGCCAGATCCTAGACAAGAAGACGCCGCTTTTAAGGAGCATGGATGCCGTAAGCAAAGAGGCTGTCAGAACGCTTAAGCTTTTTAATAAGGATGTGAAGAGGGTTACGGCCACTATCGGTCCTGAGCAGGAGTACTTTCTAATCGATGTGAAGGACTATGAGAAGAGGATCGACCTAAAGCTTACAGGAAGGACGCTTTTTGGCGCGCCTTCTCCAAAAGGACAGGAGAAGGAAGACCATTACTTTGGATCGATCAGACCTAGGGTAAAAGCATTCATGGCCGAACTCGATCAGGAGCTTTGGAAGCTCGGAATACCGTCTAAGACAGAACACAACGAGGTCGCTCCATGCCAGCATGAGATGGCCCCGGTATTTGAGACAGCGAATATCGCGACAGATGCTAACCAGCTTACGATGGAAGTCATGAAGCAGGTCGCAGAGCGTCATGGTTTTGCATGTTTACTGCATGAGAAGCCTTTTGAGGGCATTAACGGCTCTGGAAAGCACAACAACTGGTCACTTTCAACAGATAGCGGCGAGAACCTCCTTGATCCCGGAAAAACACCAAGCGAAAATGCCCAGTTCATACTCTTTTTGACTGCAATTATCAAAGCTGTTGACGACTATCAGGACCTATTGAGATTATCTGTTGCTTCTGCTGGAAACGACCACCGTCTTGGTGCGAACGAAGCGCCTCCTGCAATCCTTTCTATTTTCGTCGGAGATGAATTAGAAGAGGTTATCAATTCCATTATTGAAAGCAGGAGTGCGAAGAGCGGCGGAATGAACAAAATCGAGCTTGGCATGGTTCTTCCTCGTCTTCCTCAGGACAACAGCGACAGGAACAGGACGAGTCCTTTCGCTTTCACAGGAAATAAGTTTGAGTTCAGAATGCTCGGCTCATCATTTAACATTGCATGCACCAATACGATTTTAAACACAGCTGTTGCTGAAAGCCTCAGACTCTTTAACGATGAACTTGAAGGAAAGGAGGACTTCTCTTTTGCTCTTCATAACCTCATAAAGAGGGAGCTTCAGGAGCATAAGAGAATCCTATTCAATGGAAACGGATATTCTAAAGAGTGGGAAGAGGAAGCAGAGAGGAGAGGACTTCTAAACTACAAGAAGACCCCTGACGCACTAGTCCACTATACGGACGAGAAGAACGTCGAACTCTTTAAAAGGCATGGAATTTATACGTTTGAAGAGCTTAAGAGCAGGGAAGAGATTTTGATCGACGGTTATCAGAAGCAGATAAAGATCGAGGCTCTTACAATGATTGAGATGCTTAAAAGGGAGATAATTCCTGCATGTCTTAGATATTCCGACAAGCTTGCAAAGGGAATTGAGACGAAAAAAAGCATCGGCCTTGATCCGGATGGCGAGCTGACCCTTTGCAAGGATCTGACTGAGAACATTTCTGAACTGATAGCAAAGACGGATGCGCTAAAATACGATGTCGATAACTTCCCTTCAGACGTCTATAAGGCCGCACGCTATTCATCTGACGTCGTAATACCAATGATGGATGAAGCAAGGCGCAGCGCAGATTATTTAGAGACGATTGTCGATAAGAAAGAGTGGCCGATGCCTACTTATACGGACATCCTGTTCTACAACTAAACAAAAAGGTTGCATGCTGGTCAAAAACAACAACATGCAACAAATTTTATAATCGAATTGTTTTTGCCTCTTTTTGTTGTTTAAAAGAGGCATTTTTTGTTGCAAAAGCTATTTAAACGTTCTGCTGCAAATAAAAAGAATATCGGAATTTTTGAAAGAGGACTTTGAGATCGATATCTCCCTACTAATCTTTATTCAGCAAAACCTTATAAAACGAAAGCAGCTTTTGACGAACGGACTATTCACTTACGATTATGATTCGCTAGTATGCGAATATGATGAATCTTCAGCGTTCTTCAGATCGGAGGATATTAAGCTTTACTCGTCTCTTTAAGGTTCTTTTTTATGTGATAGTAGCAGTAAGGGTATTCAAAGAGCATCATCGCTGTCCATCCGATCGCACATGATATGCTTATCGCCCTTATTCCAAGAGAATCGATTAAGAGGTATGTGAAAATTACCCTGAATGCAACCTGTATGAAGGTTGAAAGAAGCGTGATTTTCATTTTTCCAAGACCTCTCATAAAACCTTGCATTCCGTTTGTCAGGGCAGGTAAGATATAGAAAAAAGCCATTGTGCTTAAATACTTTACACCTTCTTTTATGACGAGATCCGAATCTGACTGCGCGAACAGGCCCATTATCTCCTCTTTCAATGTGAATGCGATAATGCCTATGAAAACGCCATATGTTAACTCTACGATGAGGCCGTCCTTCAGCCCTTTTAAAATGCGGTCCTTCTTATTTGCGCCTTTGTTCTGGGCAGTAAATGTCGTTACCGCATGTCCTATGCTCTGCTCCGGCGTAAATGCAAAATCGTCAACCCTTGTTACGGCGTTAAAGGCTGCGATAACGTCTACGCCGAGGCTGTTTACGGCACTTTGTATCATAAGCTTTCCAACCGGCTGCACAGCCTGTTGAAGAGCTGTAACAGATCCGTAGCTTAGAATCTTTTTTAGCATCGGCCTATCTATCGCCCAATCTTTCTTGCCTATTTTCAGAATATCTACATGCCTGTAGATGTATATGAAGGCAAGGATTGCAGACACTGCCTCTGCAATTACTGTCGTTGTTGCGCTGCATACTATTCCAAATCCAAGCGCTCCGATAAATATAAGATCCAAAATGAGGTTCAGCGCCGATGAAAAAAGCAGGAACTTTAGAGGCGTAGATGAGTCGCCGACGCTCTTTAGCGCAGAAGAGAGGGCGTTATAAAAATATGTGAATGGGGATCCCAAGAATATGATGCTCAAATACGCGGTGCTTATCTCTATTACTTCGCTTGGAGTGTTTATAAGGATCAGGATTTGTTTTGTCAGGATGAAACCTAAAAATGCGACGAGAGAAGAGAATATGAGTCCGAAAAGAAGCAGCGTAGAGAGCGCTCTTTTCAGCTTGTAGTCCTCCCTTGCTCCGAAGTACTGGCTCATAAGCACTCCGCATCCTATGCATAGTCCTGATATAGACAGGATTATAAGGTTCATCACAGGGCTTGCAATCCCTGTTGCCGCTAGAGCATCGCGCCCTATGAATCGTCCTGCTATAATGCTGTCCGCCGCATTATAAAAAAGTTGGAAAGCAGATGCGGCAACTAGCGGAAGCGCATACTTTACTATATGCTTGAGAGGACTGTTTTCTGTCATTCTTTCACTTGCCATGCAGTAGTTATAGCATTAATTGTTCTTTTAGAAAAAGATCTCTCTTGATTATGTTTTCCGATTCTGTTGCAATCATAACTATGGATAATAGAATTACATTGATCTACGGCAACAATCCTTTCGATATGACGAAAAAGCTTCTTGATAGCATCGATCTAGAAGGCAGAATTAAAGATAAGGGAAAGAATATTCTTCTAAAACCTAATCTGGTAATCTCGTCAGATCCTAGCAATGGTGCGACGACGCACACTGAGATAGTAATTGCGACTATAGAGTATCTTCAAGATCATGGCTTTTATAACATAACTGTAGCAGAAGGCTCATGGGTTGGAAGCAGAACGGAAGAGGCCTTTAAAGATCTTGGATATTACGCTATAGAGAAGAAATACGGCATTAAGCTTATAAACACCAAAAAAGACAGATTCGTGAAAGTTAGAAGCTCTGAGATGGATCTTGAGATCGCATCTTGCGCTCTAGATGCCGATTTTATTATTAACATGCCTGTTCTAAAAGGCCACTGTCAGACGCTGATGACTCATGCGATGAAGAACATGAAAGGTCTTATTTCAGATAAAAGCAAGAGGGAATTCCATACAAGAGGACTTGATTTGCCTATAGTAAGGCTTACAGAGGCTTTGAAATCTGATCTTGTGATTTCAGACAGCATAAACGGCGATTTGGATTTTGAAGAGGGTGGAAACCCAATAGAGACAAACAGGATGATGGCAAGCTTCAATGCAGTCCTTTTAGACTCTTATGCGGCATCTTTAATGGGATTTTGCGTTAACGACATCAAATATTTGAAGATATACAATGAATTCCATCCGGGATCGACAGATATAAGAAATGCGGAGATAGTAGAACTTAATAGGCCCGATGGAACTTTCAATAAGCCAAGCGGACTTGCAAAAAGGCTGTCTGCCTATACCGAGTCAAAAGATGCATGTTCGGCATGCTATGCATCGCTAATTCACGCTTTAAAGCGCCTGGATGATGAGAAAGGATTAAGAAGGTTGGATGGGATTAAAATAAAAATAGGGCAGGGATATAGGAATCAGGAGACTGACATCGGGGTAGGACTCTGCTGTAAAAGCGCAAAAGTGAATGTTCTAGGATGCCCTGCGAAAGCCGACGATATTTTAAAGATGCTTAGATCCCTTTAGCCTCTTTCTCAAGCCTTATAATCTCTTCTATGTCTAACGAGATTCTTTTTAACGCGCTTTCAATATCTTCTATCTTTTCTTTTAAAGCCTTGTTCTCTTTTCTAAGGCTTTCATTCTCTGCTTCAAGCTCTTTGATTTCTTTTGTCATTGATTCTCCTTTGTTTTATTATGGTGAAAATTTTTAATAATTTAAATTATTAAGTGATAAATTAGTGAAAATAAAGAAAAAAATTGTCTTTTAGTTATGAATTTTTAAAAATTAAAAATATTATAGAGAAATATTATGTATTTCTTTGTTTAAGATTTTTTAAAATTATGAAGGCTATAAAAAGAATGTGAATTTTTTAGCCTAAATATGTAAAAAAAGTTAAAAAGTCGGAATAGTTCAAAAATTTTCCTGCATTTTCTTCATTTTTTCCCTTATTGTTTACTTTAACAGGTGGAAGCAAACAATGACAAAGAACAAAACAAAAGTACAAAATGATTCTTCTGCAGTTGTAGTTAATGCTCCTTTATCAAATGATAAGGGTCGCCTAATTAGGGAGATTAAGAGGCATGGATCTCTTTATCTGATTCTTCTTATTCCTCTAATTTACTACATCGTTTTCAAGTATGTTCCTATTTGGAATGCTCAGATTGCATTTAAGGATTTCCAAGCAAGAAGGGGAGTTCTCGGAAGCGAATGGATTGGATTCGAGAACTTTAAGAACTTCATCAATTCCTTCTATTTCTGGGAACTCTTGAGGAACACGGTTTTCTACAGTGTAGGAAAGATTATTATAAGTTTGCCGCTCTCGATTTTGCTCTCAATTGCGATTTACGAGTGCACTCGTCCAGTTTTAAGAAAGATCGTACAGACTCTGGCTTATCTGCCGCACTTTTTATCATGGGTTATCATGTACGGTATTCTTCTATCCCTTTTGGCACCGGCAGACGGCGTTTTAAACGACATAATAAAGCTATGCGGCGGAACTCCTATAGACTTCTTATCAAGCGTTAACGCCTTCCCTTGGGTAGTCCTTGTATCGGACGCATGGAAAGAGATGGGATGGAGCGCAATCATCTTCATTGCTGCTTTGATGGGAATCGACGTATCCCTTTTTGAGGCTGCAATGGTTGAGGGAGCGAACAGCTGGCAGAGAATCCGCTATATCACGCTTCCTGCTATTAGGCCGGTTATCGTAACTGTTCTTCTGTTAAAGATAGGTACTATCCTTGATGCTGGATTCGATCAGATCTACATGCTTTACAGCCAGCCTGTATATTCGGTTGCAGATATCATCGATACGTGGGTATACCGTCAGGGCTTATTGCAGTTCGAGTTCGGTCTTGCAACTGCGGTCGGACTGTTCAAGGGCGTGTTCGGCATGATATTGATGCTGGTTTCAAATAAGCTGGTATCTAAGATGAACGAAGGTTCTTCAATATTCTAATAGGAGGTACTGAAAAATGTCAGAGAACGAAGCAAAAGCACAGGCAGTAGCAGTGCCTACACAAAAGAAAGAAAAAAAGCATTTAAAACCGAATCTACATAACAAGACTGTTCGTCCTACGACGGCAGACAGGGTGTTCCAGATCTTAGTTGACGTATTCATGGTTTTCATCCTTCTAGTAATCGTCATTCCTGTATGGTCCACGATCACTCTTTCATTCAGGCCGAATACTTATATCGGAACGTATCTTGAGGGAATGTTCCTTCCTCCATGGGATTGGTCTATAGACGCTTATAAGGCGCTTCTTGGAAACGACGGATTTGCACTTGCATTCTTTAACAGCCTCAAGATTCTAGTAGGAGGCGTATTATGTGCGCTTCTGCTTACGATTCCTATGGCTTACGTAATGTCTGTTAAGACTCTTCCTGGAAGAAAGATCCTTTCGGTGCTAGTCATCATTCCGTACGTATTCAACGTCGGCATGATCCCGACATACTTGCTCGTAACTGGAATCGGGCTTAATAACCATCTTGCATCGGTATTCCTTCCTGGAGCGATCAGCACGTATAACCTTATTATCATGAGGCAGTTCTTTGATGGAATTCCAGGGGAGCTTAAAGAGAGTGCGCGAATCGATGGATGTACCGAAGTTCAAGTGCTTATTAAGATCATCCTTCCTCTGTCGAAGGCGATCGTTATGACAATCGGACTTTATTACGGAGTATCGTTCTGGAACAACTTCTTCAACGCTATGCTCTATATCAGCGACAACTACCTCTATCCACTTCCAATTCTTTTAAGAAACATTCTTATGGCATCTGGAATGAATGAGTTCGTTGAAGTTAATGCTTTTGGAAACGCGCCGGTTCAGGCTATTAAGGCAGCATCAGTATTCCTTTCTGCTATCCCTATGGTAATAGCTTATCCGTTCATCCAGAAGTACTTTACAAAGGGTACTCTCCTCGGCTCTGTAAAGGGTTGATGGTTTGAATACATAAACTTAATGAAAAAAAGGAGATTTTTCATGAGAAAATTAGCTATCGCATTATTTGCCTTGATTTTCGCACTATCTCCAGTATTTGCTGGAGGATCATCTGAAAGTTCAAGTGCAAGCACAAGCACTCAAAGCGACGGTCCTGTATCAATCAGCGTATGGTACGGCGCAGCGATTACGGAAGCAGGTCCTATTCCTAATGACTGGGTAGGTTACGATATCCTCCGCGAAGAGCATAATATCGATTTGCATTTGACTGCTCTTCCATCTAATGAGAACGATCAGGACGTTAGAATTCAGGCTGCAGGAGCAGCAAACGATCTTCCAGATCTATTCATGGTTCGCCGCCCTGTTCTTACAAACCTCGTTCGCCAGGGACTTGTTGCGCCAGTTGACGACTACTACGCATTAATGCCTCATAGAACTGAAATAATGTATGACGAGGCTGCTATCAGGATGACGACTATCGACGGCGAGAGCTTTGGTTTCGCATCCCCAGGAGCTATCGCAAAGAACGAAGGTCTTCTTATTAGAAAAGACTGGCTAGACAACCTTGGACTTGAAGTTCCTACGACAACTGAAGAATTAAGAGAGGTTCTAAGGGCATTTACATTTGACGATCCTGATGGAAACGGAAGAGACGACACTTGGGGCTATGGCGCATTCGTAGAGAACGATACGATGATCAACGGTTATCCAGGCTCAAGATTCTTCCCTCTACTTGGTGCATTCGACGTTGCAGGCCTATGGTCTTTTGATGGAGATCACCTCGGACTTAACGTATACCGCCCAGAGTTCTATGACGCGCTTGTTTTCATCCGCTCGTTAATTGCTGAAGGTCTTGTGGATCCTAACTGGCTATCATACAGGAAGGACGACTTCAGAGCAGCTTGGAAGCAGGGCAGGTTCGGCGTTATGAAGGAGCAGAATGCGGCATTTGCAGCAGAGAGCAACTATGCGCCGTTTGATGCTAACTTCCCAGATGGCGAATGGATTGTTTGCGATGCGATCGAAGGACCTGAAGGATATGCGGCGATCGGTGCTTACGATCAGCAGTACAGAATTCTAGCAGTAAGCCAGAAGGCAGTTGACGAAGGAAAGGCTGAAAAGATCTGTGAACTTCTTGAGTGGATGAGCTCCGATGAAGGCTATATGCTATGCGGATGGGGAGTTGAGGGCGTTAACTACGTTCTTGATGAAAATGGCGTTCCTGTCGCAGGAGACCTTGGCGACAACTCATTTGCAGGACCGAACGGACAGGTATATACGCAGCTTAGAAACATGGTATTCTACAACAGCGACACAGAGCTTGTTTCCAGATACCCGACATATACGACAGCAGTATCCGGAAAGACTATGTCAGCTCTTACAACGCTTAGAGAGATGCAGTCTAAAGAGTGGATTCCTGCAATCGGATCTAGCATGATGCCAACGCCTAATGCGGACGTATCACGCTTCTATGAGCAGTCTATTGCAGAGTTCCTATCAGGACAGAGAGAGCTCACTCCTGAAAACTGGCAGGCATTCCTTGATCAGTTCAATAGAATTGGCGGTCAGGCGTGGAATGAAGAAGGCATTGCTTACGCTCAGGAGAACAACTTAGTCTATTAAGACTATATCGGCCGGGGCCAAGGCTCTGGCCGAACTTATAATAACAATATTTATAAAGGATTAATTATGGATTCACTATCATTGAAAATAGCAAAGAGCGTTAAATCATATTACCGTCCAGGCGATATGAAATGGCACTATGAACACGGTCTTGTACTTTATGCCTCTTTAAAGGCGGCATATTACTACAAAGACGAAGAGATCTACCCTTGGGTTTATGCGATGTATGATCGCCTTATAGGGCAAGATGGAAGTATTGCTACTTACAGGGAAGGTGAATACAACCTTGACCAGATTAATGCAGGCAGAGCGCTATTTGAACTCTATGACAGATCTAAGGAAGAGAGATTTCTAAAGGCTGCGGACAGATTGAAAAATCAGCTTGTAAACCAGCCTAGGTGCCTTTGCGGAGTATACTGGCATAAGGAGATCTATCCATGGCAGATATGGCTTGACGGCCTTTATATGCAAGGGCCTTTCAATGCCGAGTATTCAATGCGCCATAACGATAATGCGACATTCGACGATATTGCCTATCAATTGCTTGAGACTCATGAAAAGCTTTTAGATAAGAATACGGGACTTTTATATCACGCTTTCGACGAGAGCCGCGGACAGCGCTGGAGCAATGAGATCACTGGATGTTCTCCTCATTTCTGGTCAAGAAGCATCGGCTGGTATTTGATGGCTATCCTTGATGTCCTGGACTACCTTCCTCAAGACCATAAGGATAGATCAAGGCTTATTGAAGTTTTCAATAGCGTTATGGAAGCTGTTCTTAACTTCCAAGATGAAAGCGGAATGTGGTATCAGGTTCCAGATGAGAAAGGAAGGGAAAAGAATTATTTAGAGACAAGTGCAAGCAGCATGTTCGCATACTCTCTTTTCAAGAGTGTCCGATTAGGATATTCAAATGATGAGAGCTATGTTCCATCTGCAAGAAAAGCTATGGATGCGATTAGAAGAATTTATTTGAGCCAGGATGAAAAAGGGATTTATCACCTTGGCGGAATTTGTTCTGTCGCAGGCCTTGGAGGAAATCCGTACCGCGACGGCTCTTTTGCCTATTATGTAAAGGAGAAGATCGCGACTGACGACTTCAAAGGCGTCGGACCGTTTATTCTAGCATGCCTAGAAGAGGAGGAGAGCTGAAAGCTTCCACATTAGATTCTCCTCCTCTTTTAGCGCATATTTTAAATTGTGTCTAAATAGGCGAGGGTCTCTTTAAGCGTGGAAGGCTTAAGATTTTCTAAGAGGATTGGAACGTCGATCTTGTACTCCCTTAAAAGAGAGAAGATGTCGGCCCAGTCTACTACACCCTCCATAAGAGGTCTGTCTCCGATCTTCCATCCACTCTGATCCAGCACATAGTTCTTCGCATGGATTGCGACGATGTACGGGGCCAGAAGATCTAAATCGTGGCGGACCTTATGCTTGACAGCCTCATGGCTCGGAGTCGTTCTAACCGATCCGTCGAGTTCTTCGATTCCCTGCCAGCTTGTTAGGTTGATAGGATCGTAGATGACTTTGATGTGATCGCTTTTGAAAGTATCCATTACGCGGCGCATTCTCTCTGCAGATGAGATCGTGTTCTTCCTCGCAACGGCTTCGAGTGTTACATAGGCATCGTGCTCTTCGGCCTTCTTTAAAAGGCGTTCTACAGACTTGAGGAAGATAGTGAATATCTTTTCTTCGCTAGTCTCAGGGTTGTAGGAGCAGTCCGGATTGCAGCTGCCTGTTTCCGTTGCTACGTAAGGACAGCCAAAGGCTTTGTTGAGTTCTAGGCTCTTTTCAAAGCGGCTAAGGTGTTCGTTCCTCTCACTCTCGTCAGGGTGTACAGGATTGATGTAGCAACCTACGATCGCAACGCTTACGCCATGCTTTTTTAAAGTATCGCGTACGCCTGTTATATAATCTTCCGTGTACTCTGTGTACTTCGGAGATGTGGGGATGACCTTATTTAAAGCGAGCTGGATTTTGCTCTCTTTTTTATAGGTCTCGATAGTTTTCGCAAGTTCTTCAACTGTTTGGAACTTGCCAATGTCATGTGCTCTGAATCCAATATCCATAACGGAAATTGTAAATTCAGAGGCTAAGGTTTGTAAAGGATTGTTTATGGAATTTGTATCGATTTTAGAGTTTGGCGCGTCATGCGACGATAAGGCGGACAACAGCAAGGCCTTTTGCGAGGCATTGTCGGGTGGCAGGAACATTGTGGTTCCAAAGGGCGTTTATAAAACAGGGCCTATAACGATAAAGAGCAATACGAATTTGCTCTTAGAAGAGGGTGCTGTGATATCATTCATTGATGATGAGAATCTTTATGAGCCGACCTATACACGCTGGGAAGGCGTTAACTGCTATGCTATGCATCCGTGCCTATTAATTGAGGATGCCGAAAACGTAACTGTATCAGGTCCTGGTGTTTTTGATGGGAACGGAAGGCCGTGGTGGGACATTGCGTTTGTAAAAAGGGCAGAGCAGGAAAAGCCTGAAAGTGAGATTGAAAAGAAGCTTGCAGCCCTCAACCCAGGGTATGAGAATCAACCGGGAGGAGGTGGTGGCAGGCAGTGCCAGTATCTTCGCCCTGCGTTATTTCAGATTCTGAGGTCTAAGAATGTCGTAGTTGATGGAATAAGGCTTCAAAACAGTCCTTTTTGGACGCTTCATCCGATTTATACTGAAAATCTGACAATAAGAAACGTCTCTATCAAGAATCCGTATGAGAGTCCTAATACAGATGGAATAGACATCGATTCATGCAAGAACGTTTTAATAGAGAACTGCACTGTAGATGTAGGAGATGACGGAATTGCGATTAAAAGCGGAAGCGGAGAGGATGGAATAAAGACAGGCATTCCTACGGATAACGTGCTTGTGAAGAATTGCAAAGTGCTTTCGGCGCATGGCGGAATCGTAATTGGAAGCGAGACTGCTGGAGGCATTAAGAATATCAGCGCAATAGATTCTTCTTTCATTGGAACTGACAGGGGAATAAGAATTAAGACAAGAAGAGGAAGGGGCGGTGCGATAGAAAACCTTAGTTTCAAGAATCTTGAGATTGTAGACAACATCTGTCCTATAGCAATCAACATGTATTACAGGTGCGGTTCAGATGACCCGATGCTCTATTCTCTTGAAAAGCTTGAAGTGAAAGGAGACACGCCAAGTATTAAGAATGTTGAGATTACAAACTGTCATGCAAAAGGATCGAAGGCTACAAACGGATTTATTGTAGGACTTCCTGAGATGCCGATAGACAACCTTAAAATCACATCTTGCAGCCTCTCTTTAGCAGATAAGCCTACAGAGGCGATAGAGAACAGCGAGATGTACAACGGCCTTCCAAAAATCGAATCTCGCGCCGTAAGACTAAGAAATGTGAACGCAGAGATCAAAGATGTTGTATTCTCTGGGACAGAAGAAGCGTTTTTAATTGAGGATGGATGTACTATTAGGTGAGTTTATGCCGAAACTATATATTATGGGCGATTCAACAGCCGCGAAAAAAGATGATAAGAGCAGGCCTGAGACTGGATGGGGCGAGTGTTTTGATAAATATCTCAGCTCAGGTTGGACTTTAGACAACCGTGCTGTAAATGGAAGAAGCACGAGGCTCGTACTTTCAAATGGCGATTTCTTTCACGTCTTGGAAGATTTAAATGCAGGGGATGCCGTGTTGATACAATACGGGCATAATGAGAGCAAGGAAGATGAAGAGAGGCATACCGAGCCGTGGACGAGTTTCAGAGACAATCTGAAGTTCATGGCCGTCTCCATCAGAAAGAAGAATGCAGATGTTTATTTCTTAACCCCGATAGCCAGAAGGCATTTTGTATCAGGATCTCTTGTCGATACCCATGGAGATTATGTTAAGGCCATGAAAGCCGAAGCTGAAGAATTGTCTGTTCCTCTCGTTGATATGACGAGCGCCACTGAAAAGCTTTTATCTGAAGCCGGAGATGAAAAGAGCAAGGAATTCTTCATGAATTTTGGCCCGGGCCTTTATGAGAATTATCCTGATGGTCTTTCTGACGATACTCATCTGCGTCCGAAAGGGGCTGAGGCAGTAGCTTTGCTAACTGCAAAAGCGCTCTCTGAATATAAGCCTTCTTTTTTGCTTCTTTCATGATATAATAAGCCTTATTAAGGAGAGATGATGCACTCTAATCGCATAGGCTTTACACTTGCAAGTATTCATTTAGGTTCATCTGAGAGCCTATGGACGAGTTTGTCAGAGCATGTTCAAAAAACTGACGATTCTCTCTTTATATTTCCATTAGGACGGCTTGAATGCGAAGAGGAGAATGAGGCGATGAGGGCCTCTGTAGTACCTCTAGTAAACAAGAAGAACGTCGATGGGCTAATATCATGGGCCTCTGCCCTTGGAGGGGTAGTATCCCAGGGCGAAGTGATAAACTTCCATAAGGAGAATTTCGACGATCTTAGTTACGTTACTATCGGACTTAAGTGCCCCGGACACGCTGAGATCAGTTTCGATGCGTATTCTGGTTTTAAAAGCGCCGTCGATCATCTTATCAAGGTTCATAAATTAAAACGTCTTGCTTTCATTAGAGGACCGGAAAACCATCAGAGCGCAGAAGACAGGTTCAGAGCGTATTTGGATAGCCTAAAAGAGAACGGCATTGATGTGGACTATGCATTAATAAGCAGCCCGTTTTCCTGGTCGCAGGGGGATGATGCGATTAGGGAGCTTTGCGAGAAGAGGCTTCTTCGTCCTGGCATAGATTTTGATGCGCTATGCTCTTCAAGCGATATGATGATGCTCTCTGCAGGCCGCTATCTTGAAAGAAAAGGGATAAGGATTCCAAAAGATGTAAAGCTTGTCGGATTTAACAACAGCGCCGAAAGCAGGCTTTTGCGTGTCGCATGCACGACAGTTCAAATGCCGTATGAAAGAGTCGGGGTAATGGCATACACCTTGATAAAAGGAATTTTAAACTCTCAAGCTTCATCTTTCGAATGTCCTGATGTAATGCTTCCTGCCGAGTTGATCATCCGAAGAAGCTGCGGCTGTCATGACTCTTTCGGAGGGCTCGACACTGCGAAAGAAGTCATAAAAGATAAGGCAAGCTTTAAGGAGTGGGCAAATAAGACTTTCAAATTCAAAGATGACGAAGGAACTCTTTTTGAGAGGGTGTTGAACCTGTCTTTCGCATTCCCTTTGTTAGATGACGAGAAGGAAGATTTTATTTATGCGTGTTCTGAACTCTTTGAGAAGCTGCTTGAACGCGATATTGATGTGAATTTGATTTACGAGGCTATTGAATGGAGCCTTCTTATCAACGATAACGAGGACTATAAGAGCCTGGTAAACACAAGGCTTTTAAGGCTTGTCGGAACATCTCTTGGAAGAGTAGATCTTCTTAAGGAGTTTTCAAGAATCGAACGGGATAAGATCTTAAACCGTTTTAAATGCGAACTCTTATCCCTTAAGAGCTTTTCAGCTCTTTCCCTGAGCCTCCAGAAATATCTTCCGTCGTTAAAGGTTGATGCGGCATTCGTCGTATTAAAGACAGAAAGCCTGAAAAGCAGGCTGGTCGCAGGGTTCGATGGTTCAGTTTTATATGATGAAGCCATGGAGTTTGAAGACGATCTTCTACTTCCTTCCTCAATTAATTCAAACCTTCCAAACGGTGTTTATATTGTAAGCTCTCTCTTTTCCGACAACACGGATCTAGGCTATCTCGTGCTTCGTGTAAAAGGTGCCGACGGTCCTCTTGCAGAAGAGCTTAGGACGTCTCTTAGTTCTGCCGTTCAAGGGACATATCTTCTTGAAAGCAGCAATAAGGCGCGCATATACGCTGAAAATGCGGAAAAAGAACGTAATGAGTTTTTCTCGAACGTGTCTGAGGATCTCAGGGATCCTTTGCTTCGCATAAAAGAGTTAATTAGTTCGGATAACTTTGATGATGAGAGCAAAAAGAGCATAAGAAGGCTTGTAGAGGGTGCGAACCATATGATCGACCTCTCCCTTGCCCAGACAGGGGAGCTTGAGATAGAAAAGAGTCTTGTAAGCCTGTCTGAGATTGTTAGGGATCTTGGAAATAAATACTCGATAAAAGTAAGCGAGGATAACAATATCCCTCTTATCTATTTCGATCCAGAAAGACTTAAAGAGGCTGTCGAACTTTTAATCAACCTTACTATTCAGAATTCAGGGAGTTTGACGCTTAAGCTCTCCTTGCGTAAGGATTCGGTCGTATTGGAACTCGATAATGTTGCCAATAAGCTGGATTACACGCTGCTTTTAAATGATTCATCCTACCTCCTTTGCGAGCGCATCATGGTAATGCATCAGGGCTCTTTGAGAGCGGGATTAGGCTGCGTGGTCCTCTCTTTCTCCCTTCCGACTTTCTCCCTTGAGAGTGCGAGAATAAAGGATAAGGCGCTATTGAATCTGGCTGACGAGAGCTGCGTTCGTTCTTTCTACGCGGAAGAAATAAGCAAAGAGCAGAGTCTTAAAAGAAAAGGCCTTTATGATTCTATTTCCGCAATCTCCTGGTCTATATCGGATTCCTCTTATGATACTCTCTCCCTTTTAAGAAAGCTTTCAAGAGAATCTTCTTTGTCGAGAGTACCATTATATTTATTTGGCAGCGTCTCTTCTTCCTTTTCTCCGATATCTTTAATTGATCATCAGATCAAGGATTTTGAGATACCTCCGGTGCTTCTTCTCGGACCGCTTCCCGAGCAGATGAAAAAGGTTCTTGCAGAGAAGAATATTATAGAGCTTAAAAGCTTTGACGAGTACGAACGCTCAGATCCTGAGAAGATGGCAAAACTGCTGATAATAACGAAAGAGGTTGATGCAAAAGATATAGCGGAATTCAGAAGAGCTTTTAATATCAGCTTCAATATAATAGTTATGCTTGGGAGCTTTTCTTACTCGTATGCATACTCTCTCTGTTCAATTCCAAAGCTGATACTTGTAAACAACTGCATTGCAGAAAGCGATGATTTCATTTATCGTTTCAATTCTATTCTCTCTGGCGCTGATATCCTTCCGTCTTTTACAGGCGCTATTGTAAAAAAAGCTTTAGGCTATCTGGTTGAGCATGCTACAAGCCAGATTACAAGGTGGCAGCTTGCAGAAAGCGTAAATGTCAGCGAAGACTATTTGACAAGGATCTTCAGAAAGGAGCTGGGCATTTCTCCATGGGATTATCTGAATAGATATAGGATTTATCTTGCAAGCGGACTGCTGACCCAGGAGACTATGAGCGTTAATGAGGTGGCATATAAGACGGGATTCCAGGATCAGGCGTATTTCTGCCGCGTTTTTAAAAAGATCAAAGGCGTGACGCCTGGAAAACTCAGAAGCAGAAACTAATTTTCATTAATCGTTTTTACGGTTAAAATAAACAGGTTATGGAAAAAGATACATGTCCGCTGTTCTCTCTTTGCGGGGGATGCGATTACAAGGGTAGATATTCAGACGAATTAAGAGACAAAACAGAATACGTCCACTCTCTGTTTTATAGCCATTGTCCGACGTATGAGACGATCGGTGGAAATTACAAGGGCTACAGGAACAAGGTTTCTGCAACATTCGGCTATGATAAGAAAGGAAGGATAATCTCAGGCCTTTATATAAAAGGGACGCATCGCCTTGTTAGAAAAATAGATTGCCCGTTGGAGTTCAGCGGATCGGAGAAAATTCTGCAGACAATCAGAAGGCTTATGAAAAGCTATAAAATGAGGCCTTACGATGAAGATAGAATGACGGGAGAGATAAGGCATGTCCTTTTAAGAAAAGGCCATAAGAGCAATGAGGTGCTTGTTCTTCTTGTCGTATCAAGAAATGATATAAAGAACTTAAAGGCGTTTGCAGCGTCCATTATGGATATGGAGAAAAGCGTGAAAACCGTATGCTGCCAGGTCAACAACGAGAAAACATCAATGCTTTTGTCTGACAATCCTGTAAAGACTTTGGCCGGCCCCGGTGTCATTAACTCGATCCTTTTCGACCTAAGCTTCAAAGTAAGCGCATCATCCTTTTTCCAAATCAACGATAAGATGACTGAAGTCCTTTATGACATGGCTCTCTATATGGCGCGTTTAAGCGGTAAGGAGAAAGTTCTTGATGCCTATAGCGGAACTGGAACGATCAGCATGATAGCAAGCAGGAAGGCAAAGAAGGTTGTTGCGGTTGAGAATAATAGGGATGCCGTAATTTCTGCAATAAAGTCTGCAAAAGAAAACCATATAGATAATGTTGATTTCATCTATGCAGATGCATCTGATTTCATTAAAGAGGAAGCGAAAGCAAAAGAGAAATACGACGTTGTTTTCCTAGATCCTCCAAGAGCCGGATCTGACGAGAAATTCTTAGCGGCATTAATAAGACTTAAGCCAAAGAGAATCGTGTATATAAGTTGCAATGCTGAGACAGCAGAGAGAGATTTGAGATATCTTGAGAGATTTTCCGACTACAGGGCGAAAGCCGTGCAGCCTGTAGATATGTTTTCAAGAACGAAACACGTCGAGGTTGTTATCCTTATTGAAAAAGCTAACTGATCTATAGTCCTAAAAAAGAAATAAAAGAAGGCAGCTTCATAGTCGTAACAAGGTAAAAAAACAAAAAGAAGATGAGATAAAAGCGAAGCTAAAAGAAAAAAAAGTGGAAGAAGAAAGTGAATATGAAAAAACTAGAAACAAAAAAGCATAAATTGAAACTAAGCAATAATTTTATTTAATTTAAAGAAAAAAAACTTAAATGTATTGAAAATATTAGAAATAAAAATATTTATTTATAGACTTCTCATTTCATAAAAAAGATTTTTTTTTATTTCTCAAGATTGAAAAGTAAAATTTACTTAAATTTAGTGAAAATAAAGTCTATTTTATTAAAGGAACAAGTAAAAATACAAATCTTACATGAAAAAATATTGTAATGAGTACAAATTAATGTCTAAGAAAGCCCTTATAGGTAAAAAAAAGAGGTTATATAAAAGAAATAAGGTATAAATATAGCATAAAAAAAGATTCCTGCTTTGAAAAGAAAGAAAAATCAACAAGCTTAAAAAAATTAATGCCTGTACTGCAGAAATAAAACAAGAAATTTGTTTTCAAAACAGAAATAGGCTATTAAATATGGAGAAAATAATTAATTTTCATTAATTTCCTTTTTTTCAAGAAAAAGATTTTCTAACTTTTAAATGATTTAGAATAAAAATACGGTCTATAAATTCTTTTATACTATAAAATGATTTAAAAAGAGCATTAATAATTATATGTTTTACAGACTAAAATAAAGAAAAATAAAATAATTTGCATTCATTTTTTTGTTAAAACAAGTTAAATAAACGTAAGAGAAAAATTACTTATTAGGAAACTAATTAAAATAGAAATGATAGCCTGAAACACTAATTTTTGTAAAAATTTTGTTTGAAATCTTTGTTATAGGGTGTTATAATTAGATTGTAAGCAAATAAATAGATTAGCTTAGAGCTTTTGTATGGAGGTACGGATGAATAAAAGAAATAATATACTGAGTTATATTAGTATTTTGGGCCTGAACCTTCGCTCTGGCTCTGATTCTCCTCTATTTGAGAGCTTAAGTAATTCCGACTCCGCACCAGGCAATGTGGATAGCAGATATGATAAGGAGAGAGAAAAAACTTCAGTAGGCCCTTGTGAAGTCTTCTTTAGTAAGGCTTTTAAAAGTCTAGATGGTCAGCTAGATAGGATTTTCAATGATAAGGCAAAATACATCAAGTCAATTGCGAAATTAAGGGCTTTTAACGATGTCGAGCATAAGCAACCTCCTTTGTGTTCTTTTGTCTCCTCATACTCTTCTTTATTCGGATCTTTGGATCTATGCGATTTCTTCTCATCCATAGATCCGGATAAGATCCGAAAGTTTTTAAAAAGCTATTCTTCTTTTCCATCCTCCTTTATTTCTTCAATAAGGGATTGCGATCTTAGAGGAAAGGCTTTTATGGAGATCAGGTCTAAGCTTAATTCTCTTGCATGCTTGGATCATGACGGGATATCGGGCCTGTCGTTCGAGTTTATTAACCTTCTAAGTCTTATGTACTACATTTCCGTTATTTCCGTTTTAATTGGAAAAGGACTGTATGGAGATTATTATGCGTACTCTCTTTTAAACGTAATTTCAAAACTGAAAAAAGGGGAGGACGGCGGATTTCTATCATATTTTTCTGATAGGGAAAAATCTCTTCTTGAATGCATGAAGCCTAGTGAATTCAAATATGCTTAAAGTTTTTAGTGCGGCTTTGCACGTTTATTTTTGGGGTGGTTGGATTTCCTAAAATTTTTTAGGAAATCCGCATTTATTAATGTTATAATATTAATTAAAGATTTTTATTCCGATATCGGATTCTATCTATCTGGATTTATATTTAAAATAATTGAAGTTTCATAGGAATACATGTTCATTAATGCTTCTGCATGCACTGCATCCCTATTTTCTATGTGAATGCAGACTTTTCTAAGCATCTCGCTTAGATCGTTCATGTCGTTCGAATAGTTTGAGAGTCCCCAGTTATAAAAGACCTTAGCAAATCTTTTAGCGACGCTTGAGAAAATCGAATTGTGGCTTGCGCTGAAAATCATGAGATGGAACTCAAGGTGCGCATTTGCAAATTCTTCTGCGTTTTCTGCTTTGACGATTTTATCTAGCGCGTCATAAAGCTTTCTTATGTCATCATCAGTCCTATGCTGTGCTGCAAGAGCTGCGCATTTGCATTCGTTAATAATTCTGAATTCCTCAAAGTCCTTTATGAGTTCTTCTGACGGGCTCGATTCTCCAGCGCTCTGCAATATGCTTGTTATCGTCTTTTCGTTTGGTCTGTCCTTCCAGTTGGAGACGAAAGTGTTGCTTCTCTCCTGCGTCTCTAATAATCCTTCTTCCTCAAGCTCCTTGTATATCGCATTCGCTACGCTTTTGCTTATTCCTTCTTTTCTTGCAAGCTCTCTCTGGCTTGGCATTTGTGTTCCAATCTCAAGCTCTCCTTTTATAATCATGTTTCTGTACTTTGAGAGTAAAAAATTTTTAATTTCCATATCTGGTCTAAATTTTAAAACCAGATATAACTTTTTTCAAGATTTTTCTTGCAATTTAAATATTTTATGTTATTATAAAATAGGTCAGGGGTCTTAGGAATCCTCCCTATTACTTTTGATTGTTTGCATAAGTTTAAGTCAGACACGTAAGTGTAGTGATTGAGTCTTTTCCTCAATCCTTGTGCCCATCCCCTTTTCCGCCCTAGAAACACCTCCTCTGGGGCGGTTTTTATTAGATTTTTCTGGGGGCTTTCATAAGTTTTGACTTTCAGATAGAATGAAAGAGTAGTAGTATTTTTTAGTATTTAAAGAAATTATTTTATTTTTGTTATTTTTATGAAAAAGAATAAAGAAGAAGTTATTTTAAAAACGGTTACGCTTATTTGTTTTTCTTTCGGCGTGCTTGGCGTTTTGTTTGCTTATCTTGCGGACTCTAAGAGCATGCTTCTTGACGGGCTCTATTCATTGATTCAGAGCTTATTCATCCTATCGTCAAGCTTTGTGCTTAAAATCGCTCTCAGAAAGGATGACGAGAGGTATCAGTTCGGATATGGCGCATTTGAGCCGTTTTATATTGCACTCAGGACTGTGTCTCTTCTGACTATGAATCTGATATTAGGCTTTAGCGCGATTGAAAGCATTTTCTCTGGAGGCTATAGGACAGAGGCAAGTCTTGGAATCATATTTACGGCTATTTCCATTTTCGGATGTTTTATTGTTTGGCGCGTTTTGCATTTCAATGCAAAAAAATTCAATTCTCCGATTCTGAAAGCTGAGGCAAGAAGCTGGATTAACGATGCGCTCTTAAGCGTTGCAGTTCTGATATCTTTCTCTCTAATGGAGATTCTGGACTATGTGGGGCTAAGCGCTGTTGCAAACTACATCGATCCGATAATAACTGTGGCTTTCGTACTTTCTCTTGCCCCGCCGCTTTTGAAGCAGCTTATAACAAGCATCAGGGAACTCTTGTCATGCGCTCCTAATCAAGATATTCAGCAAAGTCTTGACGATGTTCTTGAAGTGTACAAGAACAAATATGGTTTCAAGAGATATATGGCGTACTCGTCAAAGCAGGGTAGGATACTCCTTTCGACGATCCATATCTTTTTGAACGAAGAAAAGAGCGTGAAGGAGCTTGATGCCATACGCAAGGAAATCATGATTGCCATAAAAAAAGTATGGCAGTATTCGGATATCGACATAGTCTTTTCAATCGATCCAAGCTGGGTCAAGTATTCCGTGCCGATTTGATCTCATCTTCTATGTAGCTCATGATGATGTAGATAGCATATTCTATTTCATCCTCGCTCATCGGCCTGTTCTTCTCTATGCCGTGCCACTTTTGCGTGCACGATCTGCAGCAGAACGCAGTCGCATGCTCTGCGATGAATACCGGATGGCCTTTGTAAGGCGTCTGTTTTCCATCGTTGTTAGGATTTTCAGGCGCAAGACGCATGCGTATGAAAGACTCTGCGTGATCTCTTATCGTCTTGAGCCCTTTTTGTTCTACATAGATTACGTCCTTTTCTTTCAGATGAAATGAGGATCTGAATTTTGATCTGCTCAGCTTCTCTTTCAATTCAGGCCAGCTTCGTTTAATCATAGTTTCATTTTAGTCTTGATAACCTGCTTTTAAAAGAAGAGAATAGGGCTATGCAGAGCATAAATAAAGAACTTGCCGGTATAGTCGTGAAAGGTAAGGGCAATGGACGAAAGCTAGGATTCAGAACGGCAAACATCATCCCTGACTGCGCTTTTGATGGCTATTTAGGCGTTTATGCAAGCTATGTCTATGTTTGCGGGAAAAATTTTATCGGAATAACCAACATAGGACCTCGTCCAAGCATAGACAGCGACAATAGCATAACTGTTGAGACCCATATAATCGATTTTGACTCTGATATATATTCAACCGAGATAAGAGTAGTTTTAATGTACTACTTGAGAAGTACTAAGCGCTTCGAGAACATAGGTGATTTGATAAGGCAGCTTGACTGTGATAAGAAAGCTGCCTTGAATCTTTTAAATTCCTCTTCCAGATAGCTCGTTGAGCCTTTTAAAACGCTTTATTACATCGTCTGTGAAAGACTCGTCCGACATCCTCCAAGACCAGTTCTTATCGTTGCATGTGGATGGGAAGTTCATTCTTGCGCTTTCATCCAAATCTAGGATATCCTGCATGGGAAGGATCGCATAGTCCGCATTGCTAAGCATGACGGCCCTGCATAGGCAGTAGGTGAATTTCTTTTCGCACGTATCCAGATATTCAAGCACATACTTTTTTTCGTCCTCTGAAAGCCCGTTAAACCAACCTCTGCTCGTATTGTTGTCGTGCGTCCCCGTGTAGGCGACGAAAGGCCTTGTATAGTTGTGTGGAAGAAAGTCGTCCTTTCCATTAATATTTCCGTCTTTTGGAAGAAATCCGTCATGCGATATCTTCATTCCAGGAAAATGGTTGTCATCCCTCAGCTTCTCAACGCTCTCAGTCAAAAGGCCAAGATCTTCGGCGATTATGTTAAGCTCTCCAAGCTCTTCCTTTAAAGCCTTAAAAAGCTTTTCTCCAGGGCTTTTCACCCATACTCCGTTTGATGCGTCATTTGCATTCGCATCAATTTCATAGTATGCGTCAAAGCCTCTGAAATGATCTATTCTCAATATGTCTACGGCCTCCAGCGTCCTTTTTATCCTCTCTTTCCACCACGAGAAATCGTCTTTTTCGTGTATTTGCCAGTCGTATACGGGATTGCCCCAGAGCTGGCCTGTTGGTGAGAAGTTGTCTGGCGGCACTCCAGATACTTTGTTAAATGATCCGCTAGAGTCCCTTTTAAAGAGATACGGTCTGCTCCATGTGTCTGCGCTGTCCCTTCCTACGAATATCGGAATGTCTCCTATGATCTTCACTCCGATTGAATTCGCATAGTTCTTCAGTCCCTTATATTCCCTTTCGAATATGAATTGAAGAGCCTCATAGCACTCTATCTCTTCTTTATTTTTTTCCTCAAGATCTTTTAGTGCGTTCTCATCCCTGTCCTTGTATTCTTTTGACCAGAGCATCCATCTTGCATCTTTTGCCTTATCATATAGAAAAGAGAACAGCGCATAGTCCTTCAACCAGTATTTCTCCCTCGCTTTGAACTCTTCAAAATCGCCATTTTTCCCTTCCTTTCTTAGAAATTCTTTCGCAGCTTTCTTTAAAAGAGGCATTTTTATCGCAATTAAATGGTTGAAATCGACTTTGTCCCTATTTAAATGAGTAAGCGTTTCGATATCGTCTTTTCTGACATAGCCCCTCTTATAGAGATCTTCAGGACTTATTAGAAGTTCGTTGAAAGCGAAACTGCTTTTTGGTGAGTAGGGGGAGTTTCCAAATCCCGTAGGCCCAAGTGGGAGTATCTGCCATAGATCAAAACCGCTCTCTTTCAATTTATCTAAAAAGGTATATGCATCGCTACCAAGATCTCCGATTCCGTATTTAGATGGAAGACTTGTTATGTGCATCAGTATTCCGCTATGTCTTTTGTACTTTATGTCCATAATTAAACTCTCAAATCTTTTACGCTTTCACCTTCATATAGGCTGTAATCCACGTATAAAAGTTTTTCTTGTTGTTCATCATCGTCATCCATTGACGAGAATAGAAGCGAACAGGCATTAACACCTTTCTGGTGTGCCGGTTGTACTATTGTTGTTAAGTTTATGCCATATAGTCCTGACATTAGGCCATCAAAACCGATAATGCTCAGATCTTCTGGAACTTTAAGATTCATCTCTCGAGCTCTTTTCAGAATGCCGAACGAGACTGCATCGGACATTGAGACTATCGCAGTCGCCTTATATTCTTCATATGCAGATTCAAATGCTTGGTAGCCATCGTCTACAGATGGCGGGGTAGAGACTATATGGCAGTCGGCTAAAGAAAGAGAGCTCTCTTTTAGCGCTCTTTCATAGCCTTTAAGACGTTTTGATCCGGTTGAATCGTTATCTATCTTGTCATCTTTATCGTAATCATCCCTGCCAAGGGCCATGATAATAATCTTTTTATGTCCTTTGGAAAGAACGTATTTCATCTGTTCATATGCGGCTTTCTCATCATCTATGTTAATAGAGTTGACTCTGTCGCTCTTTCTTCCGTCTATTGAGCAGATGGGAATATGCCGCCTTCTGAGCGTTTCCTTGATATCGCCATCTATTTTGATTCCCATTGAGATAATCCCGTCTACGGCGGCCATGCTTATTGCGTCTGCGACAGAGGATTTTAGAGGAGGAATGAGATTAACGCTATAGCCTCTTTTTTCTGCCTCCGCAGCAATCCCTTTTAGAACTTCGATAGTGTATGGGTTGCTGAGGCTTATCTCGATGTTCTGCGGAAGGAGAAAGCCTATTATGTAGTTCTTCCCCATGCTAAGGCGTTTCGCTGCAGGATTCGGCAGGTACTCTAGTTCCCTTGCTTTTTCCATTATCCTCTCGTAAGTCTCGCTTTTAATCTTCGATGGATCGTTGAAAGCGAATGAGACAGTAGCCTTGCTGATTCCTAAAGATGTGGCTATATCTTTCATTGTAACGCCTTTTGACATAATTTAACCCTTTACCGCTCCTGCTAGAACGCCTTTGATGATATGTTTCTGACAGATAAGATAGAATACGATTACCGGAATCATTGCAAGCACCAGCATCGCCATCATAGCGCCCATGTCTACGGAACCGTAGCCGCCTCTTAAATACTGTATTGCAACAGGAATCGTCCTATAATTCGTTCCGATTGTCAAATATGGCATCAGATAGTCGTTCCATACCCACATCGTATTTAAAATCGCAATGGTGACGGCTGTGCTTTTTAACATCGGCAACACTACGGAAAAGAATGTCCTTACAGGGCTTGCACCGTCTATCATGGCAGCCTCTTCTAAGGCTAGAGGAATGCTTTTAATGAATCCAGAGAACATAAATGATGCCATTCCTGCGCCGAAACCGACATAAAGCACTATGATTCCTACAGGGTTGTCAAGGTGCAGCATATTGGCGATCTTGCTCATTGTAAACATTACCATCTGAAATGGCACGATCATAGAGAATACTAGAGCGTAATAAATTATGTTCGTCAGCGTTCCCTTAACTCTCGTTATATACCAAGCGAGCATGCTTGTAAAAAGCAAAATGAACAAGACAGATGCGACCGTAATCCATACTGAGTATCCGAAAGCAGAGAAGAAGCCGGTCTTTGAAAGCCCCTCTGTATAGTTAATAAGTCCTACAAACGAATCCCCTTTCGGAATTGAGAACGGTTCAGAATTTATAAACAGCCTTCCTTTAAAAGAGTTGATGAAAACGATCACGATAGGAAGGATTACGAAGGCTGCAAAGCAGATCATCAATATAAAAAGAATTGTATTTAGAATAGATTTCCTTTTCATTAGTTTTCATACTCCTTCTTTCTTGTCGTATAGAGCTGAAGCAGTGCGATCATTGCGACAAGTATTGTAAAGATTACAGCTTTCGCCTGTCCGACCCCTTCAAATCCGATTCTCGAGTAGAACGTATTGAATATGTTGAGCGCGAGCATCTCCGTCTGGTGGTTCGGGTTTCCTGCAGTAAGAGCTAGGTTCTGATCGTACAGCTTGAATCCGTTTGTCGTCGTTAAAAACAGACAGATCGTTATCGACGGCATTACTGCAGGAATTATTATCTTTCTGAGTTTCGTCCAATAGTTTGCGCCGTCTATCTCCGATGCTTCAAGCATCTCATCTGGAATATTCTGTATAGCTGCGATATAGATTACCATCATATATCCTACGTTCTGCCAGTTCATTAGAACGACAAGGCCCCAGAAGCCGTATGTCGCATCCACGGCGATCGTCTTTTCAAAGTAAGAAAGGACTCCGTTTATAATGACTTGCCAGATCCAGCCTAAAACGATTCCTCCGATTAAGTTAGGCATGAAGAAAATCGTTCTGAATACGTTCGTTCCCCTCATGTTTCTTGTCAACACAAGAGCTAGGGCGAATGCGATTATGTTTATAGTGATAACGCTGACAATTGCGAATGCGAGAGTGAATAAGAACGCATGAGTGAAGTAGCCGTCTACAGTAAAAGCCCTTACGTAGTTCTTAAAGCCTACGAAAGTCGCATCGGTTATCGTTGTAAACTCGCAAAATGATAATACGAATCCCCATACAAACGGCACTACGAAGCTGATTGTAAAACAGATTAGGGCTGGAAGCGCGAATAGGGGAAAGTACTTTTTCAATGCTTTTTCCATAAGAACCTCATAAAAAAGGCCGTCTAAAAACGACGGCCCAATTAATATTACCTTCCGGCAATCTCCGCTTCGGTCGTCCAAGAATCCTGACAGATCTTAACTACGTCTTCCCATGGCATCGTGCCGTTTATATAGGACAGCAGCGCGCCTCCGAAGTCGCTCTTCCACTGCTCTGAAGGAATTCCCTGGAATACCCATGGAACAGAGCTGATTCCTTCCATGTTCATCCATCTGTTTACTTCTCTTGCAAGAGGATCGTCTGGAAGTTCATCTACAGAGAATGAATTGAACGGCGTTATGAACATAAGACTCTCTTTTACGATCTTTTTTCCAGTCTCGCTGGAGAACAGCCATGTAAGGAACGCATCTGCATTAGCCTGAGCCTCTGCGCTTGCATTCTTGTTTATGGCAAGATAGTTTTCCGTTCCAACGCAGATTCCGTATGACTCTTCGTCTTCAAATCCCATATATAGAGGAAGGAACTTTATGTCTTCAGCAGCTACTGTGTTTCCGCTCTCTCCGAGAATCTGAGCTGCCGCCCAGTTTCCGTTCTGAACCATCGCGCACTGTCCGAGTGCGAATTCAGCCATGCTTTCTGAGTCGGTTCTTGCGCTTACAAGGCCCTTAGCCGTCGTTGAATTATCGAGATAAAGATCCCACAGCGCCTTATAATTCTCGTTATAAGTGAAGTCGAATGTCTTGGCTTCTGTTGCGGTTAGCACATCTCCCATCTCCTTCCATAGAGGCATATTGAAAAGGTGTGTCTGCCATCTCCAGTCTGTGCCGCTTGCCATTGAAGTAGAGGCAAATACGCCCTGGATTCCAAGTTCTTCAAGATGTTTTGACATATCCTCTACGACTGCTTTAAGAGTCTCGAAATTTCTGATCTCATCAGCGTTGTTGATATCCACTGCCTTATCTGGAAGTGCGAAATACTTTCTCATTATCGCATCGTTGTATATGATTCCGTATCCCTCTACAGCATATGGAACTGCGATAACTAAGCCCGCATCGTTTCTTATCGCCATGCTCTTATCTGCTAGAAGACCGTAGAATGATGTGTCGTCCAGCGATGCCATGTCGTTTAAAAATGCCTGCGCACCTACAGGTCCGTTGACCTGGAAAATTACAGGAGGATTGCTCTTCGCCATCTCAGATCTTAGCGTCGTCTGATACTGGTTGGATGCCGCCGTTACGACTCTGAGCTTGATTCCTGTTTCCTCTTCAAATGCAGGAGCTACGATGTCTGTGTAAACTGTAGCGATTTCTGGTTTGAAGTTGAGGAAATACACTTCGTTCGCACTCTCTTGGCTTCCGCCTGCAAAGGCTGAAAAAAGACAAAGAGAAATAAGAAGTACAGATAATGCTTTTTTCATGTTTATCTCCTTTTTAACCGGTTTAATTACCTTTATGATTAAATGCTAAACCGGTTAAATTGGACCGTCAAGGAAAACTTTTAGGATTTTTCCGACTTGACAATAAGCATCATAGGTCGTCTGTACTCTTCTTTCATCTCATCAAGATGCCTTAAATAGCTTGCGACTTCAGGTTCCATAATCGCTTTAAGTGAAAAGCCTGTTTCAAGTAGTGTTGAGATATATGTAGTAAGCGTTCTGTGGTATTTAGGTACTTTAGAGCCTAAGAAATTAGTATCTCTTTCACCTTCTAGAAAATAGTTGTTAAGAGGAAAACATATGATATTCCCTTTCTCGTCATATAAAAAGTCTTCGCTGCCCTCTGCTGTAAATGCGGATGCTCTACTGAAAAGAGAAAGATGCCTCCTTTTTTTAGTCCCTTATATACTTTGCTTACAAGCGCTTTATAGCCTTTTATGTAATGAAGAACAAGAGATGAGAAGATGAGATCATATTTGTTCTCTGCTATTTCGTACTCTTCAATATCAGATATTATGTAGTTTATCTTCTCGGAAAAGTTTATCTCTTTTGCCCTTTCCTGCATATTGATGCTGCTATCTACTGCATCGACGCTATTTGCGCCATGATTAATAAAATATTTGGCATGCCAGGCAAGGCCTGAACCAAGATCGAGTATATTAAAACCGCTTACATCTGGCATCTGTTTTTCAAGGCTTTCCCATTCGCCAGATCCTAATAGACCATTTTTAGATCTTCCCATATTCAGATATTTATTAAAAAACTCATTTTCATCGTATATGTTTTTCATTTCTCATCCTTCCTTAATTCTTTAAATCTTACAAAAGTCCATCCTGATGAGTCCATTATCTCTCCGATAGAGGATGCCGCCTTTCCAAGTGTGAAAGCCATAACGGCAGTGCCTATTCCAATGCCTTGAATGCGGGATGTGAATGCATACGTTATTACGCATGTAAGGATTAGGCATATTACATCGAAGCTGATTTTGACTTTTGAAAAAGATATGCGCTTTATTTCCGAAAGGTCTCTTGAAAAGAGATCTGTTGCCATTATAGTGAGTCCAGATCTGTTTTCCATTGCAATTCCGGCAGCGACTAAAAGATAGCCTATTGCAAAATATATCACAGATAGCGCCGTATTCAGAGGAAGGCGCGTCACCCAAAGCTCATGAAGATCCATGAATATCCCAAAGAAGAATGCGATTATAAAGGAAACAAAATAGGATGGTACGAACTTTTTTCTTAATACCATTAAGATAATTACGAGAAGAAGCTGGAAAGAGTAGTTGAATGTTCCAATCGTTATGTTTTCAAACACGAGATTAAAGGCGTAGGGCACTGCGGAAAACGGGGAAATGCCAAGTCCTGATTTTATCGTAAGCGTAACGCCGAGGCTGTTAAAAAGCACTACATATACGTTTGCTAGCTCAGATGGAATCTTTTTCATAAAATGTAGTTTAACTCATGAGTAATTTTAGCGCTATAAGATCTAGAAATTTTAAACTGTAAAGACTAATGTTTTCTTATGGTCGCTTCAAAAGATATTTTTGCCCTTCTTGATGAAATGAAAATAGAATACAGTTTCGTATCTCATGAAAGAGTCTACTCGATAGGGGAGATGGAACTTATCGACATTGGAAACAAAGAGTGCATTGCTAAAAACATCGCGCTTACAGATGATAAGAAGTCTTCGTTCTTCCTTTTGTCCGTCAGAAATGACAAGAGGGTTGATTTAAAAGATTTAAGACGTCAGCTATCATCTCGCGCTTTAAGCTTTCTTCCGCCTGATAAGCTTGAAGAAATGCTTTGCCTAAAGAAAGGTGAGGTGACTCCCTTTGCACTTTTAAATGACAAAGAGAGAAAGTTCACATATGTCCTTGACGACTATTTTTCATCATCTTTGATCGGCATACATCCAAACGACAACAGTCTTACTGTTTTTCTTAACAGCAATGATCTTTTAAATATTTTTAAAGAGAAGGGCATTAGCTGCCAAGTGTTGCCGGTAAAAGAGATAATGTAGGCTTATTGTTCTAACAGCCATGCAATCCCTTTAGCAATACGCATGTTTACTGCTTTGTAGTGGTTTCCTTTATTAAGTTCAAATTTGGTTTTAATTCCATTTTCTCTGAATATTAGTTCTGCTTCTTTTGTTTTATCTTCTACTTTTGAAAGCAGGGTGTTTGTTGTGTGTTTTTCCTTGTCTCCAAGAGAAAAATATGCATATTCAAGACTTTTTGAGATCGTGTGGTTTTTTAAGTAATCAATAAAATCAGGATACCATAATGATGCTGATTGTGATGCTATGCATTTAAAAGCATCAGAGTGAAGAACTGCATAAATTGAAAAGAGCGCAGAGAGGGAATAGCCTGAAAGTATTCTAAATTGAATATCAATTCCTTTTTCAATTTCTGGAATCCGATCTAATAAGTTTTTTAGAAATATATTTGCGCCGCCACTAAACTCTGCATAAGGGTAGGGGGAAAAGTCTTCGTTCCAGTTAACACTGTTTATAAAGACAAGTGAAAAAGCTTTATCCGTTCTTGATTTTATTTCCCCTATGATTTCGTTCTTATTATCCATAGGGGAGAGTAGATATATGATTGGAGATCTCTCTTTTGCTTTATAAACATCAAAAGTCATAGTTCCATTATAGCTTAAGGCTTAAAGCGGTATCCAGCGCCCCAGACGGTTTCTATTCTCTCTGGATTTGACGGATCTCTTTCGATCTTCTCCCTTAAGCGATTAATATGCACTACGACCGTCGTATTGTCTCCAGCCTTATCCATTCCCCATATGTTTTCATAGAGCTCTTCTCGGCTGAATACGTGATCAAGATTCAGCATCAAGAAAAGAAGAAGCTCGTACTCTTTATTCTTTAATTCCACTTCTTTGCCATCCACATACACCCTTCTTGTTTCTGTATTAAGGCGGATGCCGCTGATGTTTATTTCACTTTTGACTTCATTTCCTTTTAATCTGCTGTAACGGTCTAGGTGAGCCTTTATGCGTGCAAGAAGGACTGATGGAGAGAATGGTTTTTCCACATAATCGTCAGCCCCCATTCCAAGTCCTCTTATTTTATCTATGTCTTCCCGTTTTGCTGTAACCATGAGTATTGGAATGTCTTTTTCCTTCCTAAGTTCCCTTAGGATGGTGAAGCCGTCGATCTTGGGCAGCATGATATCAAGAAGTACGAGATCATAATTTTCTTCAAGCGCTTTTTTTAGTCCCGTCTCTCCGTCAAAAGCGACGTCTGCTTTGAATCCTGCGGTTTCTATGTAGTCTTTTTCAATCGATGCAATATCGTAATCATCTTCAATTATCAAAATTTTCACCATATTTTTCTCCTAACAGGGCAATCTCAATTATTAGCCCTCCGTTATCTCCATTCTTGCTAGAAACCTTTGCATTAAGCCTTTCTGATGCCCTCTTTACTATCGCAAGTCCAATTCCGCTTCCTTTTCTTCTGTCTGCTCTTGCCTCATCCTCTCTGAAGAATAGGTCGAAAATCTTTTCCCTATCCTCTTCTTTTATTCCAGGACCGTCGTCTTTAAAGGTAAGCGTATCATTCTTTAGTTCTATAATGAGGCAGGCCCTCTCTTTATTCTTATACTTTAGGCTGTTGTCTGCGATATTGAATACGATCTCTTCAAGAAGAAATGAATTGAATGCATAAGATAGAGGGGTAGTCTTAAGCGTTATATCAAGTCCTCTTTCCCTGTAGTCATCCTTTATATTCTCAATTAAAGATTTTAAGAACAGATCAAGCCTTATGATTTTAAGTTCCTCATCCTCTTTTATCACTTCCATTTTCGTGTAAGAGAGGATTCTGTTGACAATCTTCTCAAGTTCCTCTGTCTTGTCCCTTATCGTCTTTACATATCTTATTTTCTGATCTTCGTTCTTTGCAACTCCGTCTATAAGCCCTTCTACGTATGCTTTTATGCTTGTCAGAGGACTTCTCAAGTCATGTGATAGCGATGCCATCAGCTTCCTCGATTTCTCCTCTTCTTTCTTCACCGTCTCTACAGATTCTTTAAGACGCATTGACATCTCGTTGAAAGTCAGGAACACAGGTTTAAACTCATCGTCGTTTTCGTACCGTATCTCGTAATCGAGGTTTCCTTTTTTAAGCTCTTCAAACCCTTTTAAAAGGAGATCCAGAGGTTTTTCTATGTTTCTGAATATGAATTTTATCAATATTCTGTTGGTAAAATAGATCGATAGAGCAATAGATATCACAAGGATTACCAATATTATCGTGAACGTCCTTTCCAATCCGCTTGTATCGCTGCTGATGTTCCTTGAATAAAATTATGCGCTATAGCTTGATCCCGCTCTGTTGAAATCTTCCTTATATATGTTCTCATCCCCGTTTATGATGCTTGCCCTGCTTGAAAGGGGAATGCAAAGGCTTAATAAGGAAGAAGGAATTTCTCCATATGTGAAATCGTTAATGCCGTCCTTTATAATGAGAATTGATGATGCGGATGAGTCAAGATATGAGACTATCTTGGCATAGTCTATGATTCCATCGTCTTCTGCATCGCTTTCAAGCATCTCGACTACGAGATGTGACGACGTGTTGAATTCATTTGCATCCGAAAAAGTTATGTCTTTCGTACGGCTAATATAAAACAATGCGAAAAAGAGACAAGAGAAGACAATAATAACCGTAATGAATATAGGAATTATTATCATAAGGATATTAGATATCGTGAGCCTCTTTTTTATCGTCATATTCCGATAATAATTTAAAAAGATAAAATAAGTATAAAAAATTTAAAAAGAAAAGTGATTTATATATTTCATACTCATTTTATAAAAGGTGCCGACAGAAAACCGGCTAAGCTTGTCCTAAGTGGTACTGACAAAAATGTTTTTAACTTTTATCGATAAATTTTGAACAAAACGCGACTTTTTCCCCTTAGATATATAGAAGGAATAAAAGGCCTGAGTCTTGTCCTTCGTATCAAAAAGGAGGATCTGTATGAATAGAGGAGAAAAAGATCCTAAGAGGAGGAAGGAGGACGAGTTCGTA